>JASLDD010000070.1 GCA_030151725.1 Solirubrobacteraceae bacterium
ATCGATCTGTGCAACACCTATCGACTGCCGTTGGTCGTACTGGTCGATACGCCCGGTTTCATGCCCGGCACCCGTCAAGAGCACGACGGTGTAATCCGTCGTGGAGCGCAACTGGTGCGCGCGTTCGCGGGTGCAACGGTGCCGCGCTTCACCGTCATCCTGCGCAAGGCATACGGAGGAGCGTTCATCGCGATGAATGCTCGCCACCTCGGCGCCACCCTCACCTACGCCTGGCCGGATGCGGAGATCGGGATCATGGATGCGCGCAGCGCTGTGCAAGTCATCCACCGTCGTGAGCTCACCCAGGCAGCAGATCCGGTGCAACTGCTGAGTCGGCTCGCACAGAGCTATCGAAGCGAGCGCTGTCATGCCGGCGCAGCCGCCGAGCGTGGCTACATCGACGAGGTGATCCAGCCGTACGAAACACGCGAACGGCTGCGCCTCGCGCTCGATACGTTCGCACGCCATGCCACCGCGCAGCCGTTGCATGCGCTCGCACCGACGCGTCTCGCGCGCGGTGGATCTCGTCACGGCGAGGCTGTCAGATGACGGCGGCGTTAGGGATCTGCTGTGGACTTTAATTGGACGGCCGAGCAGAAGGATCTTCACGCCGCCGCGCGCGACATCGCCCGGCATCTGCCAACGCCCGCCCCTCAAGATCCCCAGGCGGCGCAGCTCCGCGGGCACACCTTTCATCGTCCGGCTTGGGATGCAGCCGCAAGATTCGGCTTGGCTGGCCTGAATGTCCCGCAGGAAAACGGAGGCCTCGGCCTGGATCTGCTCACCACTGCGTATGTGCTCGAGGGGTTCGGCGAGGGTGCAGGGGACCTGGGCCTTCTGTTCTCCACCGCCGCACACCTCTTCGCCTGCACCGGGCCGATCGCCGGCGCTGCCACGGATGCGGTCAAAGCGGCCCTGCTGCCAGGGCTGGCCAAAGGCAATCTGATCGGAGCCAATGCGATGACAGAGTCGGAAGCCGGCTCTGACATTCTCGCCATCAAGACCACCGCGATCAGGGACGGAGCCAACTATCGGATCACCGGCGAGAAGGCCTACATAACCAACGGCCCGATAGCCGACGTCGCTCTCATCTATGCAAGCACCGACTCACGTGGCGGATACCTTTCGCTCAGCGCGTTCGTGCTGCCGCGTGACACAGACGGGCTGGTCGTCGGCGCGCCGCTCGTCAAGAGCGGGCTCGCAAGCTCCCCCATGGCGAGCATCTATCTCGACGACTGTGTAGTTCCGGCAGAGAACCTGGTCGGTGCTGAGGGTCAGGGATCGCTCGTCTTTCAAGCCTCCATGCAGGCGGAGCGCGCATGTCTGGTCGCGGGTTATCTGGGGTCCATGCAGCACTGCCTCGACGAGGTGGTGAAGTTCGCACGCGAGCGTCGCCAGTTCGGTCGGCCGATCGGCAAGAACCAGGCGATCTCGCACAGAGTTGCCAGGATGAAGCTTCGTTTGGAGGCGGCACGGCTCTTGGTCTACCGGGCTTGCTGGTTGCTGGACAACGGTCCCGATGCACTGCTGGCCAGCTCGCTCGCCAAGCTCGCAGCGAGTGAAGCGGCAATTAAGCTCGGCCTGGACGCCATCCACATCTCGGGTGGCCTTGGCGTGATGTCCGACACCGGAATCGACCAGTTGTTGCATGACGCGCTGCCGTCGACGATCTTCTCGGGAACGTCGGAGATGCAACTGGACATCATTGCCGGAAAGCTCGGATTGTGAACCTCCAAACCGTAACCCCAACTAGGACATCGATCCCTCAACATGTCGCCAGGAGCCTCACCGAGGCATTTGCCAGAGGCCTTGCGCGTAACCCGGGCGGGATCGCTGTGGCGGAGCCAGGGCGCCAGGTCACTTACCGCGAGCTGGACCACGAGATCGAGGAGCTCAGGGGTGCACTTGCGAGCCTGGGGGTAGGCCCAGGCGACCGGGTCGCCATGTGGATGCCCAAGTCGATCGCTGCTGTCGCGCTGATGCAGGCCGTGCTCCGTCTCGGCGCAGCGTATGTGCCGATCGATCCGTTGAGCCCGCCTGGGCGAGTCGCTGGGCTGCTTGAGGATTGCGGGTCAGCTGTGCTGGCCACCACCGCGAGCCATTTGCGCGATCGCATGCAGGGCCAGCCGCAGATCGCCCATGTCGTCAGTTTCAGTGACGACGGGTGCACTTGGCAGCTTCAGTCGGGCGCTGCGAATGCAGTCCGAAGGACCCGTCGCGGTGATGAGGGCCTCGCCTATATTCTCTACACCTCCGGATCGACCGGCGCGCCGAAGGGGGTGTGCATCTCCCACACCAATGCGCTCGCATTCATAGACTGGGCGCACCGCGAGCTCGCCCCGCTGCCAACCGATCGCTTCTCGAGTCACGCGCCGTTTCACTTCGACCTCTCGGTGCTCGACGTCTACGTTGCGTTCATGGCTGGCGCGAGCGTGCACCTGATCCCCGAGAGCGTCGCGTTTGTGGCCGCATCGCTCCTCGAGTTCCTGCGCGACCAACAGATCACCGTCTGGTACTCGGTGCCCTCGGCGCTGATGCTGATGGAGAGCGTTGGTCTTCTCGACGACCCTCCTGAGGAGCTGTCGACGATCCTGTTTGCAGGCGAGCCCTATCCGATCGCTGCGTTGCGTCGGCTGCGCCGCGCGTTCCCGGCAGCGCGCCTGCTCAACCTCTATGGCCCCACGGAGACCAACGTATGCACCTTCGCTCGAGTCACGGACATCCCCGACGACCAAGTTGAGCAGGTACCGATCGGCGTCGCATGCTCGGGCAGTCGCGTGTGGGCGATAGACGAGCGCGGCGACACTGTGAACGTTGGAGAGCGCGGCGAGCTCGTAGTCGACGGCCCAACCGTGATGATTGGCTACTGGGGCAAGGAGCGACACACCGGGCCTTACGCCACAGGTGACATCGTCGAGAGGATCGATCCTGACACCTACCGCTACGTTGGGCGCCGCGACGGAATGGTCAAGCTGCGGGGTCATCGAATCGAGCTCGGCGAAGTTGAGAGCGCGCTGCTCGCTCACCCGGGGATCCGTGAAGCCGTTGCGCTCGTGAGCGGCGAGGGCTCTCGGGCACGCTTGGTCGCGCTCATCGTCACTCACCACGGCGAAGACGTGGAGCTCCTCGACCTCAAACGTCATTGCTCAGAGCGTCTACCGCGCTACATGATCATTCACGACGCTCGCGTAGTTGCCGATCTGCCGCGCACAGCAAACGGCAAGCTGGACCGCAAGGCCGCCCAGACGATCGCGCGGGAGCACCCGTGAGTACTCAACCTCCACCTGCCAACGGCAACCAGGACGTGATCGCGATGCTTTGTGACTACATCGCCGAAAGTCACCTCGACGGACGTGCTGAGGTCACCGCGGACGCGCCGCTCTTGGAGTGGGGGGTGCTTGACTCGCTCGGTCTCAACGATCTGATTGAGTTCATCGACAAGCGCTTTGGTATCGCTGTCCCGCGAACAGAGATCACGCCGGCGAACTTCCGTAGCGTCGAAACAATCTCCGCACTCCTGGCTCGACTCAGATTGGCCCAGTGACCCGGCGGGCCCGTCGCTCCCGTCAGCGTTCGCCTCTTGCGGTGATCGGTATCGGCTGTCGCTATCCCGGCACACACGGACCCACGGAGTTCTGGCAATCCCTACACGAGGGCCGCGAAGAGATCACGGACACGCCGTGTTACCGCGCGCCGCTTCACGCAGCGGGCGACCCGCGCGATACGCGCCCGGGAGTGAGCAGACGCGGCAGCATTGGCGAGGTCAGTGGCTTCGACTGGCGTGCGTTTCGCATGTCGCCCCGCGAGTGCCGATTCACGGACCCCCAACACCGCCTCCTGCTGGAGACCGCGTGGGAGGCTCTCGAAGACGCCGGCCTGCCGCTGGAGCACGTTGCAGGCACGAGGACTGCTGTGTTCGTGGGGGTGATGTGGCCCGATTACGCCAAGCTGCTCGCCCAGAGTGCCGAACAGGTCGCCGGTTACGCGACGGCCGGCGTGGGGTTTGCGCTTGCCGCCAACAGGATCTCTCACTTCTTCGATCTTCGCGGCCCCAGCGTTGCCCTCGACGTCCAGTGTGCGTCCTCGCTCACCGCAGTGCATCTCGCCGCCGCAACGATCTGGGCCGGCGAGGCCGATCTCGCGCTCGCGGGCGGCGTCAACCTGATCCTCACTCCGGACTCCGACTTCATGATGTCGCGCGCCGGCATTCTCTCCAAGCGTGGGCGCATCGCCACTTTCGACACCGACGCCGACGGCTTCGTCCGTGGCGAGGGCGCCGGCATCGTCGTGCTCAAGCCCTTGCCGCAGGCGCTGGCCGATGGCGATCGCGTACTAGCGGTCCTACATGGCAGCGCGGCCAATCACGACGGTCGCACAGCTGCGCTCACCGCTCCCTCAAAGGACAGCCAGGTCGACTTGATCGGCGCCGCCTGCCGTTCAGCTCAAACCAGCCCCGCTGCACTCGGCTACATCGAGCTGCATGGGACCGGCACACAGAAGGGCGACCCTCTTGAGGCCCAGGCTGTCGGCGAGTTGATCGGCGTGAGGCGACCCCACAGCCACCCCTGCCTGGTCGGCTCGCTCAAGCCGAACATCGGCCATTGCGAGGCAGCGGCGGGGGTTGCATCGTTGATCAAGACCGTCCTATGCCTGCACCACGAGGAGATCCCACCGACTATCAACCACCGTCACACCAATCCGAACATCGACACCAAAGATCTCGGTATCAGGCTCGTCACGAGGCTCACGCCATGGCCTCGTGGACGCACGAAGCGCCTCGCAGGTGTCACGGGACTCTCGCTCGGTGGTGGCAACGCCCACATAGTCCTCGGCGAGGCCCCGCTCCCACCTGTGCTCGCCACTGTGCCTGCGAACTGCGAGCGCCACACAGGCTCTTGGCACGCATCGCCGCTTCTGCTGGCCATCTCGGCCCGCACTGCCACTGCGCTCAAGCACCTCGCCTCCGACTATGTGGCGTTCTTGCGCACCCCGCAAGCTGTTGGGCAGATCCACGACATTTGCTACACCGCAGCGCTCAGGCGAACCCATCACGAGTTCAGAACCGTTGCCGCGGCCTCAACTCCACAGGCGCTCGCCGACCAGCTCGAGCGATTCGCCGACGATGCCCGGCAAACCGACACGCAGCTGTCGAGCGCTGAATCCGAGCCTCCTGCCGTGCTGTTCGCCTTCGGCGAGGCCAACGACACCGCGTCGAGCCCGTGGCCGGCGATGGACGTCGCCAACCCTCTACTCAAAGACAGTCACCTGCGCATCACGGCTGCTCTCGCCGACAGCGGACTCGTGATTGGGCAGCTTGACGGCACTCGCCTCGCAGCCGCCCAAGCGTTCACGTTGCAGGCTGCGCTCGCCGACTATTGGCAACGTAGCGGTATCGAGCCCTCCGCGCTCGTTGGCGAAGGAACCGGCGCGCTCCTCGCCGCATACCTGGCAGGTGCGACGACGCTCCTCGAGTGCGCCGATGCGCTGCGTCGTGGATCTGATTCCTGCACCGCCGGCATCATGCCCGACATGTTCGCATCCGACCGCGCGCACAGCGTGCTCGCTCGCTCAGTGGATGGGGTGAGCGCAACCCTGCGAGGTCTCGGCGGCGCCCGACCGGCGATCGTCCTCTCACTGGCTCCGCCGGCTTGCGCGAGCGCGCTACTCAGCGAGGTTCATGCCGCAATGCCGTCCGCCACGCTGCTCGAGCCCTCACGCGCGCTCTGGCGAACAGCCTGCGATCTCTACTCGTTCGGTCTCCCGCTCAACTGGGAGAGCCTGATCGAGGCGCATGGCACAGTCGTACCGCTGCCGCTGTATCACTGGGATCGGGAGCGTCTGTGGGCCGACCCTCAAGGGGCGCCCTCCGCCTCGCTTACCGCCCCTGAGACGCTTCCCGTTTAGGACGCTCGCAGCGCGCCCGTCGTATTGGCGCCGAACTGCACTCGCCTGATAGAAGGGTGTGACCAGTTACTTCGCACTTGACCATGGCTCACAGCGATCACACCAAAACAGGCTGCGCACTCGTCACCGGTGCCTCCGGCGGGATTGGCGCCGCATGTGCGCAAGCGCTCGCGGCGAGCGGCTGGGCCGTGGGGGTGAACTACAACAAGAACGCGCAAGGCGCTCACGACACCGTAGACGCGATCGAAGGAGCCGGCGGGCGAGCGGTCGCACTCCAGGCAGATGTCGCCGAACCGTCGGCGATCCAGGGCATGTTCAAACGCTTGGAGCAAGAGCACGGGCCTGTGCTCGTGCTCGTTAACAACGCCGGCATCACAAACGATGCGCTCGCTGTGCAGCTCACCGATGAGGAGTGGACGCGGGTCATCGAGACCAACCTCTCCGGCGCGTTTCAAACAACCCGACGTGCGCTTCGTCAAATGCTGCGAGCCAGGTTTGGGCGCATAATCAACATCACCTCGCTCAGCGGCGTGCGCGGGATTCCCGGCCAGGCCAACTACGCGGCCGCCAAGGCAGGGATGATCGGCTTGACCATGTCTATTGGCATTGAGGTCGCTCGCCGCAACGTCACCGTCAACGCCGTGGCACCCGGCGTGATCGAGACTGACATGGTGCGCGAGATGATCGCCAATGGTGTGGCCGAGCGAATTCCGGCTCAGCGCGTTGGCCAGCCTTCAGAGATCGCCGCATGCGTTCGCTTCCTGGCATCAGATGACGCTAGCTATATAAGCGGCGTCGTGATTCCCGTCGATGGCGGCATGAGCAGCGCGGCGATGTGATGGTGCCCCATACAGCGAGTCAACTGCTCCACAACGAAAGGCGATGCATCCAATGAGCACACAGGCGCGGCTCATCTGCTCGA
Source organism: Solirubrobacteraceae bacterium (assembly GCA_030151725.1). Taxonomy (GTDB): domain Bacteria; phylum Actinomycetota; class Thermoleophilia; order Solirubrobacterales; family Solirubrobacteraceae; genus Palsa-744. Next base: position 6,827 of record JASLDD010000070.1, read on the forward strand.
GGTACTTCGACGAGCTGACCGTTGGAGACACCTTCACCACACACGGGCGCACTATCAGCGACAGCGACATCACAATGTTCGGCGCGATCACCGGTGATATCGCACCCCAACACGTGGATCGAACGTTCGGTGAAGCGGGTCCGTTTGGTGAGCGAATCGCGCACGGCGCCCTCGTTATCTCTTTCGCGCTTGGCCTCGTGCCAATCGACCCCGAACGACTGATCGCCTTGCGTGCCTTGCGCGAGGTCAAGTTCAAGCATCCTGTCCAGATCGGCGACACCATCCACGTCGCCGCCAGAATCGCTGCTTGCTCGGCAGTCAACGAGGAGGCCGGACTGGTACAGCTCGCCGCCCGCGTGCTGAACGCACGCGATCAGCTCACCGCGCTGGCTACGATTGAGACGCTTTGGCGGCGCTCATCCGACAGGGCATCCGGTCATGCCTTGGCCGATGCGCGCGCGCCCGCTCAAAGTCACGCTGTGCGGAACGGCCACTGATGAGCGCCATCGCGCCGCCCGAGCAGCCGGCCGCACTGATTCACAGTATGTACGCGGCGTTCAACACCCGTGACGTCAGCGGCTTCGTTGCTCACCTGCATCCAGACATCGTCTGGTACACGCTCGACTTGCAGATCCAACCACTCTTCATGCGCGGCCGCGAAGAGGTCGGTGCGTTCGTGGCCTCGCTGCTTTCCACGGCTGCCGTCTTTACAGCGGAGCCGCAGACGATGCGCAGCGATGGCGAGCTCGTGCTGGCCCGAATCCTTCACCGAAGCCGGCGCCGCCACGGCGATCCTGAGACCTCCTACGAGGTTGTTCACCTGTGGACCGTTCGCGGCGGCCAAGTCGTCAAGCACCGGTTTTACCTTGGGATGGATAAGGCGCTGAAGGGGTTTAACGGCCACCGCGCACGAGTCGCAGTTCCTCCCGCTCTCGCCTAACTACGCACCTGCCTCGCGTCCAGCGAGCGCCAGATACTCATCCGTGGCGTCCCGTCGGTGCGGACGCAGCTGCGCCTGGTTTGACCGCGTGAGACGTCGCGACCTATCTTGGGCTGACAGTCAACGTTCGTGAGAAGGGATCACCAGTGACCCGAGGAGTTGTTGCAGAGGATGGATACGCCGGAGCAGGCCCTGCCTCGATCAGTCACCACTACGACCAGAGCAACGATTTCTTCGGGCTGTGGCTGGACCCGACGATGACCTACTCGTCCGCCCTGTGGACGGGAGCTGATGACGATCTCCAGACCGCCCAGCTCCGAAAGCTCGATTACCTGATTGGGGGTGCCAATGCAGCGGGCGCCCGCAGTGTTCTCGACGTTGGCTGCGGCTGGGGCAGCCTCCTGCGCCGCCTCGTTGACCATCACGGCGTCGAGCAGGCTCATGGCATCACCCTCAGCCAGGAGCAGGTTGATTACATCAACGCTCCAAACGACCCGCGCTATCACGCGCAGATCGAGCATTGGGAGACTCACGATCCTACGACGCTCTATGACGCGATCATCTCGATCGGCGCGATCGAGCACTTCGTCCGCATGGGCGCAGACCAGGAGACGCGTCGCCGGACACACCGTGCCTTCTTCGAGCGCTGTCGCGGCTGGCTTGCCCCGGGCGGGCGCTTGGCGCTGCAGTCCGTCTCCAAGGGCGACGTGCCTCTAGATCGCCAGGGGCGCCGCGACCTGCGCCTGATCGTCACCGATATCTTCCCCAACATCGATGCGCCTTGGCTGGCCGAGCTGATTGCCGCCTGCGATGGTCTGTTCGAGGTGGTTTCCGTGCGCAACGATCGCATGGACTACGCGCGAACGCTGATGGCATGGCATGCCAACCTCTCGCGCTCTCGAGAGAGAGCGATCGAGATCGTCGGCAGCGAGGAGGTCGTCTCGCTGCACGAAAGCTTCTTCGTCGGATCGGCACGTCACTTCGTGCTCGGACAGGCAGGGCTGCTCAGGATCGTCTTCCAGGCGGTCTAAACCCCGAAACCCACAACAGGAGACGATGCAATGGGTGCAACAGCCACACCAGAGGAGATCAAAGACCTGATCGTCACCGAGCTCAGCCAGCTCGCTGACGTCGACCCCGCACTGATGACGCCCGAGGCCACCCTCAAGGACCTCGATATCGACTCGTTGGATCTCGTCGAGCTTGCGCAGATCATCGAGGAACGTCTCGGTGTGACCCTTGAGCGTGACGACTTCAAAGATGTCGCCACGCTTGGGGAGGCCATCACGGTCATCATCGGGCGTTGCACGGCCCCAGCCCCCGCCTAGCGCTCGTGCGAGGAGCGACCATGGTGAGCAGCGGGCAGCCATCCACGGTGTCGAACGTGCAACGCACTGCCGAGGAGCGGTTCGCCGACCTCCCGGATTTTCCCTACGAGCCGCACTATCGCGAGTGGGAAGGAATCCGACTTGCTCACATCGACGAGGGGGAGGGCCAACCGGTGGTCATGCTCCACGGGGAGCCGAGCTGGTCCTTTCTCTATCGCAAGCTCATCCCGCCGCTGCTGGCCGCCGGCTTTCGCACGATTGCCGCCGATCTGCCGGGGTTCGGTCGCTCCGACAAGCCGACAGACGAGGACTGGTACTCCTACGACCGTCACACCGACGCGATCGCGTCCCTGCTGGTCGACCTTGATCTCAGGGACGTATGCATGGTCATGCACGATTGGGGCGGGCCTATCGGGCTGCGCGTCTCGATGCTCGAGGTGCCCGAGCGGGTCTCGCGGCTGGTGGTCATGGACGCGGGCGTGCTCACAGGGACGCAGGAGATGGGTCCGACCTGGCGAGCTTTTCGCGACTTGGTCCGCCAGACCCCAGATTTTCCGATCGCGCGGATGGTGCGTCTCGGCTGTCGCGTCAAGCCCTCCAAGGAGGTGCTCGCGGCCTACGATGCTCCGTTTCCAGATAGCGTCTCAAAGGCTGGCGCCAGAGCGTTCCCGAAACTGATTCCGTTGACGCCAGAGGCACCAAGTGCCAAAGCGGGACGCGAAACTCTCGAGGCGCTGAGCAGCGACAAGCGTGCCGCGCTCCTGCTGTGGGCGGACTCCGACCCGATGTTCCCGCTGGAGAAGTACGGCGCCGAAACGCACGACCAGTTTGGACATCGAGCCGAGCTTCATGTGATCCGTGAAGCCGGCCACTTTCTCCAAGAGGACCATGGCGCCCAACTCGGCGAGCGGATCGCCAGATGGCTGCAGATCACGCCACACGAGGCAGCCGAGCAGCCGTGCGACGGAGACTCGAGCGCCACGAGCGTCTTGGACGAGATCCCGCCGACGCCCCCTGGCTCACACAGCGCCCTGACGTTCAACCGAACGATCGACCGGGAGCTCGTCCACAAGCGCTCGCTCGACGAGGTGTTTGTAACCGATTGCTTGATCAGCGACGGGAGCCCTGGCGCGATCGCCGTGCAGCTGCCCCGCAGCCACAACGTCTACTGCGAGCTCCGTAACGGACATCACGACCTCCTGCTCCTGCTCGAGGCCGGACGCCAAGCCATGACCTTCTTCGGGCACGGTGGGCTCGAGGTGCCCGAGGACACGGCATTCGTGATGGCCTCGCTGCAGGCGGAAATCGTCGACCTCGACGTCACGCGCCTCGCCGCCGACCCCTCTCAGATGACGATCCACGTGCCGCCGGGCATCGCGCACTACAAGCGCGATCGTCTGCGCAACTACACCATGCGCGGCTACGGCTACATCGACAAGCGCCCGGCGATCGTGTTCCAGGGCACAGCCATTCTCATCCCAAGCGTGATCTACGAGCGCGCGCGGCGGGTATCGATCTCGGACGTGCCCGCCACGCTCAGTGCACCGGTGGCAGTCGCGCCTGCGCGCGTGGGACGTCTTGACCCACGCAACGTCGTCGTGGCCGAGCCCGAGCACGGCGACAGGCACTCGCAGTGCGACCTCGTCGTCGATAACACGCACCCATGCTTCTTCGACCATGAACTCGACCATGTGCCCGGCATGTTGATGCTCGAGGCTGCGCGCCAAAGCGCCATGCTTGTCCTCGCCGGCGAGGGCTGGGAGCCCGAGGAGATTGTCTTGGACCGCTGCCGGGCGAATCTCACCCAATACGCGGCGCTGTGGCCACCGGCGAAATGCGTGGTGACGATCGATGGCGACTCACACGAACCCTCAGACGCTCGCTGTGTGACCGCATCCTTCAATCAGCAGGGTCACGACCTGGGGGAGATATCGCTGCGTGTGCGCCGCGTCAGCGCCTCCAGGCGCTGACGAGCTCGCGGATGCCTGGTGGCACAGGCGCTGGAGAACGATCGGTCAGTTGTTGCCTCGCCACTCGGCGCCGCGCTCAAGGTGCTCACGCAGTTGCTCGAAGTCGCGCTCTGTGTCGTGCTGCATCTTCATCGAAACCAGTTTGCCTGCGAAATTCAACAGCCGGCGCGGGGGGTGCCATTCGAGAACCAAGTGAATGGTTGTATTCCCGTCACCGTCAGAGAACTCGAGGAAGCCGTCGGGTCGCACCAATCCACGATAGGTATGGAACGCCATACGAGCCGGACGTGCGAACTCCGTGAGTTCGAAGTCAGCCCTGACCCCGATCCCGAGCGGCGCTTTGAACACTTGGTGGTAGCGAGTTCCCACGCCGAGGTCGCCGTCGGACTCGAAGGTGATCTCCTTGAGGTCTCCTCGCCACAGATAGTCGTTACTGGGCTCGGCCATGAAGTCGAACGCTTCCGCAGCCGAGCACTTTGCCGTCACCGAATGATCCACGAGATGCACAGCAGCTCCTTTCCGATCGCCCGAAATTCCACCGAACCTATGACACATGACAGGCTAGGCGGCCAGAGTCCGCCGATCAACAGCACCGGGCGCGGCAGCAGTCGCGTCGAGTGCGGTCGATTGTGCAGGGAGCTTGTGGAGGGCGCACAAGAGGTGTCAGCATGATCGCGATGAGCGCCGTGCCGGGAAATCGCACTCGAGTGAACGCTGGGACGGGGTCTACTCACTCGGTCGCGCTCGCTGCATCCGGCCCACGAGCTGGATCGAGCCACAGCGCAACATTCGTGGTCGCTGCATCGGCCGTGAGTAGCTATGCCCGCGCCGTTGGAGAGACCTATCACGACGGTGCCCCAGCGCCGCGTATGTTCGCGGCGGTCTACGCCGCCCCTGCCGTCTGGCCGGTCGTGCTCGAGGCGGCTGGCGGCCGTAGACCGATACTCCACCTGGCTCAGGAGTTCCAATGGGCCGGCGAGGTGGCCGTGGGGGACACGATCACCACTTCCGCTTCGGCCCAAGGTGCTGAGCAGCGCGCCGGCAGCGAGATGCTCATCGTCAGGTCCCGGTCGGTCAACCAGCACGGTATGGAGGTTGCAGCCGGTGCATGGACGATCATGATCGGCTCTCCCAAATGAGTCGGCAACCAGTCGCCGAGCTGCGCTTCACACCTGACGCACAGACCACAGAGCGCTACGCCGCCGCCTCCGGCGATCACAACCCAATTCATACAGACCCCGAGGCCGCGCGCGCGGCCGGACTGCCTGGGACGATCTTGCACGGCCTCTACACGATGGCTCAGCTCGCGCGCTGTGCGACGCTGGCAGCAGCTAAGTCAGGCCAGCCGGCGGCGCTCACGAAGCTGTCCCTTGAATTTCGTGGCATGGCGGTTCCCATGAGCGAGCTGGTGCTCGCCGCGGAGATCACCGAGCAGAGCCCTCGCCGGATCGTGCTCGAGCTCTCCGCGCGTCAAGACGGCAAACGTCTCATCCGCCGCGCCCACGCTGAGCTCGAGACGACGCCACCACTGTCTCGGCAGCGCTAGCCGGCTCGGTTCACAGCTAGGCAGATGACGACGTTGTGGCCGCCGAAGCCGAAGGCGTTTGAGAGGGCGATGAGTGGCCGGCCGTTGGTGTTCTTTGCGGGGCGGGCGTGGGGGACGTAGTCCAGGTCCATGCCCTCGTCCTGCTGCTCGTA
>JASLDD010000101.1 GCA_030151725.1 Solirubrobacteraceae bacterium
GCTCGTGTAGGCGAGTTCCGGGTGGCTTGTGGCTGAGGGAGCCGTGTGGTCGTCGCCAGTTGTACTCCTCGAGCCAGCCGGATAGCGCTGCGGTGCGCTGTGCACTTGAGGCGTAGATCGCGCCATAGGCCCAGCCGCCGAGCATCGTGCGGATGAAGCGCTCTGCCTTTCCGTTGGTTTGTGGCCGGTAGGGCCGTGTGCGTAGATGTCTGAGACCGAGCGCTGTGCACGCGAGCTTGTGCGCGATCGAGCGGCAGGCCCGTTGTCCGTCATCACGCGCTGCACCCGCACGCCGTGGGAGCGGTAAAAGGATGTAGCTCTTGCGAGGAAAGCGACAGCGGTTGAGGCTTTCTCATCAGGAAGAACCTCGACGTAGGCCAGGCGTGTGGCGTCGTCGACGCAGACGTGCACGAAATCCCACCCGGCGCCCCGCGAGCGCTGCCCCGGGCCACGGTTTCCGCTCACCCTGTGTCCAGCGCCACGACCGATGCGTCCGAGCTTCTTGACATCGATATGGATCAGCTCTCCCGGACATCGCCGTTCGTAGCGGTTGGGTGGCTCTGGTGGCTCCAGGCGGCTGAGCTTGCCCAACCCGATGCTCGTCAGGATCCCCGAGACCGTGGAGAGCGGCATCGAGAGAGCCATCGCGATCTGCGCCGCTGTCAAGCGCACACGACGAAGCGCCGCGATCGCCGCCACGCGATCCTCGGCTGTGCGCGTCGGCTGACGCACGGGCACCGAGGAGCGGTCAGACAGCCCGGCCGCTCCTTCCTGGCGATAGCGAGCGACCCACTTTCCCGCCGTGCGGTCGCTGATTCCGGCGGCCTGGGCCGCCTGCATCAGCGACCAACCTTGCATGAGGATTCGATCGACGAGCAGCTCGCGCCCCTTGACGCTGAGGCGAGCGTTAGCGTGGAGCTTCATCCGGTGTCCTCCTTGGGACTGGTGGCTTTGACACCTCCCAGCCTCCAAGGAGGCCCGGATGAACAACGTCCTCAGGAACTACAGCTAGACCTCGGGCGTGTGGGGAAAGCGCACGATCTGTCCCCCGGGCGCGGTGTGGGGCGCCCACAGCTTTACCACGGCCAACGCGTACCGGGCGGCCGTCCGTCTATGGCTTCGCGCGGTACCGTTCGGATGAGCCCAGAACCGCACCGCACAGGAGCGCTGACTGCAATGAAGGCGTATCGGCTTCGCAGTGTCACCCTGCATGGCAATCGCTACGCCTATCGTCAGGCCGGAGACGGCCCGGCGGTGGTGCTGATTCACGGCATCACGTCGGACTCGACGACCTGGGCGCAGGTCATGCCCGGGTTGGCCAAGCACTTCACGGTCATCGCACCGGATCTGCTCGGCCATGGTGGCTCGGCCAAGCCGACGGGCGACTATTCACTGGGCGCCCACGCGAGCCTCGTGCGCGACATCCTGCAGGAGCTCGGACATGACCGGGCCACTTTCGTCGGGCACTCGCTTGGGGGCGGAGTTGCAATGCAGATGGCCTACCAGTTCCCAGAGCGCTGCGAACGGCTAATCCTGGTGGACAGCGGGGGGCTGGGCCGCGAGGTCAGCCTGCTGCTCCGCGCTGCGACGCTCCCAGGCTCCGAGTATGTCCTGCCGATCCTTACCCACAGCCGGCTGCTCAGTGCCGGGCGGATGGTAGGAAGAGTGATGGGAGCCGTGGGACTGCCGCCTGGCACGGACCTGCGCGAAAGCGCCCGCGGCCACGCCTCGCTCGCCGACAGGGTTACTCGTGAAGCATTCCTGCGGACAGTGCGCTCGGTCGTCGAGCCCAGCGGCCAGCGGGTCGACGCCACCGATCGCCTGTACCTGGCCGAACGTGCACCGATGCTGTTCGTGTGGGGGCAGCACGACACCCTGATCCCCGTCGCCCACGCCCACAGCGCACACGCCCAGGTGCCCACCAGTCGCCTGGAGGTCTTTGAGGACTCAGGACACTTCCCCCAACTGGACGAGCCCAAGCGCTTCGTCGAGGTGCTCGGGGAGTTCATCGCCTCCACTGAGCCCAAAGCGCTCGAGGCCGACCGCTCGACGCGGCGGCGCTTGGCGAGACACTCCTGAGAGACGGATGCCCACGCCTGCATAATGGCTGCAATGCTGCTAGACTGCCTGTATGGCGGTTGCGATCACAGTCAGGGACGTCCCGGACGACGTTCGGGACGAGCTTGCGGCGCGAGCCGCCAGAGCCCACCAGTCTCTCCAGGAATACCTGCGCAGCATGCTCATCGATTCCGCAGCACGCCCGCCCGTGGGTGATGTGATCGCTCGGGCGCGCGCCCGAGTTGAAGTGACGGGCTCCACGGCGAGCGCGGCGTCCATTCTCGCGGCGCGCGACGCCGATCGCCGGTGAGCTCAAGCTTCGTCTGCGACGCATCCGCTGTTGCCGCCCTACTACTCGACAGCGGCCCCGACGGCCAATGGGTCACGCAAACCGTCGAAGCGGGCGAGATCGCAGCACCGGCTCTTGTCACTTATGAGGCAGCCAACGTAATTCGACGACACGAGCTCGCTGGTCAAATCAGCCCCGATCAATCAGTCCAAGCCCATGCGGATCTGCTCCACCTTGCGATCGAGCTATGGCCCTACGACCTCCTCGCTACGCGCGCCTGGGAGCTACGGCTAAACCTCTCCATCTACGACGCCACCTACGTGGCGCTTGCAGAGATGACCCACCTCACTCTCATCACGCTCGACAAACGCCTCGCGAAAGCCCCCGGTACCAGGTGTGTGATCGCTACACCGTAGGCAGCACGGCATGGGGGACTGCGGTGCAGACCGATGGGCGATACTGGGCTCGAAACCGCCCCCGGGCCTTAGCTCAGGCGAGAAGCGGCTTGTTAGCTGCTCTCAGGTGCCCTGAGATGAGCTGAGATTCGCTCACTGAAGTACCGCGGGAAGTACCACGACGCGCCAGGCTCCGCGCGACGTGCTGGGAGCTAGGCGCATCCGACATGCGCATAGTCAGCCGCCGACTCTGAATGTGGAGGCGCAGGACCCGTAGGTGCGTCATTCTTGTCTCGATTCGGTCGCGCTTGCATCGAGATGGGTCGGCCGTAACAATCGGCAGATGCCTGGAGGACCTCCGCGGCGCAGGCCGCCGCGCAACTATTCAACACCAGCGGCAAAATCCCATCAGCCCCCTGTCAGGCAGTCGAAGTCCGAGCGTGCGCGTGCCGCGCGATCCAAGGTCCCGAAAGAGCCGAAGGCGACACGCCAACGCGAGCAGAAAGTGGAGCGCGCGCCAGGGAAGACTGAGCGCGCTATCTACACGGCTATCAACAGCGGCGACGACGGCATTGCGGTCTTTCTTGCAGCCATCGTGGCAGTCGCGTCGTTTCTTGCGCTACCGCTGCGGTTCGCCGTGCTCGCATTCGCTCTCGCGACGGGCGCCGCCGCTCTGAAGCTCGATAAGCGTCCACGGATCATTGGGGCATCGGCGTGCGTGCTTGGATTGATCGCTACAGGTGTAATCTGGGTAGCTGGCATAGGGACTTCATCCGTTCCGGACGTGCCTCGTGCGACCGCTGAGATGAGGCTGAAGCTCGTGTCGGACATAAACGCCGTCCGCAAGCAGAAGGGCATAGCTCCGTTGAGTTATGACCCGGCGCTCTCGTCTACGGCGCAGCAGCAGGCGCACTACGACACTGAGGCCAACCTCGGTGGACTGGCAAGCGCCAAATTCGCCCCCATCAATCGGAGAACGAACATGTGGGCGGAGACGACCGGGGTGGGACCGTCTTGGGCTGTGATCTGGGAATCGATCCATGGATCGATCAAAAAGAGGGCCACCAGCTACAAGAATTCTGTCCCAACGCTCTCCTGGTCAATCGGCGCAGACACAGGCAAGAACGCGGCTGCGCCCGTGTTTTCGCCTGACTTCAACACCATCGGAGTTGGGTATGAATCGATTACGCCTGACGAAGCTGTTATTACGTTCGATGTCACGGGACGACCAAAGCCGAACGGCAATCCATGGGACAATTTTCCCCCCGACATGATCTGGATACGCCTGACCGACAACAGGAAGCACACGAGCGTCGGGGGAGGCCAGAATGTCCCGTAAGCGTTCTGAGCACGCAGCCTAAGCAGGCGTGTCTATCAGCGGGAATGACTACGCTGGTTTAAGCTCCTAGGCTGGTTTGTCCAGGAGTCCGACCAGAGAGACTCCCCGCAGCAGCACACTCGTGATGCCCGTACGGACGGGAAGCGAGTCTCGACTCGCGCGGCGCCGCGCAACCCGTCGCAAGCAAGCCTGTTGACGACTGCTCCCCGTTAGGCTCCCTGATCGTCCGAAGCAGAAGTCGAGCCGCTGGTTTGCGTCCTCATAAGTGATGTCGCTAGTGGCGGCTACCATCGGAGCATGAGTAGATGCACAGCACCGGTAAGGGGCCATCGCACAGCGAGCGGTGCCGCCGCCTGTCCTGCTTGCGGCGGCGGCTACGGTCGGTACGGCGGCTACGGTCGGTACTCGCCTCGGGCCTACTACCCGCCGGCTTACGAGCCGCGCAGCGGTGGAGGCGGCACAAGCAGCAGCGACGGGTTCAGCAGAAGCGCGCGGCCGAGCTGGTCGTCAAGCAACTCGACCGTGAACTACACGCCTGCCGAAGTGCGGTCGCTAACTCCTATTCGCCGTACCGTCGAGGAGCGAGCGCGTGCCTACCCTGACATTCGCGACGTCTTCCTCTGCCACGCTTGGGATGACCGGCAGGGTACTGCCAAGGAGATGCACGACCTGCTCGAATCCAACGACGTATCGGTCTGGTTTAGCGAGAAGGACGTCATGCTCGGTGCACCCTTGCTTCGCGCGATCGACAAGGGCCTGGCGAAGTCGCGAGCGGGGATCGTGCTGGTCACCCCCGCGCTGCTGACCCGCCTCGCGTCGGAGGGGATCGCGGATAAGGAGCTCTCGGAGCTGCTGGCGCGCGAACAGCTCATTCCCGTTGTGCACGGGACGACTTACGAGGCTCTCCGGGAGGTCAGCCCCTTGCTCGGCTCGCGAAGCGGCCTAAGCACCGCAGAAGACTCGATGGCGGACATCGCAGCCAAGATCGCCGACCTGGTCCACGTCGACGTGTAAAGGCTGAGGCAAGGTCAGGGGGTATCCCACCGCTCCGTAGGACGAGTCCCTACCTCGCCGAGCTAGACGAGCCCAAGAGCCTTCAGCACCGCGTGACTGATGGCCTCGGACGAGGCCGCACTGCCTACGGGTGGTGTTTGGAAGACCCCGAGCCCGAGCGCGGGCATCTCCACGCCGTTGTTGAGCGTGATCGCTTTCATAGCTCCCTCTCGGGTTGCGCGTTGTAATCGGCCTGGCTTACGTGCTCGCCCCACGTTACGGCGCTTCCCTGGTCTGCCGTCAGCTGACCGACCGTGCACCGGACGCGGGCCTAAAACGGCCGACCGCTTCCGCGAAGCCTGATGTCCGCCAAACCACGGAAGATGGAGCCATGTTCATCCTCGCGACGAGCGGCACAACCTTGGCTGCCATTTTTGGCGGTGTTGGGACTCTCGTCCTTGCCGGAGTAGCCGTTTACCAAATCCGCCATAGCCGTCGCCAGACACAAGCGATGGAGGAACAGGTCTCAGCCGTTCGAGAAGGCGGAGCAGCCGAGCAAGCGGCGATGCACGACAACATAAGAGCCTCCGTCGAACAAAGTAAGGCCGTCCGCGAGGCTGCCCGCGCTCAGGTCCAACCCCATCGTGTTCGCTGAGATCATCCAAGGCACGATCCGAGAGGGTGAGGAAGGCGACGATCTCGCCGAGGGGCACATCGGCTTTCCGTACCGGCTGCGCAACGAGGGACCTGGGGTCGCTCTCAACGTCACCCACGGAGTCGAGATAGCCGGCATAGAAGAGACCTTTGGCGACGGGATGGAGCTACGCTCAATACGCCCCGGAGAGGTGGTGCCACCTGACGAGGGCATGGAGATCACCCGGCGTTTCGCAGTCGGGTTTCCCAAGGAGGAACTGCCCGAGAACTGGGCGCTCGCCTCGCGCACCTATTGGGTTCGATTCGAGAATGTCTTCGGCGAAGTCTTCGAGACTCGAAATCCGTTTGACCCTAAGCAGTCAGCCGCCTTCATGCGAATGACAGAGCTATCTGCTTCAGACCAAGCGTCGTCGCCTCATTCAATGGCGCCTATAGCTGTTACCGCCATCCCATCCCCGCAGATCCACCGACGCTGGGACTCGCACACAACAGTGGTAGCGATCACTGCCGCCGCTGCGATCTTGGGCGCAGCAGTTGGTGGGGTCGCGAGCTATCTAGGCAATAACGCTCTCCAGAAATCCCAAGATACGACGGCAGCGCGCGGCGCAGGGCGCGTCCTCCAGGCCGACTTTCTCAACGCGGTCACGAGAATCCAGTACGAGCTCGCCAATAAGCGCTTCGTCGTCCCAGAACCTCAATCGTCAGCTCTCGTGACCGAGGCAGACGAAAAGCTCATTGCCTCGAACGTGAGTGCCCGCACTTGGGATCACATCGCCGCAGCCACGTGAGCAATGGGCCTCATATCGGAACTGGCTGTGGCTGCTCGCCCAGTACGAGCGCTGGGGCGCAAATATGCGGTTATAGGAGCGCTCACGCTCTTGATAATCCCTGCGGTGCCCTTGGCGATCCTCTACGCGAGCGTGTACGTCGTCAATACGCGCGGGCTCAACTGGTGCTTTGAGCGCTGTTGATCGCGGCGACTTCAACCTCGGGCTGGCTGTGGAAACGCCGACTATGGGAGCGGCCAGTCATAAGCCGGCTCAGCGAATGGCAGTCACGCAACCTCGAAATGTCGGAGGTCGGGGTCACTCCTGCCGACGCCGATGTTCGCCGGGCGTCGATCGCGCTCATGCGAGCCCACCTTTACCCGGTGTTCTCCCGTAGCTCTAACCGCATTCCCGATGCGCCCGAACTGGACTACTACCTAGGCGTCGCGCTCCCGTTGATCCTGCCCCAGGTCGAGTTTGAGGAGGTCGTCGAACGGACCCGCGATGCTCTCCGGCCAGCTGGCATCAGAGCACGAGTCGTCGGTCTCGATGTCCCTTAGAAGCTGATTCCGACAAGGGCTACGTGGTTGACCTGTGCGATGCGATCCTCGGAGAGTGTGCGAGTCGCCAGCATCGCTTTGATTGGCTAGTCGGCGACCCCGGCCGTAATGGTCGAGGTCGCGCCCTTCCCGTGGATGCCTACTACTCAGGGCACCAACTCGTAGTCGAGTATCAAGAGCGTCAGCACGATCAGCCCGTGGCCCACTTCGACAAGCCCGAGGTGCTGACTGTCAGCGGTGTGCATCGGGGAGAGCAGCGCCGGATATACGACGAACGCCGGGCGGTCGAGATGCCGGCTCACGGGCTGCGCTTGATTGTTCTCACGCCCGGTGATCTAGCCGCTGATCGACGTGGACGGCTCCTACGCAATCGCGACGACTATCTCCGCGCCCTACGGGTGCTGCTCTCTGCCTTTACGGACACGCACTAGAGATCGCCTCTGTTCTGTAGAGGCAGAGGGACGGAACGATCCGATCCCAGCCCTATAACCCAGGAGACGAAAACAAATGCCTATCTCTAACGGCCCTATCGATAATCGTTGGCGACCCGACCTTGAGTCGAGCCGGCGACGTGTCCGAGAAGAGGAGCGCGACGACCGCGAGCCAGTGGCCGTTTACAGCCGCGAGCTGTCCTTCGTGCCCGCGCGCCGCAAAGCGTTCGAGCCACACGACGCGCAGACGCGAGTGCTCATTCGCCGTATCGAGGAGCTAGAACGCCTTCGTCACGGCCCGCAGGTCCGCGAGCTACTTGAAAAGTGGCATTGGACGGACCGAATGAATACTGCTGGGCAGAAGCAGCGGTTCCTTGAGCCAATCATCGAGGCGGTGCGCCGAGACCCAGAGACAAACGAGCACCTGCTGACCTTTTTGATGCTCACGTTTGAGCCCGTGCGGCGGAGCGTAAGCAAGGCGTTTATCGCCGCGCACTTCGGAGCCGCTCCTCAGCCTCGCGACGTGAACTGGGCCAACCGAGAGGAGGCCCGTATGATCCGCCACATAGAGAAGGAACGCCTGTTTGACATCACGCGCGAGGCCGCGCTTGAAGCGGTGTTCAGGTATCCCGCGTCAGCTCCACCAAAGTTCTTCCCGTGGCTGCGTGAGACCATCGCGCATCGCGCCTTGGACAAGCTTCGGGGAGAGCTGCCAGAGGCCGAGACAGCCGGCGCATCGGCATCGGAGGCAGCAGCAATGCAGGCTGCCATCGCCGGTCTCGAGCGAGTCGCGGCACCCACCATGCGTGATCGAGCCGGGCTGCGAGAGTGGCGCGGCCGTATCCGTATGCGGGATGTCTTCGATGTCGTCGAGGAGTTCTTCTCACACGATCCGGTGCGCGAGGCCTGCCAGACCGCTGTAGGGCGCTTGCCTCAAATGCAGCGGGAGGTGATCGGCCGTTACTTCTACGGGGAGGAGGACGTGCCTGACATAGCGGCTCAGCGCGGCGTCAGTCCAAGCACCATCTATAACCAGAAGGCGACCGCTCAGAGGTCGCTCGGTGCTGACGACGTGTTTTTCTCGGCGCTGTATGCATTGCAACGGGTTCGCGACAAAGCACGCGCAGAAAAGCTCGCAGACACCTACCCTGACGGGGTGATGCCAGATGGCCGTCGAATCGTAAGCATCGCTGCGTGAGGCGGCCATATGCCCCTAACGGACGTGGCGCTCATCGTCTCGATTGTGAACGGCTGTGCGGCTCTTGTCCTGACGGCAGGGCGGATCGGGGATAGGTGGCGAGAACGCAGGAGCAAACACTCGGACAAGATTGACCACACAACCGACCGACAATGACTTGCACGCAGCGGGTGCCGCGTTCCTGCTGGTGCTTAGACGCCGGGCTTCTGTGCTCGCACGATCGCTGAGGCTGCAAGAGCTAGGCGGCGCCGCCGTCGCATCGCTTAGTAGCCATACGCGCTGTCCCAGCCCCACACGTTGCGTCGGCCTAGAACGGTGTCCACGTCAGCACGCTCGTCGTCGGGCTCTGCCCACTCAAAGAGACAGTAGGAAGCGGACCCGAGGCGCCTGCACTCGGCGCTCAGCCGCTTGCCGAACTCAAACCACGCCTCCGAGGGTGCCTGCTCCGCGTCGAGCAGCGCGCCAAGCTCGGCCATAGACGTTTGGAGCGCTTCGCGGAACCCGTCGATCCGGTCGCCCGCCATCGAGCGCGAGTGTCGCCAACTCCGATGCTGCGGAGACTCAGGCAGGAAGACCTGCCCAGCAACACGCGCCCTTCCCGAGCGCCCGGCGCCCAGTGGCAGTCAACGCAACCAAGTCGATGCCGCAGCGGCGAACGTTGCGGATACGCCCTGCGGACCTAAGCGCATCGATCTGCGGCCGAAGCCGCCGCGTTGTCCACGAGTTATGTACGAAGCCCAAGTGCGCGGCAACCTCCCACCGGCCGGCGTCGGGTCGCTGGTTGCGATCGTGGAGTTCGGCTCGGTTGATCGCCGCGAGTATCTGTGCGTCCGAGACTGGCCCAACTCGGCTGAGGTCCGAGCGGTACAGCTCGTGAAATCTTCGCGCCGACTCCGGTAGCTCTATGTTGTCCGTCGTGCTCATCGCGGGCTCCTCTCGGCACCGAAAGCACGAACGCGCGAAGCGTAGGACCGTCTCCGCAGGCAGCTACGGTGATCCTGTGGCATCGAAGGCGTGATCTTCGGTGCTACACGGCCGGGCGGGTGTTGAAGCACCCGTCCGGCCACTGATTTTGGGGTCTCGACAGGTCGCCGAGCGGCGCTACTTATAGGCCGTGGGGCTCTGGCACGTCAAGGGGCATCGCTTCGCTGCGCGTCTGCCTTCCTTCTCAAGCACCCGATTTGAGGCCCTTTTACTGCGCGTCAGCCGCAACTTGTAGTACCACCGGAGTACCATGAGCGGCTATAAAATCAGAAAAGCCCTGCAAAACAGGGCTTTTGCTACATGGGCGATACTGGGCTCGAACCAGTGACCTCCGCCTTGTCGAGGCGGCGCTCTCCCAGCTGAGCTAATCGCCCTGGGAAGACGCCTAGGGTATCAACGGCCCGATACCCTTGACGTTCCTACCTGGCGACGTGGCGGAGTGGCTACGCAGCGGCCTGCAAAGCCGTCTACACCGGTTCGATTCCGGTCGTCGCCTCTTGGAGAGTTATCGCTTGAGCTCTCAATTGGGCTGCGACTCGGGCGGTTGTGTCCTCGGTTCGGCGTCATCGCTTCCGAGGCCCGCTCGACCTCCGCGGAGGGCCCTGTGGAGCCTGTCCCGGCGCCGAAGCGCAAAAGCCGTCCCCAGGGGTATCCCCGGGAGCGGCTCGATGACTCCTGACGGTGAGGCTACTTGCCCGGTGGGGCGCTGCCGGGCAGCCGGTGGCGCGGCGGCGTCTCGTTCCAGGTCCCGTTCTTCTTCACGCCCGGTCCGTATGGTTTTTTACGCGATTGGGGCGCGCGCTCGCGGTGGGGGCGAGGCTCATTTCATCTGCGCGTCGCTAGGAAAGCCGAGCGCGTAACCGCAACGGGCGGGCGGCGGAGTGTGTTCCAATGGGCGTGAGAAAAGGTCCCGAGCTGATGCGACGTGCGATCTCGCTTCGGCTCGTCCTAGGCGTGGCGGCGCCTAAAACATACGATTTGCGTTGGGAGGGTGCTGTGGCACGGTGGCCAGGTCGAAGTCTGTTGACGGCAAGTTGCTTTGCGAGCGCGCTGATACATGTGGGGGTTGCCGCGGCTTCGTGGAGCACTCCGGAACGCGTTGCGTCGCTGACCGGACCCCTATCCGGAGGCGGTATTCAGGTCACGGAGGATGCGGCAGGCGACGCGACGATCGCTTGGAGCCAGGCGCCGACACGGGGCTCTCGCCGGGACGAGGCACTTGTGGTCACGCGCGAGGCAGGCGGCGTGTGGGCTGCACCCGTGCGTCTGAGTTCGCTGCGAGCGAACGCATCCACCCCTCGTGCAGTGGTCAGCGCGACTGGTGAAACCACCGTGGTCTGGTCAGAAATTCATAGGAGCCGCGGCTCGGCACGGATCGAGGTGCTGGTGCGAAGCCGGCGTGCGGGGCGCTGGGGAGCGCTGCACGTGCTCGCAGTGATGAAGGAAAAGGTGGGCGAAGCTCCCGCCTTTGCGCCGGAACCGGACGTTGCTCTCAACGCCGAGGATGTCCCGACCGTGCTCTTCCCCATCGGGCCACGGGAAACCGCTGAAGCGGTCGAGGTCGACAGGCGATCACGGGACGGCCGGTGGCCGCGCCCGCGCGTCGTGGCGCACACGGCCTACTGCTTTGACACCAGCCTCACATTTGACGCGGCAGGAGAGACGCTGCTGGCGTGGACTCACGGCAACCCCATATCGCCCGGCTCGCTCACGCGAATCGAAGCGCTGACCCTGAACCGGAATCTGCGCCCGCTGAGCAGCCCGATCGCGCTCTCGCCGACAGGCAGGTTCGCGTACGCGCCAGAGATCGCAGCCAACGCACGCGGTAACGCGATCGTCGTCTGGGCACTTGAAGGACACGAAAGCGCGCCCTTGAACGCTCCGTTCGAATTCGCGGTGAGAACTCCAAAGCGACCCTTCGTCCGAGCGCCCAGGCAGAGCCGTGTCGCACGCGAAGCCATGCCCGGCGGTATTTCCGTCGATCGCGCCGGCACTGCTACCGCCGTCTTCTCGACCTTGTCAGCCAAAATCGTCGAGGTGTCGACTCGGCCGCTCGCGGGCAACTGGAGCGTGCCCATGCCACTCTCCACTACCCCGGCAGCGGGAGTCGTGCTTGCGTATGACGCAAGCGAGGACCTGCTCGCCGCGTGGACGACTGCTCTGCCACCAGCCCAGGGACAGGAACAGGGGCCGGTCGCGATCGAAGCCACTATGCGCACAGCGGACGGCAGCTGGCAGAAGCCTTCGGTCATTTCACCTCCGCACGGCAGAAACGCGGCCGTGTCGATGGCTGCAAGCAATCGCGCGCTAGCCGTCTGGGAAAACGAATCGACCCACCGGCTCGAAGCAGCTCAACTCCCCTCGGGCTGACGTGCGGTTTTGCTCCGACTCGTCTCAGGCGTCGCGGCAGTGAGTCTCTACAACTTGGCGTCCACCCAGGATGTGTTTCTGCGAGGAGCCCCAGCATCGAGCAAGATGTTGTGCTCGTCCGCGCCTACCCTCTGGCGCTTTGGGCCCCGGCTCGATGCCGAACGGATATCGCGGCCGAGCACGGCGGCTTAGCCAAAGTCGATGATTCCTGCTGTAACCTTGTGTGCGCATGGGGGGATCATTCGGACGATTCGACTTCGCGTGGAGGCCGTCGGGCCGTCATATTGCGAAGATCCGGCTGCGTATAGCGGCTGCCAGCATCTTGCTTTTGGTGGCATCGACGCTTGTTTTGACCGCAGGGGCCAATGCTGCTCAATCCGGGTCGCTGACGATCACCGTGAGTGGCTTGCCGGCAGGCCAGGCGCCTTCTGTGCTGGCCCGAGGACATCGTTATAGGCGCTCGGTGACGGCACGTCGCATGACCCTAAGAGGACTTCGCCCGGGACGCTACGTGCTGACAGCAGAGGTTGTCGTGGTGCGTCACAGCGTTGGGCACCTGCGCGCCGGTGCGGTTGCATACCCTGCAAAGCGAACCCTTGCTGTGAACGTGGCGCCCGCGGAGACAGCACACGCAGCTCTGACCTACAGCGCGGTTATAAATCCTGGTGTTCGACGGCTACCGGCACGGGTGCTCGGGCTCCTCGGGCAAAGATCAAACCCCAGCGCCATTGTGCTTCCGCGCGGCACTCCCGTCCCAGCGGTGGGGACCATTCTCACAAGTGGTCCCACAAGCGCCCTCCCGGTCGGGATGATCTCGAAGGTCACCGGCGTTCATGCGAAAGGCCGTCGAATTGTGGTCGGCCTCGTGGCCGTCCCAGCCACCGATGCGGTCCCGGAGCTCTCTTTCATCGGCAGCCTCCAGCTCAATGCACAAGAGGGATCTGTGCAGGAAGCTGGAAGTGGCATACCCGCTGAAGCGGCCTCGCTGCATCGGGCTCGCACAGCACAAGCGTGCGGGCCACCGGGCCTATTGAAGTTTGGGGCGCACCTCGATCATCTCGAACTGCGCGAAGCGTTTCTGGGAGCATGGCCACCGCAGATGAAGCTCACGCTCGCCGCGCGGACGACCGAGACTCTTGGCGTGGGCGTAGCTGCGGTGGGCGTGGATTGTGACTGGGACCTACATGAAATCGGGCCCTACAGTGCCGGGGTCCCAGTCGGGCCAATCGTCATACCGGTCTACGCCACGCTACCGCTCAAGGCTGGCTTGCACGTTGACGGCACCTTGCAGGCTGGCGCGATCAACGTAGCCAGCACCACCGTCGCACATGCGGCCGCCGGCTGGGATGAAACCAACGCTTCGCTGGAAGAGCAGGGTGCGAATGAGTGGCTGAGCGGGACCCCGTCCATCTCCGGCAGTGTCCAGCTGTCGGCATCGATCGGAATACAGGCAGGGATCGGCGTCTCCAAAGCAGCAAATATCCATCTCGAGGCCGACTTTGGGCCTGAGTTCGACTGGAGCACTGGCCAAGACTGCGAACTGCTCATCAACCTCGGCTCGCTCAGCGCCGGGGTTGAGGCGTTTGGGCATTCGCTCAACACGCCCGCGTACACCCCTTTCAAACTGCATCTCTGGAAGGGCTGCCAGCCTCCAGCCCCTCCGCCCCCTCCACCCCCACCGCCTCCACCGCCTCTTCCCAAAACCACGATCCCAGCGACCGGCCCAACGCTCGTATATGCCGCAAACACTGCAGGAAACGAATTCGCGGGCGACACGTCCTTTTTCGATTGGGCGAACGCCACAGGCCAGGAAGCCGATGTTCAATCGATACTGCCCAACAACCTCGATAACTACCGATGTGTAGCGCTGTTGCTGAACCAATCAATCGAAGCGACCCCTGCGCAAGAACTTGCCGACTACCTGAAAGAAGGCGGCACCATCGTCGTGATCGGCGAGCATGAAGGAGGCGCTTGGAGTGCCGCTGACGAAGCTCTCAACGGCTTTCTGGACTCCATCGGTTCGGGCCTATCGCTTGACGATGACTCGCTCGACGAATACTTCAACGTGACGACCAATATCGAGCCATCGTCACTTACCTCGGGTGTCAGCTCGCTCGGGTACAACTGGGTATCGAGCACGAGCGTCTCAGGTAACGCCGCGCCGCTCGTTCTGACCGCGGACGGCTCAGCAACGCTGGTCGGCAGCGAGAGCATCGGCAGCGGAACGCTCGTAGTGGCGGGTGACTCGAACATGTTCTCCGACAACAGCGAAGGGGCCTACGAAGATGAGGACAACGGCCAGTTCGTACGGGATCTGTGTCCATGAGCTGATCGGTCACAAATTCCAGCCCTCGGGGTTTAAACAGATGTGGACCTACTCGAACCCACCGACGGCGAGCTGCTGGGCGCCTCGCGCTCCGATCCTGATGCCTTTGCCGCCTTCTACGACCGCTACGAGCGATCCGTGGTCGGCTACTTCGCCCGTCGCACCGGCGACCCGGAAGTCGCAGCCGACCTGACCGCCGAGGTGTTCGCTGCGGCGCTCAGCGCCGCGCATCGCTATCGACCACGGACACCCTCGGCAGCGGGCTGGCTGTTCGCGATCGCCCACAACACGCTCATGAAGAGCCTTCGCCGCGGCCGTGTGGAGGCGGTGGCGCGCCGCCGGCTGGGCATCCGCGAGCCACTCGAGCTCGCCGCCGAGGAACTGGAGCAGGTCGAGCGCGCGGCAAGCGCCGACGGCTGGGTGCTCGAGCTGCTCGAGCGTCTCCCGTCGCTACAGCGGGAAGCCGTCCGCGCGCGCATCCTCGAGGAGCGCTCCTATCCGGACATCGCCGGTGAGCTTCAGACATCGGAGCTGGTTGTCCGCCAGCGGGTCAGCCGCGGCCTCTCCAGTTCTGCTCTGAGCCTGGAAA
>JASLDD010000140.1 GCA_030151725.1 Solirubrobacteraceae bacterium
CCCGGTCAGCACGCAGACGATCTGCTCGGCGCCGTCGGTGCCGTACTTCAGCAGGCCGGCGACCGAAGCGGCCGACGCCGGCTCGCAGAACATCCCTTCGCGCGAGGCGAGCAGCCGGTAGGCGGTGAGGATCTCCGCGTCGCTGACAACGCGGATCGCGCCGCGCGAATCGGTCGCCGCCGCCATCGCGTCCTCCCAGCGCACCGGATTGCCGATCCGGATGGCGCTTGCAACGGTTTCCGGATGCTCGACACGATGGCCCAGCACGAGCGGTGCAGCGCCCTCAGCCTGAAATCCGAACAGTCGCGGCGAGGCGCCCATCTCACGAAAGCCACGCCAGTAGGAGGTGATGTTGCCGGCGTTGCCCACCGGGATGCACAGCGCTTCAAGCTCGCCGTCAAGATCCTCGTGCAGCTCAAAGGCAGCCGTCTTCTGGCCTTCGATGCGGTAGTCGTTGACCGAGTTGACGAGCACGATCGGATGCGTGTCGGTTAGCTCGCGCACGAGCGTCAACGCCTGGTCGAAGTTGCCGGCCAGCGAGATCACACGAGCGCCGTGCATCAGCGTCTGAGCCATCTTTCCGCGCGCGATCTTGCCCTCGGGGACGATCACCGCGCACGTGATCCCCGCACGCGAGGCATAGGCGGCGGCGCTCGCGGCGGTGTTGCCCGTAGATGCGCAGATGACGGCTTGGGCGCCCTCGCGCACGGCAGCGGTGACTGCACACGTCATGCCACGGTCCTTGAAAGAGCCCGTCGGGTTGGCGCCCTCGAGCTTCAGGCGCACAGTCGCACCAAGCATCTCCGACAGCACCGGCGCGCGCAACAGCGGCGTGGAGCCCTCCTGCAAGCTCACGATCCGATCGCCCGCGGCGAACGGCAGCCGCTCCCGGTAGCGTTCGATCAGGGGCACATGGCTTCTGGTCATTGACAGCCTCCTTGGCTCATACGAACTCCTCTTCGATCACGCGGATGGTGCGCGGTGTGGAGCGCACGAAATCAAAGGCGCCAACCTGCTCGACGGCGCCCAGCATGCTCGACTCGAGTACCGGGTGGGTGACCATGACCAAGCGAGCGTGCTCGCGCAGGCCTCGCTGGACGACCGACTTGATCGACACCCCATGGTCGCCGAGGACCTTTGTCACCGATGCAAGCACTCCCGGATGATCGGCTACGTCGAGGTGCAGGTAGAAGGCGCTGTGGACATCCTCCACGAGCGGCATCGCCAAAGGCGGGGCCGGTGGACGAGCGCCGCCGGTCATCACGCTGACCACATCACCCAACACGGCGCTTGCGGTCTGTCGTCCGCCGGCGCCCGGGCCCGACAGCGTGATCTCGGTAATCGTCTCGGACTCCACCGTTACGGCGTTGAAGGAGCCCGACACGCTCGCCAACGGATGCCCCGAATACAGGAAAGTCGGATAGACGCGAACCGACAGCCCACCCCCCAGCCGCTCCGCGGTTCCAATCAGCTTGAGGCTCAGACCCAGCTCGTGCGCGTACTGCAGATCATCGGCATGAAGGTGCTCGATGCCCTCGTAGCGCACGTCGTCCAGATGGACCGGCGAGCCAAATGCCAGGCGCGCAAGGATCGCCATCTTGGCGGCCGCGTCGCGACCGCTCACATCGTCGCTCGGGTCGGCCTCGGCGTAGCCGCTGCGCTGCGCCTCGGCAAGCGCCTCCTCATAGCTCGAGCCCTGCGCCATCTCAGTGAGGATGAAGTTGGTGGTGCCGTTGACGATCCCGTGAATGCGCTCAATCGGTGTCGCCGACAGCGACTCCTCGAGCACTCGCACAACCGGCACCGTCCCTGCCACCGCGGCCTCGAAACGCAACCTCACATCGTGCGCGCGAGCCATTTCATAGAGCTCCTCGCCGTGCTGTGAGAGCAGTTGCTTGTTCGCGCTGACCACATGCTTGCCCATGCGCATGGCGCTCAGCAGATGTTCACGGGCCGGCTCCAGGCCGCCCATCACCTCGACGATCAGGTCCGCCTCGGCCACAATCGCCTCGAAGTCGCCTTCCGTGCGTGTCAATACGCCGCTGATCACCGGCCGCAGGCCGTTGAAGCGCTCGATCTCATCCGCCCGCTCGGCGAGCAGCTCGGCAAACGCCGCGCCAACGGTGCCGTGGCCGAGCAGCCCGATATTGAAGGGGCGCGCCGAGGACACACGATTGCCCACCACGCTCACCGCCTCCTCCTGCTTAGCGGACATCGCGCGCGGTTAGATCCTCGAAGCGCTCGCGTCTCACCACCACGCGCGCATCGCCGTCCTTGCAGAAGATCACCGGCGGACGGGGCACGCCGTTGTAGTTGTTGGCCATCGCGTACCCGTAAGCGCCCGTAGCGGGCGTCACGACTATGTCACCCGGCCGGGGGTCGTCGAGCAGCGCCTCACGCACGATCACGTCGCCTGACTCGCAGTGCTTACCCGCCAACACACAGCTCGTGGAGCCACCAAAGCGGTCTGCCACGTGAGCCTCATAGACCGAGCCATAGAGCATCGGGCGCAGGTTGTCGGACATCCCCCCGTCCACAGCCACCCAGCGCGAGACGTTCTGCTTGACGCTCTCGACCGAGTACAGGGTCACGGCTGAGTTCGCGCACAGCGAGCGCCCTGGCTCGATCATCAGCCGCCGGCGGCCCATGCCGTTGGCCTCAGCCGCCGTCAGCACAGCCCCCACGTACTCCTCGATCGGCGGTGGAGCGGGCTGGTCCTCTGTGTAGGCCACCCCCAAGCCACCCCCGACGTCCCACACGGGGAACTCGCCCAGCTTGGCGAGCTCGGCGGCCTCACGGCGAAAAGGCTCCATGCTCAACAGCTGGGAGCCAATGTGCGCGTGCAGACCCTTCAGCTCGAGCCCCTCCACCCGCTGCACCCGCGCAATCGCCTCGGTCGCATCGGCCATGGAGAAGCCGAACTTGGAGTCCGCTTGGCCGGTTGAGATCTTCTCGTGGGTATCGCCCCTCACGTCCGGCGTGACGCGCACCAGCACCGGTTGACCGTCTGCGCGATCTGCCAGTGCGCCTTCGCCGACAAGCGCCTGGAGGCGGGCGATCTCGTCGAAGTTGTCGATCACGATCAAGCCCAGCCCATGGCGCAGCGCCATGCGCAGCTCCGCCTCGGACTTGGCGTTGCCGTGCATGACGATCCGCTCCGGCGCGAAGCCCGCGGCCAGCGCCAGGTGCATCTCGCCGCCGGAGGCCACATCGCACCACAGGCCCTCCTGAGCGAACAGCTCGAGCACGGCGCTGCACGGGAACGCCTTGGAGGCGAACACCACGTGGAAGTCGGGATGACCCCCGTCGTGCCCCGCCTGCACGAAGGCGCGGGCGCCGGCGCGCAGGTCGTCCTCGGCCACCACATAGGCCGGCGTCCCGAACTCGCGGGCCAGCTCGATCGTGTCGCAACCGCCGACCTCAAGAGCACCGCGCTCGTTGAGGCGGCTGGCAAGTGGGAACGCGCGTGAGAGTCTCGTGCCGGTGACCATGGCGGGGATTATCGCTCGCCGTCTAAGCCGTCGTCGGACGCAGTGCGCGGGCGCCGCCACGGCGCACCATCACGGCCAGCCACACCAGGCCGATTGCCAGCAGCGCGAGGCTCTCCAGTTGCGGCGCCGTCAGTCCCGCCACAACCTCTTTGTTGCGGCGGATGAACTCCACCAGGAACCGCTCCAGGCCGCTGCCGACGAGATACAGGGCGAACACCACTCCCGGACGCACGCGGTCGCGCAACCTCCACAGCGCGTAGGCAACCAGGCACATCGCCACCGTCTCGTATATCGGCGTCGGCTGCACCCGTACGCCCGCCGGCGTCGGCAGCGTTCCGTGGGGGTAGCCCATCGCCCAGGGCAGACTGGAGCGGATCCCGTAGTCGCCGTCGCCTGAGACCTGACAACCGATGCGCCCGATCGCATAGCCCAGCGCAAGCGCCGTTGCGCACATGTCGAACATCCGTAGTTCGAGCACCTTGCGCCAGCGCATCCATCCGATCACCCCAATAGCGCCGCCGATCGCGCCTCCGTACCAAACGAGCCCCGAGCCCGAGAACACGCTGCCGATGAGGTCGTGCTTGACCTGGTCGTAGTTCTGGATGAGGTAATAGCCGCGCGCGCCGATCACACCGCCGAGCAGCGCAGCGAAGGTGATCTCATAAGACCAGTCGACAGGCTTTTCCAGCTCGCGCAGCCGCCGCGCGACGAGCGCGCCACACGCCAGGAAGCCCAGCGCGAACATGACCCCGAAGGTCTTGATCGAGATGCCGAGCAGGTGGATTTCGGGCTTCATGGAGTCTTGGCGCAGAGCATCGGATCCCTGCGGCACTTTAGGGCACTCGTATCTAGGTCTGCGACAATCCGCACCATGGCCTCCAAACGGTCCAATTTCGGCAAGGACACCGGTCTGCAGGCACGGATGGTGCTGACGCTGTTCCTGTTGGGGCTCGTCTACGTGGTGTTCGTGGGGGTCCTGTTCGCGGTCGGCGCCAGCGCCGGGTTGATCGTGATCGTGGCCGTGGTCCTGCTGCTCGTGCAGCTGTTCGGCTCGGACAAGCTCGCCATGGGCAGCCTGGGCGTCAAGGAGGTCTCTCCCGCCCAGGAGCCGGAGCTGCACGGGATCATCGAGCGTCTGTGCGTACAAGCGGATATCCCCAAGCCGCGGGTGTGCGTGATGGAGACCTCGATGCCCAACGCCTTCGCGATGGGGCGCTCGCAGAAGTCCACCACGGTGTGCGCCACGCGCGGGATCCTCGACATGCTCTCCCCTGCTGAGCTCGAAGGCGTGATGGCACACGAGATCACCCATGTGGTCAACCGCGACGTGATGGTTATGACGCTCGCCAGCTTCTTCGCCACGCTCGCCTCTCTGATCATCCAGTTCTCGTTCTTCTTCGGGGGGGGCTTCGGCGGCGGCTACGGCCGCGACCGCGAAAGCGAGCAGGCCATCGAGTACGTGCTTCTGGTGTCCGTCTTGGTCTACGCCATCTCCTTCGTCCTGCTCAGAGCCCTCTCTCGCTATCGCGAGTTTGCGGCCGACCGTGGATCCGCCGTGCTCACTGGGCGCCCCAGCGCGCTTGCCTCTGCGCTCTTGAAGATCAGCGGCGCCATCGAGCGCGTCCCCAGCCAGGACCTGCGCACGGCCGAAGGGATGAGCGCTTTCTTCATCATCCCGGCCCGCACCAAGAAGTCGCTGATGAACATCTTCGCCGACCACCCTCCGCTCGAGCAGCGTCTTGCGGCTCTCGAGCGCCTGGAGTCCCAGCTCCAGGGCGCGGCCTGACCTCGCTCGTGGGCCTGCGCGACATCCTCACGGGGCGCCACTCCGTCAAGGGCCCGGCGCCCGATCGCCTGTTCGCGATCTCCACCGCCTACATAACGCTCGAGTCCGAGCACCAGATCAAGCCTGCCGGCACCGCGGCCATCGTCTTCCAAGCGCTCGCCACGAGCGAGTTCGAAGCCACACTGCGCGACATGGAAGAAGTGGTCACGGCCACGGGCGGCGAGAGCGGCACGAAAGTCTCCACCCAGGACGACAGCTACGGCTATCGCTGGATGGTGTTGCGCAACGCCGAGGGCACGCCCAGCGTCGAAGACCTGGCCGTCGGCATCAACGCGGTCTCCAGCTCCATCGAGACGGCAGGGCATGGCGAGCGCCTGCTGTGCGCTGTGTTCGCCTTCACCGACGCGCAAGGCCGGCGCATCTACTTCATCTACAACTACAAGCGCGGGTTCTGGTACCCCTTCGTCCCCGCCGTGGGCGCAGGACAGCAGGAACGCTCCACCGAGCGAGAGCTTCAGATCAAGGCCCAGATGGCCGCCGAACTCCCTATCGAGCCGGAACTGGAGCGCTGGTTTCCCTTGTGGGGCATACCGATCTAGAGTCGGCTGGGGCTCGACACACCACGGTCCCTCGTCAGTGATGTTCTCTCCGTGGTGACTGCTGTATCGCTATCGCTATACAGCGTCTGTCGGGAATGACACTCACGGGCAGTCAGTGATGTTCCCTCCGCGACTGCTGTGACACCATCGCTATACAGCGTTCGCAAGGAGAGACATATTTCCCTCGCCCAGCCGCCAGTCGCCCCATAGGGCGGCGACGCCTAATCGGGAATCAAGCCCTCCCCGGTGAAGTCCTTGCCTGCCTCCGCAAAGGTGATGTCGGCGGGCGGGATGATCACGTCCGATCCCTCCAGATCGTCGTCGGGGACCACCTGGCCCTCGCTGCGCACGTAGTCGAGCACCGCTGCAAACGCATCCGGGAAACCGCCTTCGTCTCCCCCTTCGACGACTGCCACGACGGCGTTCTCGAGCTCGTTGAGCCGCGCGGCGTCATCGTCGGAGAGCCGATACTGGCCCTCCCCTGAGATCCGCACGATCATGCCGCGCCACTCTCGCTCGGCGATGCAGGCTGCTCGCCCTGAGCGGCGATCTGCGGGGCCTCCGGCGCCGCGCTTCCCTGCCCGAGTTCGCCCTTCATCTTGGCAAGCTCGTCATCCACCGCAGGCTGACTCGAGAGCTGCTTGAGCTGACGGTCGATGTCGTCTTCGCCACCGCCAAGCTGGGTGATGTCGTCGAACGTGCCCGCCGCTTCGAGCTCTGAGACGGCATCCGCGCGGGCTTTCATGTTTTCGGTCTTGTCGACCGCACGCTGCATCGCAAGCCCCACATCGGCCATCTGCTCGCCCACTCCCGTGGCGGCCTCTGAGATGCGCACCTGGGCCTCGGCGGCGGAGTACTGCGCCTTGATGACCTCCTTCTTGGTGCGGAAGGCTTCGATCTTGGCGCGCAGTTTCTGCTCTGAGTCGGTCAGCTTCTGCTGCTGGTCTTCAAGTTCTGTGACCTGTGTGTCGAGGCCCTGCAGCTCGGTCTGAGCGACGTTCTTGCGTTCCAGAGCCGTCCTCGCGAGATCCTCGTTGCCGGCCGCCAGCGCCTGGCGCGCCTGCGTGTCGAGCTTGACCACGCTCTGCTGAAGCGAGCTCTCCTGCATCTGCAGGCGCTTCTTGGCCGTCACCACGTCGGCGATGCCCTTCTTGACGTTCTGCAGCTGTTCGACCTGCTTCTGGTAGCTGTAGTCCAGGGTCTCAGCCGGGTCTTCAGCACGATCCAGCAGTTTGGAGACCTTGGCCTTCACGACGGTAGACATGCGCCCGGTCAGGCCGGCCATCTGATCCTCCTATTGCGTTTCCACGGGTGGCCGATGGGGTTCTCGGCCGACGACCTCAAGCGTAGCCGACCTGGAGCGTTCAGAAGCCCAGCGGGTGGCGAACCGTGAAACCCGAGTTGGCCGGTCGCAGCGGCCGCCACCTCGGACCCTGCTGATCGGAGGGGTCGTCAGCCGCGCTCGTGTCGAGACGCAAGCCCGCCACCGTCATGTAGGCGTGCCCGCCGTTGGCGAAGATCGTGACCCAGCGTCCGGCGCCGTGCGATCCCCAGCTCATCATTTCCGAGGAGTCCATCGGCGTCGTGATCAGGCTCGCA
The DNA here is from genome assembly GCA_030151725.1 of Solirubrobacteraceae bacterium. Lineage (GTDB taxonomy): Bacteria > Actinomycetota > Thermoleophilia > Solirubrobacterales > Solirubrobacteraceae > Palsa-744. The sequence continues at coordinate 7,476 of JASLDD010000140.1, forward strand.
CCGTGAAGCGCGAAGGAGACCGTTCCCGAGCAGTCGTAGCCGGGTGAGGTGAAAGAGGCGTGTCCGCCGCCGTAGATGTAGGGGAGCCCGATGATCTGGTTGGCGGCCCAGATGATCTGCTGGACGGATTCCGGAGCGGACATCGGCGCGGCCGCCAGGCCGGCGACATAGCGAGCCTGCGTGCCCGGGACGAGCAGATCGGGCTGGACGTCCGCGGTCACACCCACCGGGCTGCCGCCGGTTTCGCCGCTGGCAGTGCCCGCCGGGGTCAGCGGCTGGTAGGGCACGACTTCGCCCGTGGCCGTCTTCTCGTATACGGGGCCGCTGTAGGCGACGCTCCGGGAGCGGGACGTGACCGGCCACAGGCGAACAGCCGGTTTGGGAGTAGCGGTCGTCGGAGCGGTGGCTGCGGGGGCTGTCGCAGACGCTCCTCCGGTGCTGGCGGCCAGGGCGCTCGGCGCTCCAAGGGCCACGGCAAACAAGCTGCACACAACTGCGCTGGGAATAGATACCCGCAAAACAAACAACCTCTTTCGTCGGCCTGCGGGGTTAGCTGACGGGCTAGCGCTGAAAGAGCCTGCGCTTCTCGCGGTCCTACCGCGGGATTCGCCCCAACAACTTGGGTCCCCCGTTCCCTGACACCTGGTCAAGGACTCGGCGTTCGCGTGGGCACGCTAGCAAAGTGCAATGACGCTTGCATTGGTTGACAGCCTTTTCCCGCGTTCTCCCCGCAAATGCCGGGAATCGCTAGTGTCCCCGCACATGCGTGCCGACCGCCTCGCACCGCTGCTCGCCGTGCTGGCGCTCTGTTGCGTCGAGTTGCTCTCCGGATGCGGAAAGGGGGCGGGAGCATCCTCATCGAGAGCCGCGCGCAAGCTGGTGCCCGTGACGGCCGAGGGCGCCGTGAGCCTGGTGACGCGCAACACCACCCGCCTCGGCGGCTCCGATGCTGCCACCGATGCCGCCGCAGTCGCCCGCGCCGTGTACCCCGGGCTGACGACCGCCACGCGCCCCCAGGTGGTGGTACTGGTCGACGAGCGCAACTGGCCCGCCGCACTCGCAGCCTCCGAGCTAGCCGGCGCACCTCTCGGCGCACCGATCCTCTACACGCAGGGCAATGTGCTGCCACCCGTGACCGTGGAAGCTCTCAAGGCGCTCAACCCGGTGGGCACGTCCGCATTGGGAGACACCCAGGTGCTGCGGATCGGGACCAACGCATCCGTGCCCAAGCGATACCTCACACGCACGCTGCCCGTAGGCGATGCGCCCGTCACAGCTGCGACCGTCGAGCGCCTGGCGTTTGCCAACACCGGCGCCAACGCGCCCCATCAGGTGATCGTGGTGCCCGCCAATGCGCCGCGAGCACTGCAGATGCCGGCCGCCGGGTTGGCTGCCGAGAGCATCGCGCCGATCCTGTTCGTCACCTCCGGGCGCGTGCCCGCCGCCACAGCCTCTGTGCTCGCGAACCTTCACCATCCCTCCATCTATGTGCTGGACGGCGTCGGCGCGGGACAAGCGACGCTCTCCGAGCTGGGGCACCTTGGAACCGTCCATCAGCTCAATCAACCCACCGGCAGCGAACAGGCGAGCCCAAGCGCCAACTCGATTGCAGTCGCGCGCTATACCGACGGGCAGTTCGGCTGGGGCGTCAAAGAACCGGGCCACGGCCTGGTGTTCGCCAGCGCCACCAAACCGCTTGATGGCCCCGCCGCTGCGCTGCTGTCGGCGACGGCCAACTATGGGCCGCTGCTGCTGCTCGAAGCCCCAAGCCAGATACCGGCCGCGCTGGCGGCTTATCTCGGCGACATCCAGCCCGCCTACACCGAAGCCTTCAACTACCGCCCCGTGCGCGGCGTCTACAATCACGGCTGGCTGATCGGTGACGTGCACTCGATCTCGGCCGTCACCCAGGCCGAACTCGACTCACTGCTGGAGATCAGTCCACGCAGAGAAGCATCCGGAGAATCTTCGGCCTCCCAGGTCGAATAGCGGAAGGCCAAATTGAGCCAGGCAGAGGACCCCCGTCGCGTAAACAGCACCCACGAGGTGACGCTCGAGGATGTGCGCCAGCTGATGGGCGCCTCCACACCCCACTTCGCCCTGCAGCTGCGCAACCGCATCGCCAAGCTGATCTCCCCGCTGCCCGCAACTCACCCCGCCCGGATCGAAGGCGAGCGTGAGATCGCAAGGCTGCAGCAGCTCGGCTTCACGGGCGAGACGCGCGGCGAGGGCGCCGCCGAGGGCGAGCGCCCGCTGCCCTCACTCAGCCTCTCAGCCGAGTAGCCCACCGCCTGAGCAACACCTCGGCGCCTCCACAGAGCCGCGGCACCCAGTCGCGTGCTCCCTCAGCTGCGCCCCGAGAAGGTGCGCTCTCGGCGCGCGTCCAAAAAGCGCAGGCGCAGCATTTTGAACAGGAACGTCGCCAACGCCCCGTCGAGCAGCAGCAGCGGTACGTTGACCCACCGCGGGACCCGCGTGAGGGCGGCCAGCGCCAGGATCACAATCGAGTGGAAGGCCACGGTGGGAAGCAGCGCCAGAATCAGCGTGTGCGAGCGGTAGCCGCTGAGGTGCTCTCTCAGCGTGACCTCAATCGTCCCCAGCGCCACCGCCACAAGACCGGCAATCAACGTGGGGCCGCCGCTTGAGAAGCCGCCCGACTTGGCACGGCTGAAGCCCACGATCGTCGCAATCGCGCCCACCAGGATCAACAGCTCCGACAGCGGAAAGGGATGCCACGGCGCCTGCGGGCGCTCGCCCACGGACATAGGGGCTTTGTAGCCTGAGGGCTTCTGCTGCACGGGCCGGCTCGGAGAGGGAGCCGCCGGCGCACCCGCCGAGCCCGCCCGCCGCTTGCGCGAGCGCCCCCGCCGCCCCGTGTTGCGCTTGGCCACGGCGGTAGCTTAGAAGCCCCCGACGTGCTCGGCATGCCCAGCCGACCTGTCACAGCCAGCGCCTATCCTCTGGCCATGTCCTCGATCGTCCCGTCCGCCCGACCCGAGGACGGGGGCATTCCCGAGAGCAAGCTCTCTGGGCCGTTCCCCGTCGGCGAGTACGCGGCTGCGCTTCGCTCCAAGCTGCGCTCCTTTGCACGCGTGCAGCTGATGGGCGAGCTCGTCAACCTGCGCTCGGCCCGCGCGCGCGTGTACTTCGAGCTGCGCGACGCCTCCGGCGCGATTCCGTGCAGCGCCTGGCGCCAGGACTGGGAGGCGATCCTCGCCCGCTCGGGCGGCACGCTCGCCGACGGCATGCAGGTGGTGGTGGCCGGTGGCTGTGACTACTACCCCGGCAGCGCCACCTCCTCGCCCGGTTTCTCCTTCTCGGTGGTCGACCTGCGGGTGGCCGGCGAGGGAGACCTGCTGGCCAAGATCGAGCGCCTGCGCCGAGCTCTCGACGCCGAGGGGTTGCTGGCGCCGCAGAAGGCCCTTGCCATGCAGATGCTGCCGCGGAGCATCGGGGTCATCACCGGCGAGGGTGGCAAGGCCCGCGACGACGTGCAGGCGGCGCTCGCCCGCCGTGGCTGGTCGGGACGTCTGGTGTGGGCGTTCACGCCCGTGCAGGACCGCCACGCCGCACCGGCGATCGTTCGTGCGTTGGGAGATCTGGCGGCTGTGGCGCAGGTCGACGTGGTGATCGTGGCGCGCGGCGGCGGCTCGCTGGCGGACCTGCTGTGCTTCTGCGACGAGACCCTGTGCCGCACGGTGGCCCTGCTGGGGGTGCCCGTGATCGCCTCCGTGGGGCACCACACAGATCGAACGCTGCTCGACGACGTGGCGGCCGTCAGCTGCTCCACCCCCACTCACGCAGCCGAGGCAGCAGTGGGCCTGGACTGCCGCAGGGCGCGCGCCGACCAGCTCGCGCGTGCGGCTCGCCTGCGCGAGCACGGCCGGCGGGCGGTCCTCTCCCGGGCCCGGCAGCTGACGATGCTCTCGCGCGCCCCCGCCGCGCACCTGGAGCGCCAGCAGACACGCCTGCATCAACAGCTCCGAGAGATTCGAGCCGGCTCGCGGCGGCGGATCGAGTCAGAGCTCAAGCTGACCGAGCGACGCGCAATCGTACTGGCCCGCAAGGTCGACTCCTCCGTGCTCGACTGCCGCGAGCGCCGCCCCCGGGAGCTCGAGCGGCTGGCGCTGGCACTCGGCGGCCATGACCCGCAGCGGACGTTGGAGCGTGGCTACGCGCTCGTGCAGACGCCCGACGGGAATGCCATCTCCACTGCCCAGGAGGCCGGGCGCGCGCAGTCGCTGAGGCTGCGCTTCGCCGACGCCACGATCGCAGCCGTGGTGCAGGGGCAATGACCGAGCCCCAACAGCCGGACACCCCTGTCCTCACCTACGAGGCAGCCGCCGCCCGGGTCGAGGAGATCATCCGCCGTCTGGATTCCGGCGAGGCCAGCCTCAACGAGACCCTGGCGCTTGTGAGCGAGGGCAAGACCCTGATCGAGCTGTGCGCCGGCGAGCTGACAGCCGTGGGGGCCGCATTGGAGGAGCTGCGCCTGGATGAGCTCGTCGCACGCCTCGAACGCGAGTCCTCCACATGAGCACCTGGGAGCGCCTCGCCGGGCTCGCAGTCGAGATCGACGACTACACACTCGAGCCGCTGCAGGACACCGTCTCCAGTGGCTTTGAGCGCAAGAGCACGGTCATCCACCTGCGCGGCGCCGGGGGGGAGGGGATCGGCGAGGACGTGACCTACGACGCGGTCGATCACGAGATCCTGCAGGCGGCCGGCCCGACGCTGCCGCTGAGTGGGAGCTTCACCCTGGCCTCCTTCTGCGAGAGGCTGGCTGAGCTGTCGCTCTTCCCGGAGCCCCCCCAGCGGGACGTCTCGGCGCGGTATCGCACCTGGGCGTATGAGTCTGCGGCGCTCGACCTGGCGCTGAGACAGGCTGGTATCTCGCTGCACGAGGCGCTCGGCCGCACGCCCGAGCCTGTTCGATTCGTGGTCTCGCTGCGACTCGGCGAGCCGCCCTCCATGCAGCCGCTGCGCGAACGTCTGGACGCCTACCCGTGGCTGCGCTTCAAGCTCGACCCCACCAGCTCCTGGGATGAGCAGCTGATCGCCGAGCTGGTGAGCACGGGCGCTGTGGACTCGGTGGACTTCAAGGGCTACTACGTTGGCTCCGTCGTCGACCAGCCCGCCGATCCAATCCTCTACGGTCGGGTCGCTGAGGCGTTCCCGCAGGCGTGGATCGAGGACCCGGCCCTGACCGAGGAGACAGATGCGGTGCTTGCCGCCCATCGTGAGCGCTTCTCCTGGGATGCGCCCATCCACTCCATCGAGGACATCCAGGCACTGCCCTATCCGCCGCGCATGGTCAACATCAAGCCCTCGCGCCTGGGCGGGCTGCGCAACCTGCTCGACGCCTACGACTACTGCGCCGAGCGTGGCATCGGCAACTACGGCGGCGGCCAATTCGAGCTGGGGATCGGACGGGTCCAGAACCAGTACCTCGCCTCGCTATTCCACGCCGACGCCCCCAACGATGTCGCCCCTACCGGCTTCAACCTGCCCTCTCCCCCCGCCGGCCTGCCCGCCAGTCCGTTGACGCCGCAGCCATCCGGCGTGGGCTTCCGCTGGGGCTGAGCCCTGCGCAGCGCAACTTCTCTGGCGCTCCTACGTTTGCCAAGGCAGAGCCGGTAACGTCGGGACCTCGCTGATCGGGCCGGAAAAGACAGCCTCGACGACCGCTAAGGCTTGAGGCAAAGGGGTTTTGTGATCTTGGCTAGCACAGCCGCCCACAGGCGATCGACGCATCTCGCAGCAGCTTCGGCTGCGCTGCTGGTCGTTGCCCTCAGTCTCTCAAGCGTAGCCCTTGCCGCCAGCCCCGGCGGCACTGGCGCACCCGGCTCGACCACTGCCGCGCCCAAGGCCACCAATGTCGTCTCCTCCCTGCACGTCACCTCGGTGCGCATCACCCGCGTCAGCTGCATGCCCGCCACCAAATGCAGCGGCAACCCCCACCAGGTCTCCACTCACGGCACGCTGATGCTTCAAGGAGTGGGCCTGCGCAGCGGCATGGTCGTGGCCTTCCCCAAAGCCCCTGGAGCGCGCATCAGCCGAACCTCACCCGCCTCCCACCTGCGCCAAGCGAGCGCCGGGCTGATCGTCACCGTCCCCGCCAGCGCCCACTCGGGGCACATCATGATCCTGCTCAGCCACAAGCGCTACACGAGCTCCTACGGTCCCATCTACGTCTACAAGCACGCCCTGCACCCCCCCGTGGTGGCAGTGTCGGCTCCTGCCGCCGTTGGTGCTGTGAGCGGCACGGCCTTTGATGGGCAGGGCATGTGGATCTGGTACGTGAGCAAATCCAGTGGCGGCAGCGTCCCCGCGATCATCGCCCAGGCCCATGCTGCGGGCGTGGGCACCGTGTTCGTCAAGAGCTCCGACGGCTCGAGCAACTACTGGAGCCAGTTCTCGCCGCAGCTAGTCGCAGAACTCCACGCAGCCGGCTTGAAAGTCTGCGCGTGGCAGTACGTCTACGGCACCAACCCAGCAGGCGAGGCCACCCTCGGCGCCGAGGCCGTCGCCAACGGCGCCGACTGTCTGGTCATCGATGCAGAGGCCGAGTACGAAGGCCACTATGCAGCCGCCCAGACCTACATCCGCGATCTGCGCGTCAAGGTCGGCGTCGACTACCCGGTGGCGCTCGCCTCCTTCCCCTACGTCTCCTACCACCCCTCCTTCCCCTACTCCGTGTTCCTGGGGCCCGAAGGCGCCCAGTACAACGCCCCGCAGATGTACTGGAAGGACATAGGCGTCTCCGTGGACACCGTCTACGCAAACACATACATCGCCAACCGCATGTACGGGCGTCCCATATTTCCGCTCGGGCAGACCTACGGGGGCGTCTCCAGCGCCGATCTGCTGCGCTTCCGCCAGGAGGCCGTCGACTACGGCGCCACCGGCTGGTCCTTCTGGGACTGGCAGGAAACCGGCTCCAGCGGCTGGAGCACCTTGGCGGCGCCCCTCGCACCCCTCACGACCGTCGTGCCCAACACCACCTACCCCGAACTCGCCAAAGGCAGCAAAGGCGATCAGGTGCTGTGGATGCAGGAGCACCTCGCCACCGCCGAGCCCACCCAGGAAACGACCGGCACCTTCGGCACCCAGACAACCGCCAACCTAGAGGCATTCCAAACCGCCCACGCCATACCCGCAAGCGGTGTCACCGACGCCGCCACCTGGGCTGCCCTGCTCGCGCTGGCCCCTGTGGCCGTCGATTGGACGGGCGGCGGCCCGGAAGGCTGAAGGCAGCCGTCTGGTGGCGGTGGGGGCATGGCGAGAGCGGACCATAACGCGTGCCCTTGACGCCGCCCACCAATACTCTCCTTTGCAACGCTGTGTAACCATGGTTATACAGCAGGCGCTGGGAGAGTAATGGCGAGCGGACGGACCTCCTGCTGGTCAGATCCTCTGAATGAGCGTCCCCGTACCCAGCCCGCCACCGCAGCACATCGTCACGAGGCCAGTCTCCTTGTCGGAGCGCTCGAGCTCGTGCAGCAGCGTCGTGATCAGCCGGGCGCCCGTGGAGCCGAGGGGGTGACCTAGCGCCATCGCGCCGCCGTTGACATTCACGCGGTCCATGTCAGGGCTCAGCTCGCGGCGCCATGCCGCCACCACGGGCGCAAACGCCTCGTTGATCTCGAACAGGTCGATGTCGTCGATCTTCATGCCGTTGCGCTCCAGGATCTTGCGCGTGGCCGGGATCGGGCCCTCGAGCATTTTCACGGGGTCGCAGCCCACGGTCGTCTGGTCGACGATCCGTGCACGCGCCCTCAGCCCCAGTGCCTTGGCCTTGTCAGCCGACATCAGCAGCACAGCAGCCGCGCCATCTGAGATCTGGGAAGCGTTGCCCGCCGTGATCTTGCCGTCGGGCTTGAACGCCGGCTTGAGCTGCGACAGCGCCTCCAGGCTCGTTTCGGGACGAATGCCCTGGTCGGTCACGTACTCGGTCCCGTCGACGCTCATCGGCACTATCTCGCGCTCGAAGCGTCCCTCCTCGGTCGCCTGATGGGCCAGACGGTGCGAGCGCACAGCCAGCTCGTCGAGCTCAGAGCGGGAGATCTCCCACTGGTCGGCGATCATCTCCGCGCCAAGGCCCTGACCGACGATGTTGTGCTTGGCCATCAGCTCCGGCGTGAACGCATAACCGAAGTCCTCCTGCGTCTTCATGCCCGCAGCAAACGGCAGGTGGCCCATGTGCTCCACGCCCGAACCAATCATCGCGTCGTGCACCCCTGCCGCGATCAGCGCAGCTGAGAAGTTCACAGCCTGCTGAGCTGAGCCGCACTGACGGTCCACAGTCGTGCCCGGCGTCTCAATCGGAAGCCCCGCCTGCAGCCAAGCGTTGCGGGCGATATTGAAGCCCTGCTCGCCGAACTGCTGCACGCACCCTGCAATGACGTCCTCGACCTCCGAAGCATCCACACCCGAGCGCTCAATCACCTCGGTGTAGACCTTGGCCAGCAGCGTGTTGGGATGGGTGTCCTTGTAGTAGCCCTTCTCCTTGTGCCCGCGCCCAATCGGCGTACGCACAGCCTCCACGATCACTACTTCGCGGCCCTCTTGTTGCCTCATGTCAGCAGTCCTCCTGCAGTGTGTTGCCCGGCGGAATAGGGAGGGGACCGGGGTGGCCGTTAGGGGCGCGGGACCCGATCAAAATGCGATCGGGGCGCTTCTGAGAACATGCCCGGACCCTGCACCCTTACTCTATCGCGTCAAATCGATTGACTGGTCAGTCAGCCAGTGACAAAGATCAACCCCAAGACAGTCAAAGGAGCACAGTGAGCAAACGTCTCGCCGTCGCCGGCAGCGGCGCAATCGCCTGTGGCCTGGCAGCAACGGCCGCCCACCACGGGCCCGTGCTGCTTCTCGCCCGCTCCAACAGCTCCGCCGAGCGCGCTCGCGCGACCGTCGAGAAGACCCTCGCCCGCCTCCATGCCGAGGTCGATCCCGAGCATGTCGAAATCGTGACCGACCCGCAGGCCCTCGCCGAGGCCACCTTCGTGGTGGAGGCCGTCGTCGAGGACCACGACGTCAAGGCAGGCCTTCTGGGCGAGCTCAACGCCATCCTCGAGCCCGACGCCATCCTCGCGAGCACCACCTCCTCGCTGTCCGTCGAGCAGCTCGCGCAGGCCAGCGGGCGTCCCGAGTGCTTCCTTGGTCTCCATGTCTTCAACCCGGTCACCAAGATGAAGCTCGTCGAGCTGATCTTTCCCAGCACCGCCACCGAGCAGACGCGAGCACGCGCCCTCGCCCTGTGCGAGAAACTCGAGAAGACCCCTGTGGTCGTTCCCGACGTGCCTGGCTTCGTGGTCAACAGGCTGCTCTTCCCCTATCTTTTCAACGCCGTGCGTCTACTCGAACAGACAGGCATGGACCCCACTGACATCGACACTTGCATGCGACTCGGCGCCGGCCACCCCATGGGCCCCCTGGCGCTACTCGACCTGGTCGGCCTCGATGTCTCCAAGGCAATCGGTGAAACCATCGGCGAGCCGATCCCGCCGCGCGTGGAGGAGCTAATCGCCGGCGGCGCCCTGGGGCGAAAGAGCGGACGCGGACTGCACTCCTACTGAGCACCGCCCTGCTCCTGGCGACAGATCGTCGTCGCCGAGAAACATTTATGCAAGCTGAGGTGACTTTTAGCTGCGGTTCATCAACGTGGCGATACTTGTACATGCGACATCAAGAGTCGCATCGCACACCCGCCTCCTCCCAGTGCACACGATCCGGTCCGCTCCCCCCGCGGGCCGGACGTGTTTAACAGGCCACCCCGCCGCCCGACTCTGAGCTTCCGCGCCAGAGACCGGGGCGGCCCGGGCGCCACCTCAGTTCTCTGAGCCGCGTGCCTCGCGCGGGACCTGGCGGCGCTCGCGAATCCTGACCGCCTCGATGCGGTTGTCGCGCACCGACTCCACCCGGATCGAGAAGCCGTCCGCGTTGACCGTGTCGCCACGCCTGGGCAGGCGCCCAAGCTCGGCGAACACAAAGCCTCCAACAGAGTTGTAGGCGTCGCTGTCCACAGGCAGATCCAGGCCGTAGTCCGCCAGGTCGGTGACTGCCACATGTCCGCGCACGAACCAATCGCCGTTGGCCAAGCGGCGGATCTCACCGGTGCTGGGGTCCGTCTCATCGGCTATCTCGCCCACCACCTCCTCGATGATGTCCTCCACCGTCACCACGCCCACCACGCGCCCGTACTCATCCACCACCACCGCCATCGAAGTGCGCTGGCGCTGCAGATCGGCCAGCAGATCGTCAAGCGGCTTGGTCTCAGGAACGATCAGCGCGTCATGGACCAGCGACTCGATCGACGACCCTGCTCCATCCTGCATCAGCTGGCGCACCAGCTCTGAGACGTGGACCAGCCCGCGCACGCGGTCGCGGTCTTCCTCTTCGGTGACCAGCAGCCGCGTGTGGCCGCTCGACACGCACAGCCGCAGCGCCGTCTCCACGCTCTGGGATGCGTCGATCGTCACCACAGCGGGGATCGGCGTCATCACCTGGCGCGCCTCCTGTTCGTGCAGGTGAAAGACGCCTGTGAGCATGCCCGCCTCACCCGGGTCGATGTGACCGCCCTCGTGGGACTCGGCGATCAGCCGCTTGAGCTCATCGGAGGAGCCGCCGCTGCGCTCGAGGCTCATGTCCACACCCAGCATCCGCAGGATCCGGTCAGAGACAGCTGTCAGCGCAACGATGATGGGGTGAAACAGCGCGCTGAAGGCCCTCAGCGGTCGCGCCACGCGACGGGCCACCGCCTCGGCGCGATCGATTGCGTAGAACTTGGGCACCATCTCCCCCGCCACCAGCTGCGCCGAGGCGATGATCACAAACGCCACAACCACCGCCACGGCCACCGACACGCCATGGCTGATCGTCGAGCCGAGCGCCCCCTTGAGGAGGTCCGCCAGCGCAGGCTCACCCAGCGCTCCAATGCCGATCGAGGTCATCGTCACGCCGATCTGCACCGCCGAGATGTACTCGTTGACGTTGCTCAGCTGCTCCAGCGCCAGCGTCGCGCCCTTGGCGCCCTCGTCGCGCATCACTTCCAGGCGCGCCCTGCGCGAGCGCACGAGCGCGTACTCGGCGATCACAAAGAAGGCGTTGATGGCGACCAGCAGCGCCGCCAGGATGAGCTTGAGGCCGTTCACGCCCGACCGGCATTCCCCGCCGAGCGCACACCACTCAGACCGAGGCCTGGACCTTTGAGGCCGTGTTGTCGATGGCCCGTCAAGGCCACGCTACTTCGTGGAGGATCTTCTTCTTCGTCGTTCATCGCGCTTGCGGAGAACCCAAACCTAGCAAGGGCGATGGTCAGAACCTGGATGCAGGGCGTCTGGATCAGCCCAGGCTATCGATCTGCCCCGCAAGCCGGAAGTCCGCGTCCGTGAGCGCGCCCTCCGAGTGCGTGGACAGGGTGAGGCGAACCTTGTTCCAACCGTGCACCAGCATGTCCGGATGGTGGTTTGCCTGCTCGGCCAACTCCGCCACACGGCCCACGAACGCGACCGCATCGGCGAAATCCTCGAGCTTGTAGTCGCGAACGATCGACGCGTCGCCCGCGCGCTTCCAGCTAGGGACGACCGCTAGTCGCTGCTCGATCTCCTCCTCGCTAAGCGCGCTCATGTCTCCGAGAGTAGCTCGGTTGGCACAGGCTCGTGGGTCGTACAGTCTGTGGATGCACATCGTGAGCCTCGTACCCCACGCCACCGAGCTGCTGTTTGCGCTCGGCGCAGGACCCGAGGTCGTGGCTGTGACGCACGAGTGCGACTATCCGCTCGAAGCCCTGGCGCTGCCCCGCGTCACACGCGACGTGCTGCCAGGCGGTCTCAGCGCCGCAGAGATCGACGCGGCGGTGCGCGAGCGCACATTGGAGGGACAGGCGATCTACGAGCTCGACCGTGACGCCCTGGCCAAGCTCGAGCCAGACCTGATCGTCACCCAAGCGCTCTGCTCTGTGTGCGCAGTCTCCTATGAGGAGGTGTCCCAGGTTGCACGCAAGCTGCCCTCGAAGCCGCGCGTGATCGCCCTCGATCCCAAAACGCTCGGCGAGACGCTGGGCGACGTGCGCACCTTGGCCCAGGCGACCAACCGGCGCGACGAGGGAGTCCAGCTGGTGCAACAGGCCGCCGCGCGCGTCGACCGGGTAAAGCTCGCCGTGCGCGGAGCAGAGCGTCCGCGCGTGGCGGCGCTCGAGTGGCTCGACCCGGTTTTCGTGGCAGGGCATTGGACTCCCCAGCTGATCGAGCTGGCCGGCGGCACCGACGTGCTGGGGCTGCCCGGCGAACCATCCGACACCGTCACCTGGAACGTCGTTGCGGCAGCCGAGCCGGAGGTCGTGGTGGTGATGCCCTGTGGCTACGACGCGCCGCGAGCACACGCCGAGGCAATGTCCTTTGCCGATGAGCTGTCCAAGCTGAACGCTCGTCGAATCGTCGCCGTCAACGCCTCCGCCTACTTCTCACGCCCGGGACCCCGTGTGGTGGACGGCCTCGAGCTGCTCGCCCACATCCTTCACCCCGACCGCGTCAAGGCATCGCCCATGGGCGCCCAGGCGTTGGCCGTTTCGCCCGCTGCCGCTGCTTAGGCGATGCCGGTGCCGGTGGCCCCGGCGGCGGCTATCGCGGCGAGAACCGCCACCGCGCACAGCACCAGGCAGGCGGCAAACCCAAGCAGGGGCACTTTGCGCTGGTCGGCCGTGCGAAATGCAAGACCGGCAAGGAAACCCGCGATCAGCCCGCCGATGTGGGCTCCCACAGAGATGTTGGCCAAGGTGAAGCTGAGAATCAGGTTGAACACGATCAGGCCGCCGATGCCGGACTCCATCACGCTGATCCGCCGCGCGCGCAGCTCCACCACCGCCGCCCCCATCAGGCCGAAGACGGCGCCAGAAGCGCCCAACGTCGGCGCCGCCGTCGCGAACAGCGCTCCGAAGGAGCCTGCCAGCAGAGCCGTGAAGTAGATCACCGCAAAGCGCGCCGAGCCAATCGAGGTCTCGAGCATCATTCCCAGGAGGTACAGCAGATACATGTTGAAGCCGATGTGCAGGAAGTTCTCGTGCAGGAAGCCACTGGTCACGAGCCGCCAGTACTGGTGGGATTCTGAGATGTAGGGCCTGAACAGGACCCCTTCTTCGATGACCTTGCCGTGGATGCCGGTGCCGGTCAACGAGAACTGTCCCTGCTCGGTGAGGAACGCGATTACGTTGATCGCGATCAACGCATACGTCACGCGCGGCACCTGAGCCATGTCGCGCATGCGTACCACCTTTGTGCGCTGCTGGGCACACTCCGGGCAGCGCATGCCCACGTGCGTCGTGGTCATGCAGTCGGGGCAGATTGGCCGCCCGCAATTGGAACACGAGACGCCCGTCTCGCGGGAGGGATGGCGATAGCAGGTGGCCATGTCGCGCAGAGAGCCTACCTCGATAGCCCATCGCTCAAGGGAGGGCAATCGGGGAGCGCGCCGCTAGGACTCGCTCGAGCTCGTGATCCTCAGCGCTCGCCGAACAGCTTGCGCGTCTCGCGCCCAAGGTCGCGCAGGGCACGCTCGGCTGTGTCGCGCACGCCCTCTGCGGTGTCCAGCACGGTGTCCAGGCCGGGACTTGAGCCACGAGCGCGGCGGCGGGCACGAAGCAGTACGAGCGCAGCGCCGGCGGCGCTACCCGCGACTACCGCTGCAGCCGGGCGAGCCCAGTTGCGCGGATCGCGCATCGCCGAGAGCTCCCACGCCTCGAGCTCGTCGGCTGCCATGGCAGTGATGCTCGTGAGCGTGCTCTCCAGCCGCGCGGCCAGATCGTCAGGTGGCTCCACTGGCGCGAGCGCTTCGCGCAGCAGCCCCTCGAAGCTCTGTGCTGTCTCACTCATCGGTCTTGTCCTTTGACTTGCCGTGCGCCCCGGAGCCGTTGTTCGACGAGGTGTCCGTGCCGGCGTCGCCGCGTTCGCCCACCATCTCCTCCAGCTGCTTGATGGCGCGATGGATCAGGACCTTGGTGGCGCCGTCGGAGCGCCCCATCGCACGAGCGATCTCGCGGTTGTCCATGCCGAGGGCAAAGCGCATGATCAGCGCCTCGCGGCGATCGTCTGGGAGCATGCGCACACCCTCCAGCACTCGGCTGAGCTCGTCCCGTCCCTCCACCAGCTGCTCGGTCGTGTGAAGAGCCGTGAGCATCGTGGAATCGTCGATCGGCGATGCCGGCTTGCGCGAGCGGTCGCGATAGAGGTTGGCGGCCAGGTTGTGGGCGATGCGGATCAGCCACGGTCGCAGCGGTCGGCCGTGCGATTCGCGCTGTGCGCGCTCGAAGTGACGATATGCCTGCAGAAAGGTCTGCTCGGTCAAGTCCTCGGCGTCGTGATGATCGCCCACGCGGTAGTAGGCATAGCTGTACACATCTCGCAGATGCGCCTTGTACAGGTCCGAGAACTCCGCATCGAGCTGCGCCTTGGACTTCTGAGAGAGTTGCTCGGCCACTCATTGCACCCTACCCACCATGCCGCTCCAGGCACTCAGGCTGCGCGCGATATCTCGCGCGGCGGCGCCTCCGGGACATCCTGCTCGCGCGGCGCTTTGGCACCGCCCAGCCACTCCCACTGCAGACGCACGCATGCCCAGATCCGCTCAGTGACGCCCATTGCAAGCGTCGGTGAGGATCGCTTGACGGTGGGGAACAGCAGCGGACGCCCCGCCCTGATGCTCACCTTGCGCGGACGGATTCGCCAACCCCTGCGAACGTCCTCGCTGCAAATCACCGCGATTGGCGCTACCGCAGCGCCCGTCTCGAGCGCCAAGCGGCCCACGCCGCGTCGGGGATCGCCCAGCGGTCCAGGTCGCACACGGGTGCCCTCCGGAAAGACCACCACGCAGTCTCCTCGTTCGAGGATCGCCCTGGCGGTCGCCATCGCGTCCCCATCGCCCGCGCCACGGTCCACAGGGAAGGCACCAAGGGCATTCAGTATCCAGGCCTGCCAACGCTTTTCGAACAGCTCTCGCTTGGCCATGTAGTAGACGGGACGACGCACCATCGTGCCGATGACAAATGGGTCCAAGAAGCTGCGGTGGTTGGACGCCAGCAGCAGCGGACCGGTGCTGGGCAGGTGCTCGCGGCCAATGCGCTGCATACGGAAGTAGACCAAGAAGAAAGGCACCAGCATCGCCCGCAGGATCCAGTAGATGACCGGGTTGACTCCGCGGGTCAAGCTCCGCTCCCGAAAGCTGTCCAGGTCCGCGCCGGGGGCCCTACGGTCCTCGGGAATCTGCTCGGTGGTGCGTGGCATTCCTTCCATACACCGGCGGCGAGCGCGTCGTTACAGGCGATCGACGAACTCCGTCCAACCACTCAGACGGCTAGCACGAGCCAATTCCTAGCCCGACGAGAGTGCTACACCAGAGTGCTACCATTATTAAATGGCCTCCCGTCATCCTCGCTTGGGCGTCCCCCGCGACCCGGAGGTGGAGCGCGCACTCGCACTCACCCAGCCACTGCTCGATGCTGCCGAGACTCGCTCTGCGGCAGCGCAAATTCGTGCGCTGACTTTGCGAGGCGCGCGGGCGGTTCTTGCAGATGCCGGCTCGGAGTCCCAACTGCAGGCCCGACTCGCCGAGCGCTACGGCACGCGACCCGCCCATGGGAGCTTGCTGGAGCTGGAGGCACCGCCGGGCAAGCCGGACGCAGCGGGCGCTGCGCCGGCGAGCGAAGCGCTGAGGTGGGTCCGCGGCGGGTGAGCGCCGCCTACCTCGACGCCTCGGCTCTGGTGAAGCTCTTCAAGGCCGAGCCTGAGACAGAAGCTTTCCGCACAGCCCTTGTGGACTGGCCCGTTCAAGTCTCAAGCGAGCTGATCCAAGTTGAGGCCATCTGCACAGCCACGCGCCTCGGCGATCAAGAAGTCTTGCAGCGCGCCACTGCGATGCTCGAGCGAATCAGCCTAGTCCCCATATCTCCCGAGATCATCCAACTCGCCACCGATGCGCACACTCCACCGCTACGCGCGATGGACGCGATTCACCTCGCCACCGCGCTCGTCGTGCGCGAGGACGTTGGAGCCATGTTCGTCTACGACAACTACCTGCACGCCGCAGCAGAGGCCCATCACCTCAATCCTCTGGCGCCGCGATGAGCTCACCCCGGCCATGGCTGACGTCGGCCGCTTGCAGGACGACGGCGGTACGATGCCCGAGGCCAGGCCGGAGTAGCTCAGCTGGTAGAGCACCTGTCTTGTAAACAGGAGGTCAGGGGTTCGAGACCCCTCTCCGGCTTTGGTGGACCTTCTAGCGCCGCCTCAAGCGGGGCGGCCTGTAGGCGGTGCTGCATTCATAGCCATAGCGCTCGTACTGCCGGTTGGCGCGGCGGGCGCAGTACTCCCCGGCGTGAAGACACTTGTGTGCGCCTTCGATTGTGGCCGACACGTAGTGGGAGCTGCAGGCGACACGGGCGACCGGCGCCGCGCCCACCGACGCCGGAAGGGCAAGCGCCGTAACAGCAAACAGCGTTGCGACCGCCGCTCTCATGTGGCCGCCACTGCCATGCACGTCGCCTCAGTCCCTTGTGCCTCCGTGTCAGGCTTGCTCACAAAGTCAGCATGACAGAACTCTTGAAATCGCAGCCTACGCCCTGACCTCGAGTTCTTCGGTTTTGTTCGTGATTTCGCCACGCAGGGCTGTCACAAATGGCCCCGAGCCGTCGAACAGGCTTTCGAGAACCTCCGTTTCGCCACCTTCCAACCGTGTGACAGCCGGTTCGCCGCCTTCGGTTTCCGAGTAGGTCAAGGTGAAAGACTTGCTCATCGTATTGACGTCTCCTGTGATCTCACCGATGAACCCGCCGCTGAGCGTCACGATCAGTCCTTCGCAGGCCATCGATGCGATCGTTCCCCCACTCGCAGCCAGCAGTCCAGGTACGCCTTCGCTGATCGCCCCCACCTGTCCCTCCAGCGGTGCCGTTCTCACTTCCCCGCGTTTGGCCCCCGGCGATGTGCAGGGCCTGAACATCGTCGAGCATCCCGTGAATGTGACCACGAGGCCTTTCACCGTGGTCGGCGAGCTGAGTTTTCCTTCGTCCTTGCTGCCGGTACAGGGAATGGGCGCGTTGATCGCCGCCGCATACAGCCTGATCGCGCCGCCCTTGCCCTTGAAGGTTTTGGCCTTGCGGATGCCCGGCAGGAGTTCGTATTTCTCGCCCTTGACGGTACCGGCTTCTTTAGTGCATTTCTTGTCTTGGAAGCTGCCGCCTTTGACCTTCGCGCATTCATAGAACGCGGGTTCGGTGGCGCTCGCCGACGCCGACGCTACCGCAGCCAGCGCGGTGAAAGCAAAAAGGCAGGCTCCGAGAGCCACGATGCGTCTCATCCCCATCCCCCCATCTCCCCATTCGAGCCGAACCGGCTCCGAGTGAGACAGGCTACGCCCTCGTGTCAAGCCCGGCGCAGGCGCACGGAACGGTCGGGCGACACACAGCACCGTCCCTGGCGCCCCCGCCCCGTCTAGGCGTGCTTGGCTTCGATCCCAAGCGCGCGTCGCAGCGACTCGCGCACAAACAGCCGATAGGCGACATCCGACACCGCCAGCGCCGCGATCACACGGCTGGCGATGCGTCGTATGTTTGCTCTGGACTCCCCCATTGTGTTCCTCCTTGAACCGTTGGTACGCGGTCAAAGGCTCCCCTCGGCCAACCACGCCTCTGAAACGCTAGGGGACGGAACCCAGCTCGTCAACATCCGCACAAAGAGCGTCAACACCTGGCGACGCGCAACGATGCAGACGCAGCTGCAATGCAAGAGCACACGCAGAGATCGGCTACGAACGGGTACCCTCGCCAGTCGGAGACATGGACGACCACGGAGTGCCACCCCACGTTCGTCCAGAGACCCCTGCTCGCCGACTTTGGGGATCTACATTTGCCTCATCCCGGCGGTCACAGCCGTCGTCACATCGACAAGTCAGCGGGGCAACTTCGGGATGCATGTACATCGACCATCGCCGGCAACGGCCATCTCGCTCGTGGCGATCTTCTTCGCGCTCGGTGGAAGCGCGATGGCGGCCCGTCATTACCTGATCACGAGCACCAGCCAGATCAAGCCGAGCGTCCTGAAGTCCCTACACGGTGCGCATGGAGCGCCGGGGCAACCTGGGCCGGCCGGGCAAGCAGGGCCTCAGGGCCCTCAGGGCACGCCCGGCCCACAGGGCGAACCGGGCCCGAGCGACGTCAGCTCGCTCACGATCATGCGCGCCCCCGACGTCAAAGTGGCGCCCGGCAAAGAAGGCACGTCGGTGGCCACGTGCCCTGCCGGCTCGCATGTGGTCAGCGGCGGTGAGTACACGGGCTTTGCCATCCGCAACGGCAGCGAAATGAGCGCCGATCACCAGAGCTGGATCGTGCTCGTTGACAATCTCTCAGGCGTTGAAACCAATCTCGAAGCAATCGCCTATTGCGCGGCTACCGGCAAGGGGTGGCGGCGGGCACTCCCGGCGCAGCGCACGCGAGCGCACTCAGCCAGGCCCGGGCGCTGGCGCTGGCGCAGCGGCTAAGCCAGGAACGCCGGGCGCTCAGCCAGCGTTAGCTCGCGACCACAGCGACCCCGATTCACGAGGCTAACCCCCGTACATCCCCTCGATCGCCGATTCGTACTTGTCGGCAATCGGTTTGCGCTTGAGCTTCATGGTCGGGGTCAGCTCATCGCCACCGGGCAGCCAGTCCCCCTCGACGACCTTGAACTTCTTGATCTGTTCCACGCGCGCCAGCTTGGCGTTGGCCCCGTCCACGCCCCGCTGAACCTCCGCAAGCACCCGCTCGTCGCCCGCCAGCGACTCAAGAGATGTGTCCTCGATGCCTTCCTTGGCGGCCCACGCGGGCGCAAAGTCGGCGTCGAGCACCACCAGCGCCGTGTTGTAGGGACGGCGGTCGCCGATGCAGCACGCCTGACCGATCAGCGGCGAGGAGGTCTTCAGCGTGGCCTCGATGTTGGCCGGGGACATGTTCTTGCCGCCCGCGCTGATGATGAGCTCCTTCTTGCGATCCACGATCGTGAGGTAGCCGTCCTCATCGAAGGAGCCGATATCGCCCGTCCGCAGCCAGCCATCCTCCGTGAACGTCTCGCTGGTCTTCTCCGGCAGGTTGCGGTAGCCGAGCATCACCACTTCGGATTTGACGAGCACCTCGCCGTCTGTGTCGAGCTTGATCTGGACGCCCGGCGCAGGGGGTCCGACGGTGCCGATCTTGATCTTCTCGGGCGGGTTCACACTGCCGGCGCCACACGTCTCGCTCATGCCCCACAGCTCCGCCAAGGGCAGGCCGATGGCGTGGAAGAACTCGAGCACTTCCACCGGCGTGGGCGCCGCTCCCACGTTGATCGCCTCGACCTGATCCAGCCCGAGCATCGTCCGCACGCCGGCAAAGATCTCCGCATCCGCCTTGGCGACCTGCTCGGCAAGCTCCGCCGGCACCTGTTCGCCTGCCTGCTCCAGACGCACCTTGCGAATGCTTGCCGCCAGCGCCTCTTGCATCGCCTGGCCCTGCTCCTCAGGCTGCGCGGCGATCATCGTCTCAAGGCCCGCCTTCAGCTTCTCCCAAATGCGCGGCACCGCAAAGAACCAGCTGGGGCGTACTTCGGGCAGGTAGGAGAGGACCTGGCGCGGATCGTCGCAACATGTGATCTGCAGCCCGTAGACGATCGGCAGATAGTGGTGGGCGTTTCGCTCGGCCACGTGGGCGCTCGGTAGCCACGAGATCACGCGCCCGTCCCTGGGGAACTGGATCAGCACGTCCAATCCCTCGACCGCCGCCAGCAGGTTGCGGTGGATCAGCTGCACGCCCTTGGGTGGACCTGTGGTCCCCGAGGTGTAGATCAGTGTGAGCACATCGCTCGGCTGAATCTGCGCCACCGATGCCGCCACATCAAAATCCGGGTTCGACCCCTCGACGTCCGCGAGCGCGAGCACGCCCTCAGGCGCCTCGCCGTCGATCACGATCACATGCTCCAGGCCCGGGAGCTCCTCTCTGGCCTCGAGAACCGTGGGCAAGTACTGCTGCTCGCACATCAGCACCTTGGCTTCGGCGTCGCTCACCAGGTAGCGGATCTGCTCGGGGGTGTAGGTGTTGTAGATCGAGAAAGGCGCCGCGCCTAGCATCATCGCCGCCAGGTCGCAGAGGTGGAACTCGGGGCGATTGGAGAGCATCAGCGCGAGCGTGTCGCCGCGGCCGATGCCGAGCTCGGCCAAGCCACCGGCCAGCGCGTCGACGCGCTCGCGCAGCTCACCCCAGGTGATGGTGAAGGCGTCCTGCTTGGTGCGAATCGCGACCTCGTCCTCGCGATCGGCCGCCGTTATGCGGAAGGCCTCGGCGAGCGTGGCAGCGCGCGCAGCCGCTGGGCCCTCGGGCGTCGCCTTTTCGCTGACTGCCGCGTCCATAGCAAGCTCCTCCCACTCACGATTATCCCCACTCCTGACCCGAGCGGCCCGCAGCGATCATAGCCCTTTGCTCAACCATCTAGGCTCGGTGTCGGTGTCAACTTTGAGAACGGGTGAGCTGGGCTTTTGGTGGCGCTCGCTCGGCGGTCCTCCCACCCCTCGTGCGCCTCTGCCGGGCGCCACAGAAGCGGATGTCGCGATTGTTGGCGCGGGCTACACGGGGCTGTGGAGTGCCTACTACCTCAAGCGTGCCCAGCCATCGCTGCGCATTGTGGTGCTCGAGCGCGAGGTGGCGGGGTTTGGCGCTTCGGGACGCAACGGCGGTTGGGTCTCCGGCTTCTTTTCAGGACCGCCCCGTGTCTATGAGCGCCGCGATGGATCTGAGGGCTTCGCTGCCCTGCAGCGCGCCATGTTCGAGACGGTCGATGAGGTGGCAGCGGTGCTCGCCGAGCACGACATCGACGCCGACTTCACCAAGGGGGGCCATCTCGAGGTAGCTCTCAATCGCGCCCAGGAGCTCCACCAGCGCGAGCACGTCGAGCTGGCGCGCCGTAGAGGCCTCGCCGATAGCGATCTGCAGTCGATCACGAGCGAGCAGCTAGCCGCTCGGGTTCACCTGCCGGGCAGCCCCAGCGCCACATTCTCACCGCACGTCGCCTGTATGCATCCGGCAAAGCTCCTACGCGGCCTCGCCAGCGCCGTGGAGGCACTCGGTGTGAGCATCTATGAGGACACGCCCGTGAGCGAGATCGCTCCACACAATGCGACGACGCCGATGGGTGTGGTGAATGCGCGTTGGATCATCCGCGCGACCGAGGGCTACACCGCCGACCTCACAGGACTGAAGCGCGCGCTCATGCCCATGAACAGCTCCATGATCGTCACTGAGCCGCTGGGCGAGGACGTGTGGGAGCAGATCGGCTGGTCGGGGCGCGAGACGATCAGCGACGGTGCTCACGCGTATGTGTACCTGCAGCGCACCGCCGACGGGCGCATCGCGATCGGGGGTCGGGGGGTGCCGTACAGGTTCGCCTCGCGAACCGACGGCCGCGGCGATACCCACCCCGCGACCGTCGCGAGCCTGCGCGAGAAGCTCCATTCGTTGTTTCCAGCGACCCGCCACGCCCAGCTCGACCACGCCTGGTCGGGCGTGCTGGGGGTGCCGCGCGACTGGTGCATGTCGGTCGAGGCCGACCCGCGCACGGGCCTTGCGTGGGCGGGGGGCTATGTCGGCGAGGGAGTCGCCGCGGCCAATCTCGCCGGGAGGACCCTCCGCGATCTGATCCTCGACCGGGCAAGCGCCCTGACGGCGCTTCCCTGGGTGGGACGCCACCCTCGGCGCTGGGAGCCCGAGCCGCTGCGCTGGGCGGCGATCCACGCCGTCTACTCGCTCTACCGTCGCGCCGACCGCCACGAGCAGCGCACTGGCAAGCCCTCGCGTTTGGGACGCCTCGTGGACAAGGTCTCGGGGCGCCACTGATACTGCCAACAACCGAACCTGAGGAGAGACCGATGCAGACGCCGTTTACGACACTGCTCTACGACACCGATGAGGCGATTGCGACGATCACGCTCAACCGGCCCGAGCAACTCAACACGATCGTGCCCCCCATGCCCGAGGAGCTGGAGGCGGCAGTGCACCTGGCGACAGCCGACAACGACATCAAGGTGATCGTGCTGCGCGGCGCCGGGCGGGCGTTCTGCGCAGGCTTTGACTTCGGCGAGGGCTTTCACCAGTGGGACGAGCAGCTGACGAGCGATGGCGTCTGGGATCCCGGCAAGGACTTCACGTATGCGACCTCGCAGAGCCTTGGTGCGGTGCCGCGCTTCATGAGCCTGTGGCGCTCTCCCAAGCCTGTCATCGCCCAGGTGCACGGCTGGTGCGTGGGCGGCGGGAGCGATCTGGCGCTGTGCGCGGATCTGGTGATAGCGAGTGAGGATGCGCGCATCGGCACCCCCTACTCGCGCATGTGGGGCTGCTACCTGACAGGCATGTGGCTGTATCGTCTGGGTCTCACCAAGGCGAAGGAATACGCGCTCACGGGCCGTCCGCTGTCGGGCCTGGAAGCGGTGGACGCCGGGCTGATCAACGCAGCTGTGCCGTTTGCGCAACTGGAGAGCGAGGTCGGCGAGCGCGCCCAGGCGCTTGCCAAGATTCCCTCCTCGCAGTTGAGTGCCATGAAGCTGATCGTCAACCAGGCCTACGAGAACATGGGACTGGCATCCACGCAAACCTTGGGCCCCGTCCTTGACGGCCTCATGCGCAACACCCCCGACGCCCACCGGTTCATCGAGCTGGCCGAGCGCGAGGGCGTGGGGAGCGCTGTCGCCCAGCGCGACGGTAACTTCGGCGACTACAGCCAGGCGCCCTCCTCGGGAAAGCCCGATCCAGGCAACATGATCAGGCCGGGGGTCTAGATGATTGATTCCACGGCTATGCACCGCCGGATGGCACGTCTGGCCTTCGCCGGCCTGCGTCCTCGGCCTCGACCTTGCCACCAGCAAGGCCTTCGGCCTGCGTCCTTGGGGCGGCTCGACCATCCGCACCACCGGAACACGGCACATCCCCGTGGAATCAATCATCTAGCGCGATCTAGCGGGTGGGCATACGACGGGGCAGTCTCTGGACCCGCCTGTTGGCGGCCCTCCCCCTGAGCAACGAGAAAGCATCAAACGACCGCCCCCGCACCCACAGGCGGGATCGCGTACCGATACGACGGCCCAGCCGTCGCTGTTCGCACTGCATGACTAATGTCTACGCAGGAGTCCGTATGTTGGATCACCCCTGAGAACAAAAAAGACGCTAATTCGCGAGGATCGCCACGGCCTCGGCCACCAGTTCGGCATTACCGGCTGCCACGCGACCGTCGGGCATCACCAGGACGTCCTCCAGGCCAACCCTCACATCGTGACCTGCCGCACACGCCGCCGCGATCACCTCCCAGGTGCGCGGGCCGAATCCGTGCCACAGCTGAACCACGTCATCGGGGATCAGCTCTGCGACCGCGCGCGCCTCATCGTCACCGCCGTCGACCTCCACCAGCGCCCGAAGGACACGATGAACGAATGCGCTGCTGGAGAACTCGAGCGCCTCCTCACGGTTGGAGAGCCCCACCTCGATGCCAACCCCAGCATGCAGGGCGGCGCGAGCGATTCCGGCCCATCCGGCCTCTCCCACATTCACAGACACAAAGTCCGGCACCTCTCGCCAACGCGCAATTGCCGCCACCCGAGCAAAGGGATCGGGATCGATGAACGCAGCCGTCGAGAGTCCGATTGGCAACCCCGGAGCCTTGGCCCTGATGGCGAGCACCGCTGCGTCACAAGCCGCGGCGTCGAGGGTTTGGATCCCGTTGCTGTCGCGCGGATGCACATGCACGGCAAAAGCACCGGCATCGCGCGCAGCGAGCGCATCCAGCGCCAGCTCCTGCGGACTCACCGGCACCGCCGGATGCTCCGCTCGTGTGCGCCCTCCATTTAGACATGCCTTCACCGCCATGCCACCACGCTAGGCGATCGGTGAGCACCTCGGATCGCCAGCCGACGTCGCGATGGGAATGTAGAGGACTTCATCGTCGCCCTCATCGACGAGGAAAACGGGCGTCCGCGACGGAGAGCGGCACTCGGCTTGCGGGTGGGACAGAGCGGTGTTCGTCACTGCGCTGACGGACATGATGATCAGGAGTGCCATCCTGCAGTTCCACGCTCCCCAGGACCGAAGGAGCGTCGTTTGTTGCCGCGGCTCGCGATCATCGCGTCGTCAGCACGGCCTATGAGCATTTCAAGCGTGTCCTCGGGAGTGCGCTCGGCGACGCCAATGGAGATCGTCGCGCCGGGAATCGCCGCGCTCAGGCGAGCGGATATTCGCTCGAAGCGAGCGAGGATGCCGTCCATTCCGTCGCCCGCGATCGAGCATATGAACTCGTCCCCTCCAAAGCGGAGGATCAGGTCATACGAGCGGAACTCCTCAGTGACGCAGCGAACGACGGCTCTGAGCAGATCGTCGCCGGCGCCATGACCACTGCTGTCATTGACGTGCTTGAGGCAGTCGACGTCTATGAACACCACTGTCAGCTGCTCTTTGGTGCGACCGGTGCGGTCGATCTCTCGTTGGAGGGCCATCAGGCCCACGCGCCGACGCAGCGCCCCCGTCAGCTCGTCCACTTCGGCGCCGGCGAGTTCAGTGGAGTAGCTCATCCGGTCCAGTGCCGCCAGCTCCCGATCGCTTGCCGCGTGAGCTCGATCTTCAGCGGCCGCTTTGCGCTGAGCTGCTGCAAGAGCCCGTGCGCGCGCCGCCAACCGACGCTGGTGGGCGACCCGCAGGACACCGTTGCCATCGTTCCGCTCATGTCCGTTGCCATCGAGCTGCCGTCGTTCCAGCCGTTCGATCTCCTCATCGAGCGCTGATGCGAGTTCGTCGCGGGCCTCGCTGGCGAGGTCGCGAGCAGCCGAAAGCTGGTCGCGTTGGCGCGCCACCCGATCACGCGCTACAGCCGTATGGATACGTGCGTCGCTGGCGGCGTCTCGCTCGAGCGCACTGGCAGCACGCATGAGACGTGTGTGCTCGTAGCGAGACCGGATCTCCATGTCTACCTCGGGAGCCTTGCTCGAGCACTGATCGATTTCGGCGGCCTCCTGATCGTGATCGGCGGCCATCTGATCGCGCTGGGCGCTCAATTGATCTGATTCCGAGTGCGTTTGATCGACATCGGCAGCATCCTGTTGGGTATCGGCGACATCCTGATCGAGCTCAGACAATGAGCGTTGGCTCTCCGCTGGGCTCATGCACACCCCCGGTTCCGGAGCCGGCGCGCCGGCGTGTCCCGCACCACATCAGTCGTCGAGGCATGAGGACCAGGCAACGATCCTCGACGATATGCACGGTTGGCCGCGCGAGCACCACATCCTCCCGCCCAGGCGCCGTTGCCGACGCTTTCACGGCTGAGCCGGCGCCGGCATCTGGAAGCTGGACCGTAAGCGCCCGCTCCTGCGTCGCACGGGAACCGGGCGGCCACTCAGCCGACCAACCCAAGAGAGCGAACCTGCTGGGACAACCTTTGCCTCCAGACCTAGAGAGCCCTGCCACCAACGTCACCAAGGTCTGGAGCAACGCGTTCCCAACTATATCATTCATTACGTTTTTTGGACTCCGGCCTTTCACCGGCGCCCCCGTGTCGCTAGTACGAACCCGGAGGAAGCAGCCCGAGGAGCTCACGGACGTCCAGCTGGTGCTCGACAACTTCGCGTGCCACATCGCTGAGCCGGCGGTTGTGCGCGCGGCAGTACGTGCGAACGCAGACGAACGCCGTATCGACGCTGACATGAGCACGCTCGGCAAGCACGCCCTTAGCCTGCTCGATCAGCACGCGGCTGTCGAGGGCACCCTGGAGCTGCTCGACCACGCCCCGCGTCTCGCGTATGGAGCGCTCCTGTAGAAGCGCCACGGCAGCGATGTCGGCCATGCCTTGACCGAGCGGGACATCGCGCTCAGCAATCCGGCCCATCTCCGTGCTGAAGAGATTGAGTGCTCCGATCGTCTCTCCACGAACTCGCATGGGGATCGCGTGAACGGAGGCTATGCCCCTGTCGACGGCAGCCTGTGCGAAGCTAGGCCAACGGTCACGCTCCCCGGCCAGGTTCTCGCTGACGACCAGCTGCGAGCCTCTGAAGCAATCGAAGCAAGGTCCTTCCTCGTTCTGGGACTGCAACAGCTCGAGGGCCTCCGAGCGCTCGCTCGAGGAGGCCATCACCTGTAGTCTGCCGGCGGGGTTCGCGAGCAGCAATCCGACCTCGGCGCAGCCCAGCAGGTCCATGCTGCGCTGGACCAAACGATGCAGAAAGTCGATCACGTCGAAGTCGTCGACCATCGTGTCGGCCAACTCGACGAAGGTTGCCACGATCTGTTCTTCGCGAGTCATGATTCCCTCAGTTCTCCCAAGTCCGAAATACGGAATATCCTCATTATGCGCCGCGCGTCGGACTCAGGTCGTCACCCGTCTTCGCGCAGCTGCAGATTGCGAGCCACCACGTCATTTGCGACCTCGCGCAGGGCGCGCCCGTGAGCGAAAGCATGCGAGCGCAGGCGCACAAAGGCCTCATCGAGCGGGACCTCGAGCTGCACTGCGATCATGCCCGTCGCCTGGTGGATCTCAGCCCAATGCGCCGGCTCGTGCGCCAGCAGAGGGTGCAGCTGGTCGCTTGGCGCGCTTGCCTGGAGGCCCAGGATCGCCTGAGTGGCGACATCGGCCAGGACCAACCCTAGCGCCAGCTCGTCGTCGCCCAGAGCAGCTGCGCGATCGCGATAAAGCGCCAGGACTCCAACCCCGATTGCGCCGATGCGCAACGGCAGCGCGAACACGGCAAGCACTCCCGACCGCGCCGCCGCCTGCGCGAACGCCGGCCAGCGTGCCTGTGTTGGGTTGGCGAGATCGGGCTCCAGCACCGACTCCATCCCTGCCCACGCTGCAAAGCACGGGCCCTCACCGAGTGTCAGCTCGAGCTCCTGGACCACCGCGATCCCCCCGTCGCTCACTCCGGCCGTGCCCCGCAGCTGGCCGTCCGACATCAACGAGATCCCCGCGCCGCTCAGCCCAAGCAGTTGCACCGCCGCGGCGCAAACCTGCTCGACAACCGACGCCGATCCGCCGCGCGCCGTGTCGGCCATCGCTGCCAGCACCACGCTCCGACGGTCGCTCTCCATACGCCCACCATACGGACAGAAGTAGGCTCCGTGAGGAGCCGCGCCCCTGATCACATGGATTCAGTTAGTGACGTAGTTCGATCATGTGTGTAAATCGACTCAAGCAGCCGCGAGTGCTCGCTCGGCGTGAGGTCCGCGCGCAGGCGCAGCTGCACCGACGATAGCCAGGAGGTCCCCGACGCGAGGTTGACGGCTGCGGCGAGCGCCCCCGGGCGCGAAGGCTCACATACAGCGCTTTGGACGAGCCGCCCACCGAATCGAACTCAGCGCAGATGGGTTACGGGACACGAGCGGCGCCCACGCGTGGCGCCCGGACGATCTGCACAACGATTGAGAGGGAGCAACATGCGTTCAACGAGATTGACAGCCATCACGGCCGCGACGGCCATGCTGGCGCTGGCACCGGCAGGAGCGTCTGCGGCGAGACAACGCGTGCGTCCGGACAGGCACGCAAACGCCATCGGACACTGCCTTCTCAGCGCCTCAGTGGGGCAGAGCCAGCTCAGCGAAGGCGAATCGGTCGAGATCTTCGGGCAACTGGCATGCACCGGCAACACCTCAGCGGCCTCTCAGACGGTCACCATCTACGGTCGCTCCGCCGACGGAGCCTTTCAGGCGCTCGGCACCGCCACGACCGAAGCAGGCGGCTACTACTCGTTCCTAGTGCCATCCGTGAGTAGCGACAGCATCTTCTACGCGAGCGCCGCCGGCATCAGGACCCGCCGGCGGATCGTGCGGGTGGCGCCGGTGGTCAAGCTGGTTGGGCCCAACGAGAACACACAGCTCTTGACAGGCAGGCGCAGCGCTGTCCTGTTCAAGGGCACGGTCAATCGCCAGGACTCGGGCGCGACGGTGGTGCTCCAGCGTGAGAACGCCACAGGCAACGAAGAATGGCACTCGATCGAGCGCCCGATGCTTGTCAGCGCCAGCGGCGAATTCGCCATCGCGCACCGATTCGTGGTGCCCGGCGACGCCAACATCCGCGTGGTGGTGCGCACCCACAGGAAGTTCTCGGTTCGCGGCATCTCAAACACGCTCAACTACCAGATCTCCCAAAAGGAGAACCCCCGTCTCACGCTCAACACTTCGTCCGACCCGATCTCCTTCGGCCAGACGGTGACGCTCAGCGGCACCGTCGCCGGGGCGGTCAACCAACCGGTGACCCTGCTGGCGCGCGGGCGCGGAGCTGGGTATGCGGTCGTGGGGAAAGGCACGACTAACGCCAGCGGCGAATACTCATTCCTGCAGGGTCCTCAGCAGAGCACCTTCTACCGGGTGACGAGCGGTTCGGTGGGCTCGGCAGTGCTCTTCGAGGGCGTCAAATACGTGCTTACGGCAAACGTTTCCGCTACAACGGTCCAGTCGGGCCAGCCACTCACGTTCTCGGGCACCGTCACACCAGCACTCGACGGACACCCCGTGTACATCGAGCGTGAAGATGCCCTGGGCGGCGGCTTCCACGTCGTGGAAGTGGGCCAGGTTCACGGCTCCAGCTACTCGATCCCAGATGTGATCTTCGGATCGGGCAAGGAGACCTTCAGGGTCAAGGTGCCGGGAGACCCGGCGAATCAGACGGTGTCGAGCTCGCCGTTCACGATCGAAGTCACGCCGGGTCCCGCGTCGGAGCTCAAGCCGGTTGCCCCGGGCAAGCTGCCCGGGGAAGGCCAGGTCTAGATTCGAGGGGACGCCTCTCGCGCGCTGTGGTCTACGTCAGGCGGCCACGGCGCGCGACTGCAGATGGGCGCCGACCTTGCGCTTGACCCGCTGCAGAGCGTTGTCCACGGTCTTGGTGTCGCACGTCAGCCGCTCGCCCACCTGCTCGTAGGAGTATCCGTCCAGGTACAGCGACAGGACCCGGCTCTCAAGCTCTGAGAGAGCCGTCGAGAGACAGCCCACCAGCGAGCGCAGCTCCTCGGAGGAGATCACCTGGTTGACCGGATCGTGCACCGTGGGCCCGGGCAGCATCTGGTCGAGCGTGGGCACGTCGTCGCCGCTTCCGGCGGGCGTCGATGAGAACGACACGTACTGGTTGAGCGGCGTGTGCTTGTTGCGCGTGGCGGTCTTCACAGCGGTGATGATCTGCCGTGTGATGCAGAGCTCGGCGAAGTTGCGAAAGCTCGACTCCCGATCTGTCCGGAAATCCCGGATCGCCTTGTAGAGACCCACGAGGCCCTCTTGGATGAGGTCGTCGGCGTCGCCGCCTGCGAGGAAGTAAGACGAGGCCTTCAGGCGCACAAAGCCGTGATAACGGCGCACCAGACGGTCATAAGCGTTGCGATCGCCCTGCTTCGCCAAGGCGATGAGGAATTCGTCCTCGACCTTAGGTTCAGAGTTAGGGTTATGGGAGAATCGGGCCACGAGCAGATCCTTTCTTCGAGGCCGCCTCCTGGCAGGCCTCAAATTGCTCAGTGGCGCACTCCTCCCCTGGCGCCAAAGCTATTCAGTTCCTATGGTTTCTCAACCTTAGGTTCAGCGTTATGTTGGCGGCAGCCTCGCACAGTTATGAACCCTTGTCAAGCTTGCCGACTGCGATTCTGCAAGATCTCGTACAGAAGAGCGGAAGCCGCTGCGCTGACGCCGAGCGACTCGATCCGTCCGAGCAGCGGCAGGGAGATCAGCTGATCGCACGCCCCGGCCACCCGGGGGCGCAGGCCGCCCCCCTCGCTGCCGAGCACCAACACGACTCCCGAGCCGCGATAGTCGGGGCTGTCGTAGGGGACCGGCTGGGTCTTGCCATCGCTGTCAGCCGCGGCGCTCGCGCCATAGCACCAACAGCCGGCGCCGCGCGCGTCAGCCAGGAAGTCGGCCAAGTTGCGCACGCGAGCCACCGGCAGGTGCTCCACGGCGCCGGCCGAGGCCTTGCACACCGCCGGCGTGATCTCGGCGGCGCGCCGCTCGGGAATCACGACCCCCGCTGCGCCCACGCACTCGGCTGTGCGGCAGATGGCTCCCAGGTTCTGGGGGTCCTGGATCTGGTCAAGGGCCACGAGCAGCGGCGACTCCGCCGCCAGCAGCACGTCGGCGCTCATATAACGGTAGTCACCCGCCTCGGCGCAGATCCCCTGATGGGCGCTCGACCCACAACGACCCTCCACCTCCTCGCCGGTGACTGTGCGCACGCTCATTCCCGTAAGCCATGGCTCGCGGGCGGCGCCGGCTGTGGCCCACACGTCTGTGACGTCTGAGGCGCGGCGCCCGCGCAGCGCCTCTCTTACGGGGTTGCGCCCGTAGAGGATCACAGCGGCAGCAACTCGAAACCACCGGCCGCGTCGCGGACCTCCCAGCCGAGTGCTGCGATCTCATCGCGCAGGCTGTCCGCTGCCGCGAAGTCTCGTGAGCTGCGGGCCTGCTCGCGCTGCTCGGCCAGTTCGCGCACGTGGGTAGGTGCCTGTGCCGTGGGAGCGAGCAGCGTCTCGAGTCCCAGAACACTCAGCATCTCCCGCAAATGCGCGTCACCGGGTTGATCGTGCAGGGGGCTGGTTGCCTCACGGATCCACTCGTTGAGGACGGCCAGCGCCTCGGCAGTGTTGAAGTCGCGGGCCAGAGCGTCGAAGAAGGAGTCTCGCAACCGATCGAGGTCCGCGGGTGAATCACCCGAGGAGAGCCGTCGCGCGGCCTCGCGAATGCGGCTGGTGTTGGCCCGCGCCTGCGCCAGGGTGGCATCCGAGAAGGCCAGCGGCTGGCGGTAGTGCCCGGAGATGAGGTACATGACGACTGCCTCGGCGCCGTGCTCGGCCAGCACATCGTTGAGCACGGCGATGTTGCCCACAGACTTGGCCATCTTCTCGCCTGTGAATTGGATCATGCCGTTGTGCATCCACAGGTTGGCCAACTCGCTGCCGCGGGCGGCACGTGTCTGGGCAGCCTCGTTCTCGTGGTGGGGAAAGACCAGATCCGAGCCACCCCCGTGGATGTCGAAGCCGACGCCCAGCAACTGCTCGGCCATGGCCGAGCACTCGATGTGCCAACCAGGGCGACCCTCGCCCCAGGGCGCCGGCCACCACGTGTCCTCACCCTCCTTGCGCGCCTTCCACAGCGCGAAGTCCAGGGGATCCTGCTTGCGATCGGTCCCCTCGATTCCCTCGCCCTGGTCCATGTTCTCCAGGTGACGGTGGGAGAGCGTGCCGTAGCGCTCGTCAGAGCGCACGCGGAAGTACACATCGCCGTCGACCGCATATGCGTGCCCACGCTCGATCAGGCTCTCGATGTAGCCGACGATCGGCCCCATCGTCTCCGACGCCAGCGGCTCGTGATCGGGGCGCCCCAGGCCCAGCGCGTCTGTGTCGGCTCGATAATGCGCCGTCATCTCTGCGGCCAGCTCAGCGCTTGGTCGTCCCTGAGCGCGCGCGGCGTCGTAGATCTTGTCGTTGACATCGGTGACGTTGATCACCAGGTCGACCTGGTAGCCCTCGTGCTCGAGGAAGCGCTTGAGCAGGCTGAAGAGGACAAACGGTCGCGCGTTGCCCACGTGGATGCGGCTGTAGACGGTCGGCCCGCACGCATAGATCCCGACATGGCCGGCGTCGCGTGGACTCAGGGGCTGGAGCTTTGCGCTCAGCGTGTTGTGCAGGAGGATCTCGCGCATCGCCGCGCAACCCTAGCGGTCGGCGGACCGATCTTGGCGGCCCTGGCCGGTGGTTGAGGAGGGATTCTTTCTGGCCGGCGGCCGGTCAGGCATTAACACTTTTCAGCTGCTGTATATCCATGGTTGTACAGCAGTCCCCAGGAGAGATATAGAGCCCCGATGTCAGGTATCAACACTTTTCATTTGCTGTATAGCCATGGTTGGACAGCAGCCGTGGAGAGACATAGAGCCCCACGGGGTCAGGCATCAACACCCTGGAGGCTCGCGATCGCAAGCGCCGCCACGCCCTCGCCCCGCCCCACGAAGCCCATGCGCTCGCCGGTGCTGGCCTTGACGTTCACGCGCTTGACCTCCAGGCCAAGCACGCCGGCAAGGCGCTCGCGGATCGCCACACGATGAGGCGCCAGCTTGGGTGCCTCCATGATCACGGTGCTGTCGACATTCAAGATCTGAAGCCCCTCCGCGCGCACCATCTCTACGACCGCCTCCAGCAGAGCGATCGAGTCGGCGTCGCGCCAGCGCTCGTCGGTGTCGGGGAAGTGCGCGCCGATGTCCTCCAAGCCGGCTGCGCCGAGCAGCGCGTCGATGACCGCATGAGCGAGCACATCGGAGTCCGAGTGGCCATCCAGACCGCGCTCGAACGGGATCTCGATCCCGCCGATCACGAGCCTGCGTCCGTCAACCAAGCGGTGGGAGTCAAACCCGATCCCCATCAGCGTCAGCGTCATTGCGCAGTCTCGCTTCGCTCGCTCGCGCCGATCGGTTCCAAACGACGAACGCGACCCTCAAAAACACTCAACTCGCGCACGCCCACATCGGCCAGCAGCTCGAGCGCGCGCTCGTAGTCCGCACCCACGTCCTCTGCTCGGTGGGCGTCGCTCGAGAGCGCTACCGGCACGCCCGCATCGACGCACATCGCGAGGAAGGCGCGCGCCGGATAGATCTCCCCGGCCGGCTTTCTGAGCCCAGCCGTGGACACCTCCACGGCTACGCCGCCTTCGGCAATGCCTTCGACAGCCGGCTCATAGTAGCGGCGCAGGTCGCCTTCGGGCGTACGCTGGGCATCACCCCAGTACTTCACGAGGTCGGGGTGGGAGACGATGTCAAAGAGGCCACAGCGAGCCGTCTCGGCGATCGCTGCGAAGTAGCGCCGCCAGACGTCCTCCGCACTGTGGCCCGCCCCCCACACGCTGTAGTCGTCCATGTCCACAGCGCCGTCGCGCAGGAAGTGAACCGAGCCGACCACATAGTCGAAGTCGCGGGCCTGCAGCAGGTTGGCCATCCGGTCCTCACCACCGGGGATGAAGTCTGCCTCGATGCCCAGGCGCAGATCGGTCTGCTCGCGCACAAACGAGCAGTACTCGTCGATGTCGTCGCGCGCAAAGGTCTGCCACAGTGGGTGCTGCCACACATCGAGCGCCTGGCGGAAGCGGTACACATGCTCCGAGACCCCCAGCTCGACAATCCCGCGCTCGTTGGCAACCTCGCGATAGCGCTCGGCGTTGGCCTGTGTGAAGCATTGCTCGGGCGTCGCCTCGAGAGAGTCGGCACGGAGATGAAGGTGATAGTCGGTCAGCATCCGGGGTGCGATTCAAGCACGATTCACGAGCCCTGCCGGAGGCGCGCCTCGATCAGCAGCTCGGCCATGCGCAGGTCCATGGGGGTGGTCACCTTGAGGTTCTCATCGCCGGCAGCCACCACGATCACGCGACCGCCCGCCCGCTCGATCAGCCACGCGTCGTCAGTCGCCCGCGCGAGCTCCTCCGCGCCGACCGCCAGCGCGCGCTCGAGGGCATCGCGGCGGAACACCTGGGGAGTCTGCACCGCCCACAGGCGGCTGCGGTCCAGGGTCTCAGAGACCGCACCCTGGGGGTCCAGCGCCTTGATCGTGTCGGTGACCGGCACCGCCGCAATCGCCGCATCGGCCTGCTCGTCGGCTTCCAGCGCCTCAATCACCGTGCGTGCCAGCGCAGTGGTGAGCAGCGGACGGGCCGCGTCCTGGACGAGCACCAGCTCACAGGGGCCCGCCGCGGCAAGCGCCAGGCGAACAGACTCCGAGCGTACCGCCCCGCCCTCCACAGCCATGACGCCCTCCGGTGCGGGCACGCCCGGCGGCAGCGCCACCACGATCCGCTCGAGGCCCTCGAGCTTTTGCAGGGCATCGATGCTCCATTGCAGCAGCGGACGGCCGGCCAACTCGACCAGCGCCTTGGGCTGCCCAGCCCCCAGGCGCTCGCCGCTGCCGGCGGCCACTATCAAGGCGACGGTCATCTCATCAGGGCTGTCGCGCACGCGGCAAGTGGGCCGCAGGATGCCGCGTGCGCGAGAGCCTGGCTACTTGGCGCCGGCCAGCGCCATCTGCGAGTTGGCCGAGTCGGCGAGCAGCTCGTCGAGATAGCTCTCGGCCTCCTCCTCGTCCTTGTCGAGCGCATACATCAGCTCGGAGGCGAGGATCTTCTTGGTGCGGGTGTACATCTGCTTCTCGCCCGTGGACAGCCCCTTCTCGCTCTCGCGCAGAGAGAGGTTGCGGACCACCTCGGCCAGCTCATAGATGTCGCCCGTCTTGATCTTGTCGCGGTTGTGCTTGAACCGGCGGTTCCAGTTCTTGGGCATCTCTGAGACCTCGTCGCGCAGCACGTCGAGGACCTTCTTCACCGTTTCCTCATCAATGACCCGACGCAACCCCGCCAGGGCGGCGTTCTCGGTCGGGACTCGCACAGTCATGTCGTTGTGAAGGATCTTGATGGTGAGGTACTCGCGCCGTTCGCCGAGGATCTCCATCTCCTCCTTCTTGAGGACCTTCCCCGCACCGTGGTGGGGATAGACGACATGGTCGCCGAGCTCGAACTCGATGTACTCGACCTCGCGTGTGACCTCGAGGTCCTCTACCAGCGTGTCTTCTTCAGTTGCTTGTACGGGAATGGGTGTTTCCTCCTTCGTTGCGACCGCCGGTGGGCGGCCCTTGATTCAAGTCTGTAGGTAGCGATCCACGAGATTCAGCTCTTGCAGCCTGCGCAGGCCCTCGCGAATGTCCTTGGCGCGGATCTCGCCCACGCCCTCTACCCCCTCGAGCTCCGCATCGCCGGCTGCAAGCAGCTCGTCGAGGCCTCCAAATTCGGCCACAATCTGCGACACGACCAGCCTGGGCAAGCGCGGGATACGCCCGAGGACGCGAAAGCCGCGCGGCGAGACCGGGTAGTCGAGCGTGTTGAGCTTGCGGTCATATCCCAGCAGCTCCGCCAAGCGGCCAAAGTCGAGCAGATCCTGGTGAGCCAGGCGACCGATCTCATCGAGCGCTGCTGCAAAGGCCTCGTCGGAGTAGCTCGAAAGGTAGTCGCGCACCAGCGCAGCCTTCTCGGCCGCCGCGCCCACCATCGTCTCCTCGAGCTGCATCTCGATCAGGCGGCCCTCGCTGCCGAGCTCCACGATGTAGCGCTCGATCTCAACCGCCATCCGCGTCACAAGCTCTGAGCGCTGCAGCACCGTGAGGACGTCATGCAGGGTGGTTCCACCCTCGAACTCCAAAGCAGTAAGCCGCGTGGAGACCTGATCGAGACGGGTGCGAAACTTGTCCAATGTGGCCAGCGCCTGATTGGCCTTGGCCAGCACTATGGGGATGTCCTCGAGGATGTACTTGACGCCGTCCACATACACTGAGACCACCTCACGACGCTGCGATATGGCGATCACGAGGGCATCTGTCTGCTTGGAGACGCGCTCTGCGGTCCTGTGCCTGGTCCCCGTCTCGTGCGACAGGATCGTCGGATCGGGCATCAGCTGCACGTTTGCCATCGTGATCTTGGTGGCGTTCGCGTTGAGGATGATCGCGCCGTCCATCTTTGCGATCTGGTAGAGGAACGCCGGCGTGTAGTCGATGTCGAGCTTGATTCCGCCCGAGTTCAAGAAGCTGAGATCTTCAGGCTCGCCGATCACCATCAGGCCGCCCGTACGAGCATGCAGGATGCTCTCGATGCCCTCGCGCAACGCCGTGCCAGGAGCGATCATCTCCAGCGCCCTCATGAGACCGGGATCCGGGCGTACTTCGTTGTCTACATCTTCGCCGGATCGTGGTGCCACAATCCCCAATTCTAGGGCATTTAACGAGAAATCAGCGGCTCCTATGCGCCTCCAGACCTGCTATAAGGCGTCCGGATCGTCATCGTCGCTCCCCAAGGGGACCAGTTGTGTGCGCTCGCTTACGCTCCGCTCGGGAGCCGGGCGCAGGATACGCGGCCCACTCGAGCCCTCCGGCTCGCCCACCAAGGCCATAGCTGCGCTGCCGCGTTCGGTGCCCTGACGCGTTCTTGCCGCTGTGGGGCCCCCGGGAAGCGCCGCTGCCAGAGCCTGCCTGAGCGTCGGTACCTCACATGCGCTCGCACCGCTGTCGGGGGGCGCGATCACACCGTGCAGGCCGTGCTTGGCCGCCTCTTCCAGACGTCGCTCGGGGTGACCCACCCAGCGCAGCTCTCCCGTCAGGCCAAGCTCGCCAAAGCAGGCCCGTGGAGTCCCTTTGAGGGGCATGCCGCGGCTCGCACTCGCAACCGCCAGCGCCACTGCCAAGTCGCAGCCCGGCTCGTCCACACGCACCCCGCCCACAACGTTCACGAACACATCCGAGCCGCCCGTGCGAACCTTGCCGTGACGTCCCAGGATCGCCAATACGAGCGCCAGCCTGTTGCGATCCAGTCCCGAGACGACCCTGCGAGGCTGCTCGAGCTCAGATGGCGCCACCAGCGCCTGCACCTCCACCAGCAGCGGCCGGGAGCCCTCCATCGCCGCCAGCACCACGCTGCCGGGAGCACGTGTGGCCTCCGCCACAAAGCGCGCCGATGCGTCCAGTACCTCGACCAGGCCGCCCTGGCGCATCTCGAACAGGCCCGCCTCGTTGGTCGAGCCAAAACGGTTCTTGAGCGCTCTCAGCTCACGGTAGGGACGCTCGCGCTCACCTTCGAACTGCAGCACGCAGTCCACCAGGTGCTCGAGCACCCGTGGTCCGGCCAGCGCGCCGTCCTTGGTCACGTGTCCCACCAGGATCACCGCTATCTCCTCCGCCTTGGCCAGCTGCATGATCCGCGCAGCCACCTCCCGCACCTGGCCAACCGATCCCGGCGCCCCTGTGAGGTCAGATGCACCCAGCGTCTGTACCGAGTCGATCACGCAAGCATCAGGCGCCTGCGCCGCAAGTGTGTCGAGGACTGCGTCCAGGTCCGTCTCGGCGAGAATCGGCACCTGTAGGGCCGGGCGATTAGGACCGATGCTGAGGCGCTCCGCGCGCAACCTCACCTGCTCGGCGGACTCCTCCCCGCTCACATACAGCGTCTTGCGACCGCTCGCCTGCAGATGCCCCAGCACCATGTTGGTGAGCGTCGACTTGCCGATCCCCGGCGAGCCACCGAGGAGCACTAGCGATCCCGGCACGAGCCCTCCGCCGAGCACCCTGTCGAGCTCGCCGATGCCCGTCGACATCCGCGCGATTGCGCTCGCCCCGACCTCGCTGAGCAGCCGGGGCACCACAGCCAGCGACGGCGGTGGTGGCGAGCCGTCCTTGGAGCCCTGGGCTCCGGCCCGGCGCGCGGCGGCCGCTGCCCGGCCACCCGCCGGCTTGGGACGCACGGCCTCCTCCACAAGCGTGTTCCAGGCCTCGCACCCAGGGCACTGCCCGTGCCACTTGGCCGACTGGAAGCCGCACTGCGAGCACACGTGGACGGTCGTTCGCGCCATCTAGCCAGCCAGACTACGTACCGGCGGGGACGGCTCTGTTTACTCAGTCCACGCCAACCACTGTGCTGCGACGCTCGAAGAGCAGCACGTCGCGCCAGCGCCCGTCGGGCATCTGCCCAATGCGCTCACGCCGGCCCACCAGGACGAAGCCCGCGCTTTCGTGCAGGGCGATGCTGGCTGTGTTCTCGGGGAAGATGCCGGCCTCGAGCGTCCAGAACCCGGCGCTCTCCGCGCTCTCAGCGAGACCGTCCAGCAGCACTCGCCCGATGCCCCGGCGCGCGTGCTCGAGGGCGACATACACGCTGACGGCCCCCACGCCTCGGTAGACGGCCCGGGGCGAGACGGGGGTGAGTGCGGCCCAACCCAGCACCTCGCCGCTCTCGGCGCGCGCCAGTACAGCGGGGTATCCGGCTCGCTTGCCCGACCAGTCCGCCCAACTTGGAGCGCTCGGCTCGAACGTGGCGTTGCCGCCGGCGATGCCCGCCTCGTAGATGCGCGCCGCTGCCGGCCAGTCCTCCGACGCCAGCGGGGCCAGGAGCACCCGCTCGCTGTGAGCCCCCAGCGTCCTGCGCCTACTGCTCGGCGGGCTCGCCGACCTCAGGTCCGTCGGACTCGGGTTCGCCCGTGTCCTCCACAAGCTCCTCGCTCGCGGCTCCTTCGGCGCCCACGGCCACCGGCGTCTTCTGCTTCTTGGGGTTGACGATCGAGAGTTTGACCTCGCCCTCGGTGTCCCCGTCGGGGTCCACCACGACGGTCGCACCCGGCGCAAGCTGCTCGCGCAGGACGAAGTCCGCCAGCGGGTCCTCGATGTAGCGCTGGATCGCCCTGCGCAACGGACGGGCGCCCATGGCGGGATCCCAGCCCTTGTCGACCAGCAGATCCTTGGCCGACTCGGTCAGCTCAAGTTGTAGCTCACGCTCTGCCATCGACTCGCGGATGCGCAGGAGCAGCAGCTCCACGATCTGCTTGATCTCCTCCTTCTGCAGCTTGTGGAAGACGATCACGTCGTCGATGCGGTTGAGGAACTCGGGACGAAATACTTTCTTGAGCTCGCCCATGATCCGGTTCTTCATGTCGTCGTATGTGATGCCCGTCTCGTCGTCGGAGACCGCAAAGCCCAGCGGCGTGTTGCGCGCGATCTCTGCGGCGCCGATGTTCGACGTCATGATCACGATCGCGTGACGGAAGTCCACCGTGCGCCCCTGCGCGTCGGTGAGGCGGCCGTCCTCGAGGATCTGCAGGAGGATGTTGAAGACGTCCGGGTGGGCCTTCTCGATCTCATCGAGCAGCAGCACCGAGTACGGCTTGCGCCGGATCGCCTCCGTCAGCTGACCGCCCTCGTCGTAGCCGATGTAGCCGGGAGGCGAGCCGACCAGTCGTGAGACGGCGTGCTTCTCCATGTACTCGGACATGTCGATCCTGATCAGCGCTTCGTCGTCGCCGAACAGGAACTCGGCGAGCGTCCGCGCGAGCTCGGTCTTGCCCACGCCCGAGGGGCCAAGGAAGATGAACGAGCCGGTCGGGCGCTTGGGGTCCTTCAGGCCGGCGCGCGAGCGCCTGATCGCCTTAGAGATGACCTCGATCGCAGGGTGCTGGCCGATCACGCGCTTGTGCAGTTCGTCCTCCATGCGCATCAGCTTCTGCGTCTCGGCCTCTGTCAGCTTGAAGACGGGGATCCCGGTCCACATCGAGACGATGTCCGCGATCTCCTCCTCGCCGATCGACGGCCGCTCGCCTGAC
>JASLDD010000187.1 GCA_030151725.1 Solirubrobacteraceae bacterium
CGCAAGCCTTGCAATCGGCGCGATCGTCCCCGCCACTTCGCGGGTCGGAAGCACGAGGGCGATCGAGCTGGTCTTCAGCTCGAGGAGTCGCTCCAGGTCGAACTGCTCGGCCCGATAGCTGCGCCGCGCTCGCCAGTCCGAGCGGGCCAGGTCCCGCGCGAGTCCGCGCGGAGCGCGTCCGTCCCTGCGCGCGGAGGTCATCACGCGCACGCTGCGAGTGCGGTGGATGGGGATGCCGAGCGCTCTGAGCTCCAGCTCGAGCGCCTCGTCCTCCAGGGCCGCGCGCACGGGGAGTCCTCCGCATGCCCGGTAGGCCTCGACGGTCAGCCCCAGCGAGGCTCCGCTGAACTGGTGGTGCTCGGCGCGCGCGTGCCCGCCGTCGTGGGCGCGCACCACCCGCATCCGCTCGACGCTGTAGCGGTCACGCTCCACAAGCGCCTCGGGCGAAAGCGTGCGGGCCTCGATTGGGTCCAGCTGTATGAGGCCGCCGATCGCGCGCACACCACTGCGCACCATCTCGAGCTGGCAGGAAAGCCAGTTGCCGGCGACCAGGCTGTCGGCGTCGGTGCTCGCGATCAGGCCATCGGTGCGTCCCACCTCCAGTAGGCGACCACAGGCAAGATCCATCCCGTGACGGCGAGCGCGCCCCACGCCCTGGGCGCTGGGAA
The DNA here is from genome assembly GCA_030151725.1 of Solirubrobacteraceae bacterium. Lineage (GTDB taxonomy): Bacteria > Actinomycetota > Thermoleophilia > Solirubrobacterales > Solirubrobacteraceae > Palsa-744. The sequence continues at coordinate 669 of JASLDD010000187.1, forward strand.
GCTCGACTGCGTGGAGCGCCAGACGCGGTTCGCCCCCTGCGAACTCGGCCACGACCTCGGCGGTGGCGTCCCGGCATCCGTCGAGCACCACGATCACCTCATATGCGTTCTCCTCCACATCCTGCTGATCTGCCAGCGCGCGCAGGCAGGCCGCGATGCGAGCCTCCTCGTCGCGGGCCGGGACCACGACTACCGCCCGCAGCTCGGGCGCCGGAGCCGGCAGCAGCGCGAGCTCCATCGAAAGCGTGCTCATGGGAGCGGCGCTCCTACGGAGATCAGCTCACGGCCGCGCTCGTAGTCCTCGTCACGTTCGTGGGTGAGCACGCCAACGGCGACGCCCTCGCGTGCATACCAAACGGTGAAAGCGCCATCCTCGCCGGCGAGGAGATGCGCCTCGTCGAAGCCGTCGCCCCAGGCCGCGTACTTCAGGGTGCGCTCGCCGATTGTGGACCAGAAGCCCGGCACGCTCTCCCAACGCCCCGAGCCAAGCGCCAGCGTCTGGCCTGCGATCTCGCCGTGACCGAGCGCGTCCCCCCAATGTTCGACGCGCAGATGGCGCCCGGCGCTCACGTTGAACGCGCAAGCCAGATCGCCCACTGCGAGTACATCTGGGGCGGACGTGCGCATCGCCTCGTCGACGACGACGGCGCCGCCACGCATCTGCAGGCCGGCTGTCTCCGCGAGCTCCCCCCTCGGCTTCACGCCGGCGGCGAGCACGATCGGCGAGCCCTCGACCCGGCGTCCGTCGATTAGCTCGACGGCGCGGCCATCGTGAATCGCGCTCACCGCGGCCGACCCGAGAGCCTTCACGCCGAGATCCCCGAGCCAACCCGCGATCAGCTGGGCCGCTCGCTCGCCAAGCCGCTCGATCTGCGGCAGGCGTTCTTCTCCGATCAACGTGACATCGAGGCCGCGCATTGCAAGCGAGCCCGCAACCTCACAACCGATGAAGCCTGTGCCGATCACGATCACGCGTGCGCCGGCGCCACTCGCGGCGGCGATGCATTCGCTGTCGGGGAGCCGCCTGACGGTCTGTACGCCCGCGTGTTCGACTCCGGGTATCGGAGGGCGGGAGGGCTCAGAGCCGGTGGCCAGCACGATCGCATCGGCCGGCAGCCGCACGTGCCCTTCGAGTGTGACCTCGCCGCGAGATGGATCGACGGCGGAGACCCGCATCCCGCGCAGCAGCTTGACCTCGTTGGCGTCGAACCACTCTTCACGCTCGATTGGGAGCTCATTCACGTCGAACTCGCCACGCAGGAGCTCCTTCGTCAACGGGGGGCGCGAGTAGGGGAGCAGCGGCTCCTCGCCGACGAGCGTGACCTCTCCTTCGCCGCCGCACTCGCGATACGTGCGCGCGGTTGAGAGACCAGCCGGCCCTGCGCCGACGATCACGATCCGCTCAGCGCTCACTGGCCGTCGAAGCGGTCGAGGCGGTAGCCAGGTTGGCCGGCATCGAGAGCGTGCCACCGCGCCAGCTCCGCGGCGAGGACGTCGTGCACCCAGTCTCCCTGCAGTGGCTCGGTCTCGCCGGGGCCACGCCAGCTGACCGCCACCACGCGCGCTCCACCCGAGAGCTGGCGACGGAGCCAGCGCACCGCGTCCCCGAGCGCCAGGTGATCGAGGTAGTAGAGGACCTCCGAGCACACGATCAGGTCCCAGTCCCCATCGGGGACCTGCTCGGGGAATGCGCCGCGCACGAGCTCGACGCCGTCCAGTGCATCCACTCGTCCGGCCGCCAGCGCCAGCGCCTTGCCGGAGTAGTCCATGCCCACGAGTTGCTTGCAGCGAGGCGCCAGCAGCTCGGTGAAGACGCCGATCGAGCAGCCGACCTCGAGCGCGCGGGGAAACGGTCCGGGACCGATGGCTGCGAGCGTGGCCGCGTACTTCTCGCTCTCATACTCGCTGGAGGTGTAGTTCCAGGGGTCGGCGCTCGCCTCATAGATGGCCTCGAAGCGCTCGGCGGGAGTGCGCGCGGCGGGTTGCATCGCTCCGAGCATCAGTGGACTTGCAGGGTTTGGCGGCCCAGCTGCACGAGCTTCGGCTCGAGTCGGTGCTGCAGGAGGAACAGATCGAGATCGCGCCGCGCTCGATCGAGCACGCCGCCGCGGGTCAGCTCGCGCGCGCCACATACTCGGCCGGCTTCGCTTGCGATGAAGCGAGCCGCATCCGCAACAGCCACCCGGCATTCGCTCGCTGTCTCTCCCGCGCCGTCGATGTCATCCATCAGCGTGGCTCCCGCATGATCGAGCCAGCGGTCGATCGACCCGCGGGCCACGCGCATGCGGCCAAGCGCATGCAGGCGCAGATCATCGGCTCGCTCGGCGTCGAGGGCGGCGATCGTCTCGCGCAGGATGCAATCTGCGAGCCCGGCCCACGTCGCCGCCGTGCGGACGCCGTCGGCGGAGATGTAGGGCTCACGCAGCAGCTCGTCCGCGTCACCGAGGATCGCAAGCACCGTGGCGTCGTGGAAGTGGACGAGGTGGCTCTCAGAGGAACGCAGGCCGGACGCCCGGTACCACGAGCGGTCGAGCTCGAGGCCCTTGCGAGCGTCGACGTAGGCCAGCCGTCGCGCTCCATCCCAATCGCGCGCCACCACCAGCGCGCGCTGTACCCCGCCGGCGCCCGAGCAGAAGGTCTTGGTGCCCTCCAGGAGCAGCGCGCCGTCGGCTGCGCGCTCTATGTGCGCAGGCTCGCCCTCATCGCCCACCGGATCGGCGCCCCAGACACCCACCAGCAGGGCTCCCTGCGCCACTTCGCGCATCTCGCGCTCGCGCAGTTCGCCCGGTGCGCCCAAGGCAATCCGCTGCACGCCGTTGAAGTGGCCGTCGAGGATACGAGCCGTCGAGGCATCCACGCCGGCCACGCCTCGCACGAGCGCGATCTCCTGTGCCAGCGTGATCTGCGTGCGGTCGGCTGCGAGCTGCGGGATGCCGGCTCCCTTCAGGCTTTCGAGGTTCTCGGTAGGAAAGCGCGGATGCGCATCCAGAGCGCCTGCGCAGGCGGCGATCTGCTCAAGGGCGACCGCGAGCGGTGTTGTCTCCCGCTGCGGTGGGAGCTCGACGAGTGACTTCAAGATGCCCTCGCCGCGCTCAGGCCGGCGAGGAAGAGGTTGGCTGGCACCGGCTCCGCCAGAGCATCAGCAACGCTCAACTCGTGCTTGGCTGCCAGGGCGCACAGAGGCGCGAGCAGTCCCAGTGTGTTCTCGCACCCAAGCCTCAGCGATCCCGGGCCGAGGCCGTCGTGCATCAGCACCACCGCGCCGTCTTCGAGGCCACGGGCGGCGACTGCGAGCATGTCACCGGCTGAGTCCCCGCGCCAGTCGTGCGTGTCGATGTTCCAGTGCACGAGCTCAAGGCCGTGGCGCTCGGCGACGCGCACGGTCTCCGGCGTGCAGATGCCCCAGGGAGTGCGCCAACGCGTGGGGAACAGGCCGACCTCCGCAAAGGACGCAAGCGCCGCGACAGTGTCTGCTTCTATCTGGCGCTCGGTCAGCTCCGTGTGACGGACATGGCGCTCGCAATGCAGCTCGACCGCATGACCTGCTGCCTCGGCTTCTCTGGCGATCCAGGGCAGCGCGCGGAGTCGCTCGCCGATCAAGAAGAACGTCGCGTGCGCTTCCAAGCGCGATAGCTCGCTCAGCACACGGGGTGTCCACTCCTCGTCAGGACCGTCGTCGAACGTGAGAAAGAGGCGCTGGGACACATCCTTCAGTTGCCCCGAGGCTCGGGATCCGAAACCCGTCGGAGCCACTCGTCTAACTGCGCTGCTCGGCGGCCACGTAGGCGAGCTGCAGGAAGTCCGCGATCGCCAGCTCCGTATAGATCGCCGCGATGAACCGTGTGGAGCGCGGGGCCGCCACGAGCCCGATGCTCATCGCCGCTGTGATCCACTGCGCGAGGCAGTACGGGCATATCAGCAGTTCGCCGATCGCGCGACGCGCGCCCTCGCCACGGGGCTCCTCGGCGACCTCGGCGTGACCCGTGTTCTCCTGAAAGCGAGTGAACGGCGCCCGCAGGAAGCTGGTGGCCTTGTCCTTGGTCGTCATGCGGCTCAACTTGTGGGAGGCGATGCCGACGAGCACCACATCCGCGAGCCCTGGACGCTCTGGGAGCTCGCGACCTGTCGCGCGCAACGCCAGAAGCGCGCTCCCGAGCCCAGCGGCGAACACGCCTGTGAGGGCGCCATAGCTACCGAGCGGGCGATGCTCGTGCGGTGCGTAGCCTGCCGTGAGGGAGTCGCCATCGTTTGCGGGCGTGTCGAAGCTGTCGTCCTGATGCCTGGGGAGTTGGCTGGCGTTCATTTTCTTGCCACTACCCGAAGTACGGGCTCTCTGACCCTAGAAGCGTGCGATGCGCAAGACCGCTGTTCCGTGTGTCGAACCTTTGTTCAAGGTTTAGTATCTGGACTTATGCCGGCGTCTCGTTCAGCGTGGATGCGAATCGGCGACCTCAGCGCACGCACGGGCGTCGCAACCCACCAGTTGCGTGCGTGGGAACACCGCTATGCGCTGCTGCATCCGCGCCGCTCGCCAGGGAACTACCGGTTGTATTCGCCAGCGGACGAGTCCCGCGTGCGTTTGATGCTGCGCTATCTGAGCGAGGGGGTGCCGGCGGCTCAGGCTGCCGAGCTGACGATCGCTGCTCGTTTCGCCGTCAGCGCGGGGCCCGGTCGGGCAGTCCCCCTGGACGCCGTCGCGGCGGCTCAGGAGGAGATGAGCAGGGCGCTGGCCCGCTTCGACGAGACCTCGGCCCAACGAACGCTCGAGCGGCTGTTCGTCGAGTTCACGCCCACCACGGTCACGCGCGATGTTCTGCTTCCCTATATGCACGACGTTGGCGAGCAGTGGAGTGCCGGGGTGGTGAGCATCGCCCAGGAGCACTTCGCGACGAACTTCTTCCAGGGACGGCTGTATGCGCTCGCGCGGGGTTGGGATCGTGGTCTCGGTCCCCGCGCGTTGCTGGCGTGCGCTCCTGAGGAGCAGCACACGCTGGCGCTGATGGTGTTCGGGATTGCGCTCCATGAGCTGGGGTGGTGCATCACCTACCTGGGGCCCAACACACCGATCCAGACACTTACCGAGGTCGCCGAGATCATCAACCCCGAGGTCACGGTCGTGACGGCAACGATGCGGCGGCGGCTCAGTCGTCACCAAGAACAACTGAGCAGCTTCACCCAGAGATGGGCCCTGGCTCTGGGAGGGCCGGGCGTGAGCACACGGCTCGCGAGCCAGACCGGTGCGCGGCATCTCCCGGAAGACCCGGTCACCGCGGCGAGCACAATCAGCGCATGACGAGCGGAGATCCGCAACGGGCTCTATAAAGTGAACCTTACACAAAGGTTCTCAAGGCCTTCTGCTCAGCCTGATGCACGGATAGCTTGAAGTTTGGCGGGCGCATGCAGCGTCCTGTTCAGCCCCTCATGCGTTATCCGACAGACAAGGCGCTCGCCGATGCCATACGCCGACTCCGGCACAATCGCGGCGTCACCCAGGAAGCGCTCGCCCATGATGCGGGCATCACTGTCGCGGCGCTCTCTCGGATCGAGCGGGGACGAGCAGACCCTCGATGGACGACGGTCCGGCGCATCGCCGCGGTCATGGAGATGAGCCTTGCCGACTTCATGGCGGAGGTGGGCGATGCTTCGGTGTGAGCAGCGGCCTCACGAAAGGTTTCGAGAACTTCGGGATTGGCCGGCATGGCCAAGGCCGCTCCGCCGCCGCGGCGAGCCGATCGAAGTTCGCGTCCAGCTACTCGCGCGCCGGTCCCGCCGACCGAAGCGGCGCACACCCGCCCGACGCTTGCGTTCATAGACGGCTCCGATTGGACGATCGCATCTGACGGGTAGGAAGGACACATGCCACGTCTGCGGCGATCCACCTGTGCCGCACCCGGCATCTCGCGTCGCAGACGCGGGCGCGGGTTTGAATACCGCGATCCGGCCGGCGAGCGGATCGACGATCCCGAGGTGCTGGAGCGCATCGGCGCGCTTGCAATCCCCCCGGCATGGCGCGAGGTCTGGATCTGCATGGACCCGCTCGGGCACCTGCAGGCGACCGGCTTCGATGCCGCCGCCCGCAAGCAGTACCTCTACCACGAGCGCTGGCGCAGCCACCGCGACCGGCTGAAGTTCGATTCGATGATCGCCTTCGGGGAGGCGCTCCCGCGTCTGCGCCGCCGTGTTGGGCGCGACCTACGCCTCGGCGAGGATGAACTCTCGCGCGAGCGGGTACTGGCGTGCGCGGTGCGACTGCTCGATCTGGGCTTCTTCCGCATCGGCTCCGAGGACTACGCCGAGCGCAACGAATCGTATGGGCTCACAACAATGCGCCGGAACCACGTCTCCATCGATGACGGGCAGCTGGTGTTCGACTTCCCGGCCAAGTCTTCCCAACGGCGCGTGCAGGCGATCGTCGACGCAGATGCGCTGCGGGTGGTCAAGGCGCTCAAGCGCCGGCGCAGCGGCGAGCAGCTCCTGGCCTATCGCGAGGGGAGCAGTTGGGTGGAGGTGCACTCCGACGATGTCAACGCCTACATCAAGGCTCACAGCGGTGGAGAGTTCACAGCCAAGGACTTCCGCACGTGGAACGCGACAGTGCTCGGCGCCGTGGCGCTCGCCGATGCCCAGCAGAGTGCCCCCGCACGCAAGCCCAGCTCACGGGCCGTGAGCGCTGCCATCAAGACCGTCGCCGCATACCTCGGCAACACCCCCGCTGTCTGCCGCGCCTCCTATGTCGACCCGCGCGTCATCGATCGCTACCAGGCCGGCGTCACCATCGCGCCTGCGCTGGAGGGTCTCGCCGGGGAGGGCCCCGACCTGGCCGATGCACGCGTTCGGGCGCGCGTCGAGATCGCGGTGGGTGAGCTGCTGGCCGACGCACCGGCGGCGCGGCGCGTGGCTGCCTGAGCGCCAGCGCCGTTAGCGACTGCGCCACTTGGGTAGTAGTGGCAGGTGAGCGCGAACGCAACAGTTGGAGATGCCCCCTCGCGCTATGAGGACTTCGACTCGATGCCCATCGGCAGGCATTGGCGCGAGGGAAGCTCGGGCGAGGCTCGCGCGGACACCGATCCCTACTCCGGCGACGTGCTCGCGGAGCTGACGCTCGCGAACGCCTCCGGCTTGGAGGAGGCCTACCAGTCGGCACGCGATGCCCAGCCGGACTGGGCCGCGCGCACTCCCGGGGAGCGCGCCGAGGTGCTCGGCCGAGCGGCGGACATCCTCACAGCGCGCGAGGAGGAAATCGTGGAGTGGCTCGTGCGCGAGACCGGTGGGACGCTGGCCAAGGGCGAGCTCGAGTGGGGTCTCGTGCTCGGCGGCCTGCGCGAGGCTGCCTCGCGCGCCCTGAGCAGCGGCGATCCCTCTCTGCCGAGCGCCGTGTTCACGCGCGACGTCGAGCGTGGCACCCACTTCGCCCTGCGTGTGCAGGCTGGGATCGGGGGCGAGAAGGCTTCCGGCATTGGCCGCTTTGGCGGCGACTGGGCTCTCGAGGAGTTCACCATCGACCATTGGATCTCGACCCAACGCGAGCCGCGGGAGTACCCGATCTCGTGAGCGCCAGCTCGACCGTGGCAGTTCTCGGAGCCGGCGGCACGATGGGCCTGGGGATGGCTGGCAACCTGGCCCGCGCCGACATCCCGTTGCGAGTGTGGAACCGCTCGCGTGAGAAGCTCGAGCCGCTCGAGGGCGACGGGATTACGATCGTAGACTCTCCGGCCGAGGCAGCCGAGGGAGCCGCTGTGGTGGTGACGATGCTCACCGACGCCGACGCGGTGCTCGAGGCAATGGACGGCGAGCATGGCTTTCTCTCTGCCGCCAGTGGCTCGCTCGTATGGGCGCAGATGAGCACGATCGGCCTCTCCGGGACCGAGCGCTGCGCAGAGCTTGCAGAGCGCCATGGAGTCGCATTTGTCGACGCGCCCGTGCTCGGCACCAAGCAGCCCGCCGAGAATGGAGAGCTCGTGATCCTGGCCTCGGGTCCCGATGAGACGTGGGAGGTGCTCGAGCCCGTCTTTGGCGCGCTCGGCAAGAAGACCATGTGGGTGGGCCCGGCCGGCGCCGGTAGTCGGTTGAAGACCGTGACCAACAGCTGGATCGTCACGATCGTTGAGGGTGCGGCCGAGGCGGTGGCGCTGGCGGAGGGTGCGGGCATCGATCCCCAACTCTTCCTCGAGGCGATCTCCGACGGCCCGCTCGATGCGCCCTACCTGCAGATGAAGGCCAAGGCGATGATCGACCGGGACTTCACGCCGTCGTTTCGGCTTGCGCTCGCTGCCAAGGACGCCGGGCTTGCGCAGGAGCTCGCCGAACGTCACGGCCTCGACCTGCCGCTTCTGGAAACCATTCGCAGGCGCCTCGCCGAGGGCGTGGAGGCCCATGGCGATGAGGATCTGGCCGCCACGTTCCTAACGAGCGCCCCGCAGGGCGTCAAGAGCTCTTAGCTTCGCCTGAGCGCTGTCGCTCAGATCTGGGCCGGCGGCGGAGTCGGGTCGGGTCGGGGTGTCGGCGGCGCAGGGTCGCCCGCGGGTGGCAGCGGGCTCGGCGCGGGTGTCGGTGGTGTCGGGTCGGGCGGGGGCGGCGGAGCTGGAGGGCCAGGCGCAGCCGCTGCGGGGGGAAGATCGTTTGAGACGGGGTTGCTTCGCATCGATTGACCTCCTGGAGCTTTTGCTCCGTGATTACCCGCAACGTGCCACGCAGATTCGAGAGAAATGGAGAGGTTGTTCTGTGCAGTTATGGGTAGTTAGGAAATATGAAACTGCGAACCCAAAAAAGCACAGCAATGGCCGACACGACGACAGAAGCGCCCGTCGGCGATCGCCCCACGGCGGACGAACGCCCCGATGGGTCACGGCGGAGCGCACGCGAGACGCCTGTGGTTCAGCGCCACGCTCCCGAAACGCCTGTGGTTCAGCGCCAGGCCCGTGGACGTCGACGCAGTGTCGGCGGACGCTCACGCGATGCCGGCGCGGCAGCCGTCGGTGCAGTTGGCTCCGGCGTGATCCTGATCGCTCGCCTGGTGATGACGGTGGCTGCGCTCATCGCGCTTCTCATTGCCCTCGCGATCGTGCTCCGGGACGTCGATGCCAACCGGTCCAACACGATCGTCAAAGGCATCCACGAAGGCGCCAATTTCTTCGCCGGGGCCTTCACCGGGCTGATCTCCTTCTCCGGGCACCCCAAGCGAGCGATAACCGTCGACTGGGGCATCGCGCTGATCGTCTATCTGCTCGTAGGCTCCGTCATAGCCGGTTACATCAGGCGCATCGGTCGCGGCGGGCTGCGTTTTGAGCGCGCCCATCGCAGCGCGATCTAGTTCACCCCGCGACAACGAGCGTGGTCAGCGGCTCATACACGCCGATGGTCTCGCCGCAATGGTGGCAGTGCAGCATTTCGTCCACGGTGTTCGCCAGCCTACGATTGGCGCCCCCGTCGGTCGGCGGTAGACGACCGCAGGGAAGGGTGGCGAACTACTGACGTCGCGCTCATGACATGGCCGAGTTGTCAACCGCTGGATCGGTCCAACTTGCAGGGGTTTCCCCGCACGCGCCGCCCCCATGAGCCACTCTCAGAGGACTAGTGTGTCGATGGATGGACGCACCCTCCGAGGAGCTGTGGATCCGCCGTCTGCTCGACGTCGGTCGCAGCCTCGTAACCGAGCTCGATCTGGAGATCGTGCTCGACCGCGTCCTCGAGACCGCTCGCGAGGTGACGGGCGCACGCTACGCCGCTCTCGGTGTCCTCAACGAGCGCCGCACAGAGCTCTCGCAGTTCATCACCTCGGGCTTTGACGAAGAGACGCGCCACTCGATCGGCGATCTGCCGCGCGGCCGCGGTGTGCTCGGCGTGCTGATCGAACATCCAGAGCCCCTGCGGCTCGCGGATGTGGGCATGCACCCGCGCAGCTACGGCTTCCCCGTGGGGCACCCCGCGATGCGCAGCTTCCTTGGCGTGCCGGTGCTCGTGCGGGGAGAGGTGTGGGGCAACCTCTACCTCTCTGAGAAGCAGGATGGCGAGTTCAGCGAGCGCGACGAGCAGGCGGCGGTGATCCTCGCCGACTGGGCGGCGGTCGCGATCAACAACGCCCGCCTGTTCGAGACCAGCGAGCGGCGTCGTCACGAGCTCGAGAAAGCGGTGCGGGGCCTTGAGGCGACACGCGATGTGGCGGTGGCGATCGGGGGCGACGTCGCCCTGGAGCACGTCCTCGAGCTGATCGCCAAGCGTGGGCGCGCGCTCGTGGGCGCGCGCAGCCTCGTGATCATGCTGCGCGAGGGCGATGAGCTGGTTGTGCACGCGAGCGCCGGCCATGCGCAGGACAGCCGTGGCGCTCGCCTGCCGATCTCGGAGTCCACCTCCGGTCAGGTCCTCGAGCGCCGTCGCCCCGAGCGCGTTGTCGACGTCGCTGCCCGTCTGGGAATAGCGCCGCGAGAGTTCGGTGTCCAGGACGCGCAGACAGCGCTGCTGGTGCCGATGCTCTATCGCGGGGACGCCGTCGGTGTGCTGGCGGCGTTCGATCGCGGTGAGGATGCGGGCGTCTTCAGCGAGGACGACGAGCAGACGCTGCGCACGTTTGCCTCCAGCGCCGCCACGGCGGTGGCCCTGGCACAGAGCGTGATGGCCGACCGCCTGCGCAGCTCGCTCGCGGCCGCCGATGAGGAGCGCAGGCGGTGGGCGCGCGAGCTCCACGACGAGACGCTGCAGGGACTCGGCGGGCTGCGGGTGCTGCTGTCGGCGGCCCTGCGACGCGATGACCCGCAGGCCGCCACAGATGCGATGCGCGATGCCGTCGAGCGAATCGAGCACGAGATCGCCAACCTGCGCTCGATCATCACCGATCTGCGCCCGCCCGCCCTCGACGAGCTGGGCCTACGCGCGGCAATCGAGTCGCTGCTCGAGCGCCACCACGACCAGAGCGGGCTTCAGATCGAGCACGAACTGACGCTCGCGCGCCCGGGAGACGAGCGCCTCGACGAGGACCTCGAGATGGCGGTCTACAGGCTCGTGCAGGAGGCTCTGACGAACGTGATCAAGCATGCGAGCGCCACCCGCGTGCACGTCTCCGTGAGGGAATCCGAGGGCGAGATGCTCGTCGAGGTCCAGGACGATGGCGCCGGCTTCGACACCGCGAACGTCGACCACGGCTTTGGCCTCGCCGGCATGCGCGAGCGGGTGGGACTGGCCGGGGGCACGCTGAACATCGACTCCAGCGGGGAGGGCACGCTGCTCACGGCGCGGCTGGCAGCGCGACGCAGCACGCGCTCGCAAGACCCGGCGAGCGCTCAGGCGCCGATCAGGCCGCGTCGCAGCGCATAGCGAACCAGCTCCGCGCGGGTGCCCAGCCCGAGCTTCTTGTGGATGTGGGCGCGGTGGGTCTCGATCGTGCGCGGAGAGAGGTGCAGCATGCGGGCGATCTCGACGCTCGTATGGCCGAAGGCGATCAGGCGCAGGACCTCGACCTCGCGCTGGGTGAGCTTATTGTCGGTCAGCGCCCTGTGCAGGCTGTCCAGTCGCGCCGCGACGCGGGGGCTGATGTATTCCTCGCCCCGTGCGGCCGCGCGGATCGCATCCGGCAGCTCCACGTCGGCGAGATCCTTTGCCACGTAAGCGAGCGCACCGGCTGTGAGAGTGCGCTGGGCGAACACCGGGTTGTCCTCCATCGTGAGAATCACGATCTTGGTGCGTGGCGCCCGTTCGCTCAGCGAGCGGATCGTTTCGACGCTCGAGCCGTCGCGCAGTCCCAAGTCGAGCACCAGCACCTTTGGCTGATGGCCGTGGACGTGGCGCGTCGCGGCGGCATTGTCGCTCGCCTCAGCCACCACCTCCAGATCCTCCTCGCCGTCGAGCAGCAGTCGCAGGCTGCGGCGCATCGGCACGTGGTCGTCAGCGAGCACCACCCGGATTGACTCGTCCGGCGCTGTCGCGAGCGGCCTCTCTGCGGCCTGAT
>JASLDD010000225.1 GCA_030151725.1 Solirubrobacteraceae bacterium
GACCCATACAGCTGACGGCGAGTGGATGGTTCCCGTGACATACGCCAGTCGTTCAGCGGAGGGCGTCGGCAGGGCCGCCTGCAATGAGGCCGGCAGAGACAGCGATGCGAGCAGGCCGGCGAGGGCCGTCAGCGCCCTACCCCGGAGTCGCGTGGTGAACGGCATCACGCATAGAGGCTATCGACGGCGTCGCTCGCCCGCGCGCAAACTCTGCTTCACTGTCAAACGATGGCCAGCACGGTGTCAGCAGCAACGCGTGGGGACGTGCCGTGGCAAACGCACACGGTCTTCAACCAAGCGCCACCGCTCGAGGGACTGGATGTCTTCTCGAGCAACCTGCCGCTCGTGGAGGCCGTGCAGCGAGAGGGCGCGGGCTGGATCTCCGAGCGCGCCTCAGTGCTCGGGCGCGTCGTGGGTGGCGAGCCACAGCAGTCGTGGGGACGACTGGCCAACGAGAACAAGCCCGTGCTGCACACGCACGACCGCTACGGCCACCGCATCGACGAGGTCGAGTTCCACCCCGCGTGGCACAAACTGATGCAGATGGGCGTCGAGCACGAGTTGCACTCGCTGCCATGGACAAGCGACGAGCCCTCCGCCCACGCAGCCCGCGCGGCCATGTACATGACGGCCATGCAAGCCGAGGCGGGCTTTGCCTGTCCGATCACCATGACCTTCGCCGTCGTGCCCGCCCTACGCGCACAGCCTGAGCTGGCCGCTGAGTGGGAGCCGCTGATCACCGCCACCACCTATGACCCGCGCTCCATACCCGCCGCCGAGAAGGGCTCTGCGCTGTCGGGCATGGCCATGACCGAGAAGCAGGGTGGATCGGACGTGCGCGCCAACACCACCGTGGCAACGCCGCTGCACGGCGGCGGCGCCGGTGGCGAGTACGAGATCGTGGGGCACAAGTGGTTCTGCTCGGCGCCCATGTGCGACATCTTCCTCGTGCTCGCCCAGACCGACGACGGTCTCTCCTGCTTCCTGCTGCCCCGCATCCTCCCCGACGGCTCCCGCAACGCCTTTCACATCCAGCGCCTGAAGGACAAGCTCGGCAACCACTCCAACGCATCCTCTGAGATCGAGCTCCACGGTGCCTGGGCGCAGATGGTCGGCGACCCCGGACGCGGCGTGCCCACGATCATCGAGATGGTCGGCCACACACGCCTCGACTGCGTGATCGGCAGCGCCGCCGGGATGCGCGTGGGCGTGGTCAACGCCACCCACCACGCCGCCCACAGGAGCGCCTTCGGCAAGACGCTGATCGACCAACCGCTGATGCGCAATGTGCTCGCCGATCTATGTCTCGAGTCAGAGGCCACCACAGCGCTGGCCATGCGCCTCGCCCGCGCCTACGACGAAGCGCATGCCGATGCGCAAGCCGGTGAGGACTCAAGCGATGCGCAGCTGTTCAAGCGCCTGGCCACAGCCGTTGGCAAGTACTGGAGCTGCAAGCGCGCCCCCAACCATGCCTTCGAGTCGCTGGAGTGCCTCGGCGGGGCCGGCTATGTGGAGGAGTCGGGCATGCCGCGCCTCTACCGCGAGGCTCCCCTGGCCTCCATCTGGGAGGGCTCCGGCAACGTCATGAGCCTCGACGTTTTGCGCGCGCTAACCCGCGCGCCGCGCGCCCTCGAGGTGTTCCTCGCCGAGGTCGACGAGGCCCACGGCGCCGACGCTCGCCTCGACAGCGCAGTCGGCAAGCTCAAGCAGCAGTTCACCGATCCAGCCACCCTCGAGAGCCGTGCCCGGCGGGTGGTCGAATCGATGGCCCTCTGCCTGCAAGGCTCGCTGCTCGTGCGCCACGCCCCAGCGGCCGTCGCCGATGCCTTCTGCGCCTCGCGCCTAGACGGCGACGGCGGCCTCGAGTACGGCACGCTGCCCGACGGCGTTGACTTCGACACGATCATCGCGCGCTCGCAACCACAGCTCTGACGCTCGGCCGCGAGCAGCCCGAGGCGCGCTCCAGCCCAGCCGCTCCGCGCACACCCAACGGCTGCCCTCCTGACAGCACCTTCGTGGGCCTACCATTGATCTCATGCCCACCCGCTCGAACCTCCAGCTGGCACGCATCTTCGGCATCCGCATCGGTGTCAGCTACAGCTGGTTCTTCGTTCTCTTCTTCCTCATCTACTACCTCTCCCAGTACTTCCATGAAGTGCTCGGCGGATCGCAAAGCACTGCCTATGTCGTAGCGGTCGCCGGAGCCCTCGGTTACTTTGCCTCGCTCGTCCTGCACGAGCTCGGCCACGCCCTCGCCGCCCGACGCCTCGGCATCCCCATCGCCGGCATCAACCTGTGGTTCCTCGGCGGCCTCTCCCAGATGCGCCGCGAGCCGCAGAGTGCCGGCGAGGAGTTCAAGATCGCCGCCGCCGGCCCCGCTGTCACGCTCGCCCTGTTTGCGATCTGCCTGCTCGCGGGCACCCTCATCGCGTCAAGCGGGCAGTTCACAGACGTGGCGCTCACCAAGGAGGGCTTCACCACCACGCCCGCCCTTGCCCTGATCGGCTGGCTGGGCTTCATCAACGCGCTGCTCTTCCTCTTCAACATCGTCCCCGCCTTCCCCCTCGACGGCGGACGCATCGCCCGTGCAGCCATCTGGTGGCGCAGCGGCGATCGCAATCGCGCCACCGTCGCCACCGGGCGCACCGGGCAGGCGTTTGCGCTCGCCATCGGCGCGCTCGGCATCTGGGACATCCTCTCCACCGGCTCCCTCTTTGGCACCCTCACCATCCTGCTCGCCTTCTTCCTCTACCAGGCAGCAGGCGCCGCCGTCGTGCAGGGGGCCCTCGGCAGGCGCATCCAACACGTCACCGTCGGCGACATCATGGATCGCGAGCCCGTCACCATCCCCGCCGAGGCAACCGTCCTCGATGTCCACGAGCAGTTCTTCCTGCGCTATCGCTGGCCGTGGTTTGCCGTCGTGGACCCCGCCCGCCACTTCCTCGGCGTGGTGCGCCAGCAACGCGTCGACGACGAGATCGCCGCCGGCCGGCCCGCTCTCAGCGTCGTCGACGTGCTCGAGGCCGACATGCCAGTGCGCATCGGCCAGGAGGCGCCGCTGGAGACCCTGCTCGGCTCCGAAGGCCTTGGCCGGCTTGGTGCCATGGTCGCCGTCGACAACGAAGGCGTGCTGCAGGGCGTCGTAACGCTCGCCCAGGTACGCCAGGCGCTACGCCCCGCGGCACGCACCGCCGGCTGAGCTCAGAGTGGATCCAGACAGGGCAGCCGGGGACGGCGAGCGCCCGCGTTATAGAGTCCACGGCGGCGCTAGCGCCCTTCCCCCCAAGCTCTTTCCCCCAATCGACCTCAGGGAGCCATGCCAGCACACGACGTATTGATCATCGGCGCCGGTCTCGCCGGCCAGCGTGCTGCGCTGGCCGCCGCCCAGAAGGGCGCCAGCGTGGCCATCATGAGCAAGGTCCACCCCGTCCGCTCGCACTCCGTGGCTGCCGCCGGCGGCATCAACGCGGCGATCAGCGTGGACGACGACTGGCGCTCGCACGCCTACGACACCGTCAAGGGCTCCGACTTCCTCGGCGACCAGGACGCCATCGAGATCATGTGCTCGGAGGCTCCCGGCGAGGTCATGCATCTGGAGCACATGGGCGTCACATTCCACCGCAACGACAAAGGCGAAATGGACCTGCGGGCCTTCGGCGGCGCCTCCATGAAGCGCACCGCCTACGTCGCCGACATCACCGGCCAGGCGCTCCTGCACGTGCTCTACGAGCAGCTCATGAAGCACCACGAAACCGTCGAGCGCTTCGAGGAGTGGTTCACCACCTCCCTGCTCAAGGACGACGCAGGCCGCTGCTGCGGCGTGCTCGCACGCGACGTGCGCACCGGCAAAATGGAGGCCTTCACCGCCAAGAACGTGATCCTCGCCTGCGGTGGAGCCGGACAGGCCTACAAGCCCACCACCAACGGACTGATCGTCACCGGCGACGGCATCGCCATGGCCTACCGCGCAGGCGCCCCCCTGATGGACATGGAGATGGTCCAGTACCACCCAACCTGCCTCGTCGAGACCGGCATCCTCATCACCGAGGGCGCCCGCGGCGAGGGCGCCCACCTGCTCAACTCAAACGGCGAACGCTTCATGGAGAAATCGGCGCCCAACAAGATGGAGCTCGCCTCGCGCGACGTCGTCTCGCGCGCCGAGCAGATCGAGATCAACGAGGGTCGCGGCGTCGGCCCGGGCGGCTCGGGCATCTACCTCGACGTGACAGTCGTGCCCCGCAAGCGCACCCTCGAGGCGCTGCGCGAGATCGTCAACCTCGGTCGCGACTTCGCCGGCGTGGACATCACCAAAGAACCAATCATGATCCGCCCCGGCCAGCATTACATCATGGGCGGCGTCAAGACCGACATCGACGGCCGCACACCCATCGAGGGCCTATATGCAGCCGGCGAGGTCGCCTGCGTCTCGGTCCACGGCGGCAACCGCCTCGGCGCCAACTCGCTGCTCGACACGCTGATCTTCGGGCGGCGCTCCGGCGAACATGCCGCCGAGCGTGCAGCCTCCATGGGCATGCCCACCGTCGACACCAAGGGCCAGCTGCGCGAGGACGCCGAGCGGATCGACTCCATCATCGCCCGCCCCCACGACGGCCGTCGAGTCTCCGAGATCAAGAACGAGCTCGGCGAGCTCATGAACAAACACGCCGCCGTCTTCCGCGACGAGCAGGGCCTGCAGGGCGCCCTCGAGCAGATCGGGCGGCTCAAAGAGGAGGCGTCAAAGGCCTGGATCGACGACCGCGGAACCGTCTTCAACCAGGACGTGCTCGGCGCCATCGAGCTCGGCTACATGGTCGACTGCGCCGAGGCCACCGTCGTGGCCGCCCTCGAGCGCAAGGAGTCCCGCGGCGCGCAGTTCCGCACCGACTACCCCGAGCGCAACGACGAGCAGTGGCTCAAGCACATCGACATCACGCTCAAGGACGGAAGCCCCCAGGTCAGCTACTCGCCCGTCACCATCACCCAGTGGCAGCCCGAGGAGAGAAAATACTGATGGCAACACCGATGGCCGCCCCCACCGTGCCCCCAAGCCCCCATCCCCACCCGATCGAGCAGGAGCGCAGCTGATGGCCGAAACGCACGACCGCCCACCCGAGCAGTTCACCCTGCGCATGCGCCGCTATGACCCCGAGTCCGGCGAGGCCCCCTACTGGGATGAGCACACCATCGAGCTCGAGCCCCACCGCTCTGTGCTCGAGGCCGTCCTGCAGGCCAAAGACCGCTTCGACGGCTCCATCGGCATCCGCTGCTCCTGCCGCCAGGCCATCTGCGGCTCCTGCGGCATCCGCGTCAACGGCGAACCTGCGCTTGCCTGCCACACCCACCTCGACGCGGCCAAGCGCGGCGCCAAGGACGGCGTCATCGAGATCGAGCCCATGGGCAACATGCCCGTCCTCAAGGACCTCATCGTCGACATGGACGCCGTGCACTGGAAGAAGATCCGTCGCGTCACCCCCTGGCTGCTCGCCAAGGAGCCAGTGCCCGAGCGCGAGTACCTCGTCTCCAAAGACTCCATGGTCGACGTCACCCAGTCGATGGCCTGCATCCAGTGCGGCGCCTGCGTATCCGACTGCCTGGCCATGGAGGTCGATCCCGGCTTCATCGGCCCAGCCGCCCTCGCCAAGTCCTACCGCTTCGTCGGCGACCCCCGCGACGATCAGCAGTTCGAGCGCCTCAACGACCTCGCCCAGGACCCCCAGGGCATCTTCGACTGCACCCACTGCTTCAAGTGCGTCGAGGCGTGCCCCAAGGACGTCAACCCAATGGGCCAGATCATGCGCCTGCGCCGCATCGCCACCGGCGACCACCACATCGTCGACCAGAACAACGGCCAGCGCCACGAGGCGGCGTTCGCCTCCCTGATCGAGAACAACGGCATCCTGTGGGAGGCCGAGCTGATCCCCCGTTCCTACGGCGGCAACTCGTGGTTCGGGAAATTCGCCCCGGCCGCCGGCAAGGAGCTCGTGAGCTCGATCCCGACCGCCATCAGGGGCCTGCTGCGAGGCAAGATGACAATCCCGAAGATCATCAAGCCGCACAAGATCCCCAGTAAAGACCTCAAAGCGGTGAAGGCCATCTACGAGAAAATCGAGAGCCGCCCCGAGCGCTACGAGCTGAACCTTTACATCGCCGGCGAGGACGAGGCACCGGCGTCGCCGAGCGACCCTGTCGCCGTCGGCGTCACCCACGAGGCGGGCGGCTCCGAGCCGGCCCCCTCCGGATCCGAGCCACAGGACACGCCGACCGAGATGCGCGAGCCCAAGGAGGGATGAGCTGATGAAGGTTGCATACTGGCCCGGCTGTGTGAGCCGTGGCTTTACCCCAGAGCTGCACGGCTCCATGGCCAAGGTGGCCCCTCTGCTCGACATCGAGCTCGTTGAACTCGACCGCGCCTGCTGCAGTGGCGCGGGCGTCATCGCCGAGCACAACCAGGAGCTCGCCGACACCCTCAACGCGCGCACCTTCGCCCTCGCCCAGCAGGTCGACGGGGCGGCCATGATGATGAACATCTGCTCCACCTGCCAGGGCGCCCAGAGCGAGTGCCAGGAGCGACTCGACGCCAACGCCGAGTACCGCGAGCACGTCAACACCACGCTCGCAAGCGAGGGTCTCAGCTACGAGAAGGGGCTCACCAACAAGAACTTCCTGTGGCTGCTCGTCGAGGAGATCGGTCTGGAGAACCTCGCCGCCCGTGTCAAGCGGCCGTTGACGAACCTCCGCGTCGGCCCCTTCTACGGCTGCTACATCGTGCGTCCTCGCAACCGCCTCGGCATCGACGAGGAGCACCCCCGCGACCAATACCTCGACCAGGTCATCGAGGCCCTCGGGGGCACCGTCATCGAGTACGCCGGCATGCGCAAGTGCTGCGGCTTCCCCATCATCACCATGAACAAGGAAGCCTCTCTCAAGCAGGCCGGCCGCCACCTCGGCGACGCCGTCGACGCGCAGGCCGACTGCGTCGTCACGCCCTGCCCTCTCTGCCACCTCAACCTCGACCTCCAGCAGCCGCTCGCCGAGAAAGTCGTCGGGCGCGAGCTCGACATGCCCGTGCTGCACCTTCCGCAGCTCGTGGGCCTCGCGCTGGGGCTCGACCCCAAGGAGCTCGGCATGAACCGTCACGTCGTCAAACCCACATCGGTCATCGACTGGTCGACCTCCGTCGTGGGCGCCGCGGCGGTTGCCTAGCCCTGCCGCTATTGCCGGCGGCGGCGGCGGGTCCCGTTATGTCTCTCAGCGGGATCTGTATAACGATGGTGTCACAGCTGCGGCAGGGAAGAAGAAGGTAACTCGCCGGCCGGCACTGGGCGTGGCGCTGGCCCTGGACCTGCACACGCAAATCGCGCGCCAACCGATCCTTCCTTCGGCCGCGGCGGGGGCTCGCGCGTGAGGATCCTCACCGTTGTCGGCAACCGCCCGCAGTTCATCAAGGCGGCCGCCGTGTCGGCGCCCCTGCGCGAGCGCCACCAGGAGATCCTGGTGCACACCGGCCAGCACTACGACGACTCGCTCTCAAGCGTGTTCTTCGCCGAGCTTGGCCTCGCCCGCCCCGAGCGCGAGCTTGGGATCGGCGGCGGGAGCCCCACATCGCAGACCTCTCGTATGCTCGCCGCGCTCGAGCCCGTGCTGGAGGACGTCAATCCCGACGCAACGCTCGTATACGGCGACACCAACTCAACGCTCGCCGGCGCTCTGGCCGCCGCGCAGGCGGCCGTGCCCGTGATCCACGTGGAGGCAGGCATGCGCTCGTTCGACAGGCGCATGCCCGAGGAGCTCAACCGCGTGCTCTGCGATCACATCGCCGCCCTGCTGCTTTGCTCCTCTCAGGGCGCCGCCGAGCAGCTGCGCGGCGAGTCCGTGGCCGGACACGTGGAGGTGGTTGGCGACGTCATGGTCGATGTGGCCCTGCGCTGGCAGCCCGCCGCGCGCGCCAACGCCCAGGCGCCGAGCGCCTACGGCCTGACGCCCGGCGCCTATCTGTTGCTGACCGCCCACCGAGCCGGCAACGTCGACGATCAGGCACGACTGCGAGCGCTGGTCGAGCTGATCCGTGCGCTGCCCGACCCTGTGCTGTTTCCCGTACACCCCCGTACCCGCGCGCGGCTACAGGAAGCCGGCCTGCTCGCCGAGCTGGAGGCAATGCCGAGCGTCACCCTGACCGAGCCCCTGGGCTACGTGGAGTTCAGCGCGCTCGTTTGCCAGGCCCGAGCCGTGCTCACCGACTCTGGCGGCGTCCAGAAGGAGGCGTACCTTGCGGGGGTGCCCTGCATCACGCTGCGCGCCAACACCGAGTGGGTGGAGACGGTCCAAGCCGGCTGGAACACGCTCGTGGACCTCGACTCCAACACCGCCCTGGAGGCCCTGAGAAGAGAGCCGCCCAGCGATCGACCGGAGCTCTACGGCGACGGTCACGCAGCCGAGCGCTGCGTGCAGGCGATCGGCGCGCTGTGAGCGAGGACAGCGTTGAGAACGTCCGCGTGGGCGTGGTTGGCCTGGGCTACTGGGGGCCCAACCTGGCTCGCAACCTGGCCGCCATACCCGGCTGCGAGCTGGCTTGGCTGTGCGATGCATCGCCTGACGCACGCGCCAAGCTCGAGCCCTCCTTCCCCGCCGCCCGCTCCACCGACTCCCTCGACGATCTGCTCGCTGACGACACGCTCGACGCTGTCGTCCTGGCCACGCCCGTGCCCACCCACGCCGAGCTCGCAATCGCCGTCGCCCAAGCCGGCAAGCACTGCTTCGTCGAGAAGCCGCTGGCCACGAACGCCGCCGACGCGCAGCGCGCCGTGGATGCTGCCGCCCAGGCGGGCAAGGTGCTGATGGTGGGCCACCTGCTGGAGTACCACCCGGCTGTGAGGAAGTTGAAGGAGCTGATCGACGGCGAGGAGCTCGGCAACCTCTTCTACATATACGGCAACCGCCTGAACCTGGGCAAGCTGCGCGCCGATGAGAACGCGCTGTGGAGCCTCGGCGCGCACGACGTCTCGGTGGCGCTGCACCTGATCGGAGAAGAGCCCGTCGAGTGCCTCGCCCACGGCGCTTCCTATGTGCGCGAGGGCGTCCAGGACGTGGTCTTCTGCTACCTGCGCTTCCCCTCGGGGATCGTGGCCCATCTGCACCTCTCGTGGCTCGACCCACACAAGGAGCGCCGCATCACCGTCGTCGGCGCGCGGCGCATGGCCACCTTCGACGACATGCTGATCGAGGGCAAGCTCACCATCTACGACAAGGGCTTCGACGAGGACACTCGCTCGTGGGGCGAGTACATCGCCCGCTCCGGCGACACCTTCTCCCCGCGCATCCCCAACCTCGAGCCTCTGCGCATCGAGTGCGAGCATTTCGTGCACTGCATCCGCACCGGCGAGACCCCGCGCTCCGATGGCAACAGCGGGCTGAGGGTGGTGCGCGTGCTGGAGCAGCTTCAGCAGACCCTCGACCGCTGAGCGACCCGTCCCCCGAGATTCCCCGGCTGCTGTGAAAGAAACCACACGATCCGCCGTTGATAGGGCAATGCCAAGAACTGAGACGCACACTCCCACCAGCCCAAGGCGCCGCCTATCGCTGCCACTAGCGATCGCCGCGACCATCCTTCTGCTTGCCGTCAGCGCCGCCACGGCCGCCGCGGCTACCAACATCGAAGGCGTCTGGTCCTTCAACGGCGGCGAGATCGCCGTCCAGCCTGAAGGCAATGGGAAGTTCGAGGGCATCGTCGTCGCCCCGACCAAGTTCGCCACCTGCACGCACCCCGTCGAAGAGAAGATCTGGACGGGGATGACGGCGCAGTCGGACGGTTCCTACTGGGGCTTTCACCAGTGGTATTTCGAAAGCATTCCCTGCACGAAGAACCCGACCCTCGGCGCCACCGCCTGGCGCGTCGTCGAAGAAGCCAACGGCTCGCGCTACCTGCAGGTCTGCCTCAGCGAACCGGGCAAGCCGCAACCCACCATTCCGCCCGGCAGCCCCGGTGTCGGCGCCACCTACGGCTGTGTCGCCTCCGCGCTGACCGCGCCCTTGGCAGGCTCGGGAGTCGGCACTTTCAAACAGGTCGTCTCGCTGCCCAACAGCAGGAAGTGCCTGAGCGCGCGGAAGTTCCTGATCCACATCCGTGACGCCAAGTACGACCCCTTCAAGAGCGTCGTCGTAACGCTCAGAGGACACAAACTGGCGGTTGTCCACCGTGGCAGCACCTACATCGCGACGGTCAACCTCCGGGGTCTGCCACGCGGCGCCTTCACGGTCAAGATCAAGGGCACGACCGTGCGCGGCAACGTCGTCTCGGGCAGCCGCAGGTATCACACGTGCGCTAAGAAAAAAGCGCCCAAGAAGACAAAGTCCAAAAAGCACTGACACCGTCAGGCGGCTCGGTCGCTGAGCTCCGGGCCTGCAAGATCAAGGGCCTGTGCTCCCATCGGGTTAACCTTCAGCAATGGCAACGCACTACGCCGCCTACGGCCTGAACTTGGCCTGCTCGTTCCCGCTTCCAGGGATGCAGGCCACCGGGTCGCCGGACGGTGAGCTTCCAACGCTGACCCTCGACTTGCAGAACCCCGCCGAGCTCGACCGCGACTGGAGCGGCGCCGACGGTCCACCCCAGTGGCGCGGACGCCTCGGCGATGGCCTCGACCTGACCATCGAGCACGGCTCAGCCGGCGATCTGCTGTTCGCCTACGGCGAGCGTGCCCGGTTTCGTCTGTCCGACGACATGAGACGCCTCGACTGTGCCCCCGAGCAACCCGGACTGGACTGGCAGCGGGCGCTCATCAGCAAGGTGCTTCCCGCGATCAGCGTCATGCGTGGATATGAGGCCCTGCACGCCGCCGCCGTCGCCTCACCCGAGGGCGTCGTGGCGATCATGGCGCCCAGCGGATCCGGCAAGTCGACGCTCGCCATCGAGCTGCTGGGACGCGGTTGGCCGCTGTTCGCCGACGACGTGCTGGTCCTGGAGGACGACGCAGGCACCATTCGCGCCCACCCCGGCACACCACACATGAACCTGGCTGAGCACTCTCCGAGCACGACGACCGATCCGAAGTCCCTGGGTGACACCCTGGGGATGCTCGCCGGCGAGCGCTGGCTGGCGGCCGCCAATACCAGCACCTGCACGCGACCCGTACGCATGCTGTGCCTGCTCGAGCGCGCAGACGGCCTGGCAAGCGAGACGCGCTCGCTCGGCTTGAACCCGCTGCCGCTCGCGCCCTACATGCTGGGCCTGCAAAGCAACGCCCAGCGCCAGCGGGACCGCTTCACCCTCTACGCCGACATGATCGAGTCGACGCCCCTCGTGCGCATGACCGCCGATCTGCGCCAGGCGCCACAGCAGCTGGCCGACCTGCTCGAAGACGCGCTCGCCTCGCACCCGCAGCCGACCGCAAGCGTGGCCGGCTGATGGCACGCTCGCTGCAGGCCACCAATACTGCAACCCCTCGAGCAGATGGGCTCGAGCTGCTTGGCACCGACGAGGCGACGGCGCTGAGGCTGAGCGCAGTCAGCAAGCGCTGGCGCAAGGACCTGCCACTGGTGCTCGATGGGCTGGACCTCGCGCTCGAGTCGGGAACCACCACATGGGTCGGCGGGCGCAACGGCATCGGCAAGACCACCATGCTGCGCATAGCCGCCGGCTTGATTGAGCCCGACAGCGGTCGCGCGGAGGTCTGGGGTGTCTCGCCCAAGGAGAATCGGGCTCGCTACCAGCAGCTCGTCTCGTTTCTCCCGGCCGGCGATCGCGGCCTCTATGCACGCCTCACCGTGCGCCGCCAGCTCGAGTTCTGGGCTCGCATCGCAATGGTTCCTCGCGAGCGCTTCCGCGATGCCGTGGAGGGGGCGATCGAGACGTTCGAGCTCGCCGAGCTCGCCGACCGCCGCGTCGACCGCATGTCGATGGGCCAGCGCCAGCGACTGCGCATCGCCATGACCTTCCTACCGCAACCCGAAGTCGTGCTCCTGGACGAGCCGCTGACGAGCCTCGATGCCGAGGCAGGGGAGCTCTTGCAGAAGGCCATCGCCGAGCTGCTGCGGCGCGACGGAGCGGTGCTGTGGTGCTCTCCCAGCGGAGAACACCTCGACCTGACCTTCGACGCACACTGGATGCTCGAACGCGGACGCCTGGTCGCCGCATGAGCGATCCCATCGCCAGCGGTCGTGCCTTTTTGGCCGTAATGCGGCGCGACCTGCACGTCTACATGTCCTATCGCACGCGCATGGTGAGCCAGGTGCTGACCGCGCTCTTCAGCCTCACCCTCTTCTACTACGTCTCTCGACTCGTCCACGTCAACGGCCTGGCCCCCAAGGCCTACTTCGGCTTCGTGGTCGTGGGCATCTCGCTCATCAGCGTCCTCTACTCGTGCTTCTCAATTCCCGAACTGGTGCGCCAGGAGTTGATCGCGGGCACCTTCGATCGCCTGCTGCTCTCACCCTTCGGCGCCATCCGTAGCGTGCTTGCGATGACGCTGTTCCCGATGGTCTACTCGTTCGTGCTCGCCGCCATCACCCTTGGGCTCGGCTGCGTGGTGTTCGGCCTGCACCTGCACTGGTCGACTGTGCCTGTCGCAATTCCCGTGATGCTGCTCGTGCTGCTGGCTTTTCTACCCTTTGGCGTGCTCTTCGCATCGCTCACCGTGGTGGTCAAGCAGGGCAACGTGGGGGTGAGCTGGGTCGTCGCGCTGCTGTCGATCGTCGGCGGGCTCTACTTCCCGGTCTCGCTACTCCCGGGCTGGCTGCAGACGGTCGCAAAGCTTCAGCCCTTCACAGCCGCAACCGATCTGCTGCGCCACCTGCTCGTCAACAGTTCGCTCGGCGAGGCTCCCGGGTCGGCGCTGCTGAAGCTCATCGGTTTCGCCGCCGTGCTCCTGCCCTTGTCCATCTACGTACTCGGCCTCTCCATCCGCTTCGGTCAACGCCGCGGAACCATCATCGAGTACTGACAGCAGGGAAGATTGACTTATGATCCCTCGAACCGTGCCCGACGTCCCCTCGCTCTTGACAGCCAACGTCAAGGTGCCCCAGCACGTCGTCTATCGCAGCTTCCCCTCCGAGACGGTGGTGCTGAATCTCAATACCGGCAAGTACCACGGGCTCAACGCAACCGCGGGACAGATGCTGGAGGCACTCGAGCGCGCCGACTCCCTGCGCGACGCCGCCGCCGAGCTCGCCGCAGGCTACGGCCAGCCCCAGGATGTCATCGAGGGCGACCTCTGTGCGTTGTGCGCGTCGCTGCTCGAGCGAGGGCTAATAGAGACCGATGGCAGTCCCCAGCCCTGAGCCGCACCCCGTCGCAACGCCCGCCATCGTGGCCACCCACGGATCCCACCGTGCGCAGCCCCTGAGCCACACCGCCCGCGTGCGTCTCGCCGTGGAGATCATTGCGGCATATGCGCAGGCTCGGCGTGCTCTGCGCCGCGCGCCCATCGCCGCCGTCGTGGCCGGCCTGCGCGCGCAGTCCCCGCCCGCGACCCCGGCGACCCCCGGCTCTCTCGACGAGGCTTTGCGTCTGGGCCGGGCGGTCACCCGCCTGCTCTCACACGTTCCCGGCGACACCCGCTGCCTGGCTCGATCGCTCGTGCTGACGCGACTGCTCGCCCGGCGCGGTATCCAGGCCAAGCTCGTGATCGGCGCCCGCGCCAAACCGGAGTTCCTTGCGCACGCTTGGGTCGAGCACGCCGGCGATCCCGTCCTCGACCCCGGCGACGACTCCTTCGGGCGACTCGTCGAGCTTTAGTGGATCACGCGGCGGGCATGAGGGCGACGGCGTTTGGGCTCGACATCGATGGGAGCGAGCCCATCTCATTTCTCAGCGGCGCATCCGCTGCACCCTCCGGGCGCGCGCTCTCGCTGTCAGTCCATGCCGAGGAGTCGGCGCGCGCGCAATGGCCTTCCTCTTCGACGCTCATCTGCGATGAAGTCCGCTCCGATGGGCAGGTCAACTTCCAGATCGAATCGCATCCCGACGCCGGCTACCTCATCGCCGGACCCGAATACGGCGCCCACCTGCTCTCCAGCGACGGGCGCCGCCTGAGCTGCTTTCCCGAAGGCCAACCCGATGGTGCCTGGCAGCGGCTGCTCGTCGCCCAGGTCCTGCCATTTGCTGCATTGCTGCACGGCCTGGAGGTCTTCCACGCCAGCGGCGTGGTCCGTGACGGCGAAGCGCTCGCCTTCCTCGGGCCGTCGCACTCCGGCAAGACCTCCCTGGCACAAGCGCTCTGCAGCCGGGGCGCCGGCTTTCTCGCCGATGACGTGCTCGCACTGGAGATCCGCGACGGCGAGCTGCTCGCCAATCCCGGCTCCCCGATCGCGGGCGTGGCTCGCTCAGAGGAGCAACAGGACAGCCCTCCGGTAGAGGACGTGGTTGCGGTCAATGACAGGGAGCGCATGGTGCGCACACAGGGCGCCACCGAGCCCGCACGGTTGAGCACGTTGTTCTTCATCGACCGTCGCTCCGACGGGCCTGCGAGCCCACACTTCGCGCCAACCGCCGACCCTCAGCTGCTGCTGGCGGCCACGTTCAACTTCGTGCTGGCAACGCCCGAGCGCCTGCAGCGCCTGCTCGAGGTCTGCGCGCTGGCGGCAAAGCTTCGCGTGGAGCTGGTGAGCACCGGCCCCCAAACGAGCGCCTCCGAGCTCGTCGATGCGATCGAGCGGCGGTTGAGCTCGCCGACATGACGCGCTGG
>JASLDD010000247.1 GCA_030151725.1 Solirubrobacteraceae bacterium
CCAATCCGGCGATCCATCGCCAAGAGAACTTCAACGACGGCCTCACGGCCCTGGTCATAGATCGCCTCCGCCTCGGCGCGCTCCACACCCAGATATTCGACGGAGCGCAGTTATGTCCCCCAACCAACTGAACGCTTACGGTTTTTTTGTGGCGCTGCGTCTAGCTTGAATCATTGGGTGTCGGGATTTTGCCCATTGGGGGCCTAAATCTAGGAGTCCTAGATGACAATCAGTCGCGTTCGAGCGCATTCCTTGGTGACGGTGGCTTTTTCATCGAGAAGTAGGCTAGACGCGGCTTGGGACAACGCTCAAAGTTCGACCGTGTAGCCCTGGGGTTGCAGCGGTTTTGACGATGGGCCGGATCGCACGTAGCGAGAGCTGCGCCTGTGCTGCAGTTTGCGCATCGGGTGATGTCCTAGCGTCTGCATTGGCGAAGCGAGAAGCATCAGCGGCTCGGCTGGATCTCGGCACCGCGACCGATTGCCCAGTGGGCGAAACGCGGTCCCGCAACAGGTCGCCGCCGGCCGAAACGCTGGGGTCCAAGAGGGCTCGGACCAGGAAATGCCTGGATTTGAGCGATTTCGAACGGGCGAACGCTCGCTTGCAATGCGAGAGCAGCCCCTGGGGGCGACGCGCTGACAAGGGAAAGGGCCGGGCGTTCCCTCAGGGTTGACAGTTCGTGAGGGCTCTGGAAGGATCCTCCGCTGCAGGCTGGAGGGGGATGACCTGAGGGGAGAGTCCGTGAGAGGTCGAAAAGGCTCGTACATCGGCGGTGGTGGTGTGAGGCTTACCTTGCTATGTGCCTACGACGGGACGTCGCAGTCGCCGGAGACCTACGGCGTCCCCGCGGGAGGCCGGCTATGAGTCGCCTTCGGCCTTTTCTCGCCGCGTTGATCTCATGTGTCGCGTTGCTTGCCGCGGGTGTCGTGAGCACCACGCAGGCTACGCCGCGATCGCAGAGCTCGGCGCCGAGGACGAGCTCGTCCGAAAGGGAAGCTCGCGAACAGGAAAGAGCAGTCCGTCGTGCCGAAAGGCTCCGCAAACGTGAACAGGCACAGAAAGAACACCAAGCCGCCCACGCCGAAAAAGAACAGGCGAGACGCGAACGCGAACGACTGCGATGCAAACGTCGGGCCGAAAGAAAACATCCTCCCAGCAAACGCTGCGAAGCACTGAGCAAAGCCGAAGCGGAAGCCGCCGAAAAGAAGCGAGAAGAAGAAGCGGTCGCCAAGAAGAAAGCAGAAGAAGAATCCGCGCAGCACAAAGCTGAAGAAGAAGCTGCGGCTCTGAAGAAGAAGGCCGAAGAAGAAGCTGCGGCTCTGAAAAAGGCGGCGGAAGAAGCGGCGACGCGGAAGGCTGAAGAAGAAGCTGCGGCTCTGAAGAAGAAGGCTGAAGAAGAAGCTGCCGCCTTGAAAAAGGCGGCGGAAGAAGCGGCGACGCGGAAGGCTGAAGAAGAAGCTGCCGCCCTGAAGAAGAAGGCTGAAGAAGAAGCTGCCGCCTTGAAAAAGGCGGCGGAAGAAGCGGCGACGCGGAAGGCTGAAGAAGAAGCTGCCGCCCTGAAGAAGAAGGCCGAAGAAGAAGCTGCCGCCCTGAAAAAAGCTGCCGAAGAAGCGAAAAGGAAAGCCGAAGAAGAACTGAAACATATTGGCCTGTAGGCCATCGGGCCACAGCACTCGTGTGGCGTGTCCGTGGGTTCGTCACTCTCGATGACGAGCAACGTCAGGGCATGGGAGCCACCGAGCTCGCAGACGCCGGATGCCTGCGTATGGGACGCTCGTCCCGTGCTCGGGTGGCCTCGCCTTGAATCCGGCTCGCGACGCGGCGAGGAGGTCGAGCGCGCCGCGAGTCGATGAGCCCGCTGATCTCGAAGATGCGCTGAATCTGCGGTTGCCCTTGGATCAGCCGGAGCTCGCAGCCGTGTGCGGTGCAGAGCTCATGGCAGGAAGCCCTCAGTGCGACGTAACACTGAAAGGCAGCGACGCCGGACCGCAGGCGCTGGTGTATTTGCCGCTGAGCTTCTGGCTGAAGGTCACGGTGCCGGAGGCGGCTTTTGCGCTGGTGAAGGTGCCGGTGACCTTGGAGGTGGTCTTGGTCTTGGTGCCGAAGGCGGTGTAGTCGGATACGGCGCCCGTGACGGAGAAGCGCCCTGACTTGGAGAGCTTGACGGTGCCCACCTTGATGATGGAGCCAGGCTTGGTGTAGTAGTCGACCCCAGGCTGGAAGCCACCCGCGCCGAAGCATCCAAAGCTCGAGTACTTGAAGTTGAGGAGCGTGTTGTCGTGACCTGAGACTGTGAAGGTGACGGGCGCTTTGAAGCCGTTGACGGGCGATGCGGCGGTGAACCCGCTGAAGTGCGATCCCGCCTTGGGGTGGGCGGCGAGCGCGGTGGCGGCCATGGCGAGGACCACGATCAGGGTCACTGCGGCTCCGCGTGCGGCACGGCGACTGGGGCGGCGCTTGGCAAACGACATCTGAGTGCGCATGCGGGTCTCCTAAGTAGGGGGATCGATCTTCGCCCTGAGGCGGTGCGAAGTGTAAGCAAGGACAGTTCGGTCATGTGAGATCGAGACGATTTATACGTCGATCCCGCGTACATAGCCCCTGCTGCTGTGGCGACTGGTCATGGGACCGCTTTGAGCACCGTATGAGGGTGCAGCCGATCGTTGGCCTCTGAATAGGCTCCGGCCAGCTGACCGACTTCGGCTTCGGTGAGCGAGCTGCCGAAGGCGTCTGCTCCCCCGAGCTTCTTGTAGCCGGCGCCCAGCTGCTTGCCGATCTGGGCGAGATCGAAGTGGCTGTCGTAGACGCTCTCTATATACAGGGAGACGTTGGCGCGGGCGAAGCGCGTTACGACCGAGGAGCCATGCTCGATTTGATCGATGGCGCTCCCGATCAGTGCCCATCCGCGGCCGGACAGCACGGCGTAGCTGCGGAACAAAGCCGCCATGCCGGCACCGGGACCGGTGATGGCTCTGGCACGACGTTCTTGGAAGAGCGCCGGAAGCTTCAGCTGGGAGGCTCGCTCTGCGGCGGTGGCGAGGACCGGCCGCGAGATCGAGCTAACGTCAGCCGGCAGACCGTGCGCGACGAGCGGCCATGCCGCCTTGCTGGCTGCGACCTCGCCTGCGACTTCCCGCTGGGAGCCGGCAAGCGTGCGAGCTACGAGCACCAGGTCTTCGCGCTGCAACCGGCTGGCGGCCGGCGTGGTGTGGGTCCCGCCGCCGCAGGCGCCGAGGCTCAGCGCGGCGCCGCCGGCCAGAAGCGCGGCGGCGGCGCGCGATGTGCGCTTAGTTGAAGCCGGCGTGACCTAGGTGCCGAGTAGGTCGATCACGAACACGAGCGGGGCGTTTGGCGGGATCGTGCTTCCCGAACCTTGGGCTCCGTAGGCGAGCGCCGAGGGGATCACGAGCTCACGCCGTCCACCGACCTTCATGCCGACGACGCCCTGGTCCCAGCCGGCGATCACAGCGCCCTTGCCGAGCGCGAAGCTGAACGGTTCTTTGCGTTTCCACGACGCGTCGAACTCCTTGCCGCCTTTGTAGAGAACGCCCACGTAGTTGACGGTGACTGTCTCACCGGCTTTGGCTTCGGCGCCGGTGCCCTTGATCAGGTCTTTGACCTCGAGTTTGCTCGGTGCTGGACCCGATGGCGGCGTGACCTTTGGTTCAGTCGCGAGGGGTCCGCTGGTCGGTGTCTTGGCGGTGGCCGTTTCGGTTTTTTTGGCCGTCGAGGCTTCGGTCGATTTGATCAGCGCGTTGTCGGACTTGTTCTCAGCTCCGACTGTGATGGTGCTCGAGTTGCTGCTTGAGCCGCAGCCGGCGATCACAAAGGCGACTCCCAGAGTCGCGAGCGCCGCGCCGTAGCGCGTGCGAAAGGTGGGGTTAAAGACGTTGAAGTTGGTCACGGTCGCGCAGCCTATCGGAACTCGGCTGCTCCGGTGTACGTTAGGATCGGCCACGGACCGTGCTAGGCGGGGAGGTAGCGGTGCCCTGAATCCGCAATCCGCTCTAGCGGGGCTGAACTCCCTTCCGAGGGGTTTTGGCGCCGGTCGCTCCGCTGCTCGGGGCGTCGATGGTTCGGGTCCCGCGCGGTGTCGGCTTGCGAACCAGGTCAGGTCCGGAAGGAAGCAGCCTTAAGCGATCACCGGCAGGCGCAGCGGGAGCTCCCGGACCGGAGTCGTGGGCAACGGTAGGCGCCGGAGGCTCGAAATCTCGACGCGGGGTGCACGGTCCATAATTTTAAGGGCCGCAACGCTTGAAGATCAGCCATGCCTGGTTGGAGCGCGCCTCGCTGAAGCCCGGCGGCACAGCGACAGCGGACACCGGGTCGTGAGGATCGAGCACGTATTCCGTTTCGACGGCCTTGGTGGCGGGGTCGACGTAGACGCCACGGTCGATGTGCCCGAACTGCGCGTTGACGATGTTCTGGGGGCTGGTGTGCAGGTACAGGGCGAGCAGCGGTATGGGTGCGTGATTGGGAACCCCCACGGGTCCGCAGCGCAGGTTGACGGCGCCGTCCTTGACGAGAGCCAGGAGTTTGCCTTCGATCCGCGCCTGGCTTGCCAGTTCCCTCATCTCACGGTGAGCGGTGTGGTATTGGGAGGGGATGAACGCGATCAGCGCGAGCAGCACGAGCACGCCGGCGGCCATCCACCACGGCCGTCGGGGATCTCCTCGCGCCAGGCACATCCATCCGAAGGCCCCGGCCCCGCAGAAGATGCAGAGGATGGCGGCCGCGAGGAAGGCGTAGCGGCTGTTGATGGGCAGGCCGACCGAGGCAAAGGCCGCGAACACGATCACGGCCAGCACTCCGGCCAGGGCGCCGAGCAGCGCGCGACGGCGCAGCCACAGCAGTGCCAGCACGCCCCCGAGCGCCGCCCCCACGAGCACGGGAGGGCGCAGGATTTCACCGATGCGGCGGGGGATGTACTCGGGCACCTTGGCGATACCTGTCTCGCGATCGAGCGTGGAGGCGGTGTGGCGGGTGTTGGTCAGGGACCAAAGCGGATGGCCGGTGATGGCCAGGTCGCTGAGCACCCACATCAGCGGCGCGGCCGCCACCAGCAGCGTCAGGACGACGATCTCGCGACGTGTGGGCGGGTGCTTGTAGCGATGGGCGCCCCCCGCACGCGATGTCTTGCCCATGCGCCCCGGGAGTCTTGGACGCCAGCCGACGGCATACAGCCAGTAGAGGCCCGAGAAGGCCCACGCCTCCGGGCGCAGCAGCCCCGCGAGCGCGAGCAGCGCGAGCACGGGCCACCCGGCGGCCCCTTGCTCGCGCCGGTGGTGGACAGACTCGACGAGCAGGGCGCTGAGCACGAGCAGCACGTAGGGGAGGTCGACGTAGGCGCGCACTCCATATGAGAGGACGGGCACACGCGTCAGGAAGATGAGCGCCGCCAGCGCCCCTGCTGCGGCGCCGAACCAGTTGGCCCCGAGCCGGTAGATCACCCAGCCGCAGCCCGCCAGGGCGAGGAAGCCGAGCGCCACTGTCACCTGTGTCACGCCGTGGGGGCTCAGCGGCGAGAGCACGACGCCGAGGATCTCCAGCAGCGGATGGGGGGTGGGGGCGATCGGCACTTCATAGGCGGGCGCCTGCCCGCGCGAGAGCTGCCCTCCCCACGCGAGCGCATAGAGGGTGTCGTAGTTGACGAAGCCCACCCCGCAGATCAGTCGCAGCAGAGCAGCTCCTCCAAAGACCGCGCCGAGGGGCCCGGCGGAGCGCTTGATCGTTGCGGTCACGGGTGCGGACGCTACCCGCTTGCGCGCCGTGTCGGGCCCGCCCACGACCGTGGGTAGACTCAAGCGAACGGTGTCAATGGAGGAGCAGCCACAGGAGCAGCAGCGGTCGCTGTACCGCAGGCACCGTCCCCGCACGTTCGCCGAGGTGGTGGGCCAGGAGCCGGTGGTGAGGACGCTGCGCAACGCGGTGCAGCGCGGCAAGGTCCACCACGCCTATCTGTTCGTGGGCTCGCGCGGCACCGGCAAGACCTCGATGGCCAAGATCCTCGCGGCGTGCCTGAACTGCGAGCGTGGTCCCACGATCGAGCCGTGCGGGGTGTGCGATTCGTGCGTGTCGATCGCGCGCGCAACCTCGCTGGACGTGATCGAGATGGATGCTGCGTCCAACAACTCCGTTGATGACATCCGCGACCTGCGCGAGAGCGTTGCCTATGCGCCGGTGAGCGGGCGGCGCAAGGTCTACATCCTCGACGAGGCCCACATGCTCTCGACGGCCGCATGGAACGCTTTCCTGAAGACGCTCGAGGAGCCGCCTCCCAACACGGTGTTCGTGCTGGCGACGACCGAGGCGGGCAAGGTGCCGGCGACGGTCGTGGACCGCTGCCATCGCTTTGACTTCCATCGCCCCACCGTCGAGCAGATAGCGAGCGTGGTCCGGCGCGCGGCGGATGCAGAGTCGATCGAGATCCCGCCTCCGGCGGTTGCGGCGCTGGCGCGCTCGGCGACCGGCAGCTTCCGCGATGCCCTGGGCACGCTCGAGCAGCTGGTCACCTACAGCGGCAGCGCGGTCGCGCTCGAGGACGTGCTCGCGGTGCTGGGAGTGGCGGATGCACGCCTGCTCGAAGAGGCGGTCGACGCGGTCGAGGTGGGCGATGCCAAGCGCGCGCTGAGCACGCTTGAGGAGTGCGTGGAGCAGGGCCGCGACGCGGCCTCCTTTGCTGCCGATCTCGAGATGCGGGCACGGGAGCTGCTGGTCGTGCAGACGCTCGGCGAGGTGCCTGAAGAGCTCGCCCTCACGCCTGAGTCCGATGAGGCGCTGCGCGCTCAGGCCGAGCGCGTGGGCCATGGCACGGTGGTGCGCATCCTGGAACTGCTGGGCGAGGCGATGGAGGGAATCAGGGCGGGAGCCGACGCACGCACGCGCCTGGAGCTGGCGCTCGTGAAGGCGGCCAGACCGCAGCTCGACAACTCGATGCGCGCGCTGCTGGCACGGATCGAGCGCCTTGAAGCCGGCGGTCCGGCTGCAGCGGTCCCGCCCGCCGCGCTACCGGCCACCCGGGCCCCGCTCGCGGCCACCCGGGCCCCGGCCGCGACCACCCTGGCCGAGACCACCCCGGCCCCGGCCGCGACGAGCCCACAGCCACCGCCAACGCCCAAACCGGATCTCCCTGTGCCGCCGCAGACCGTTGCGGCTCCTTCCGCCGTAGTCGATCAGCCTGTGTCGGCCGATCCCCCGATCTCGGTGGAGCCGATGCCGCCCGCCGCGCCGCCCCC
>JASLDD010000248.1 GCA_030151725.1 Solirubrobacteraceae bacterium
CCGCGGATCCCATCAGGTCACGCGCCCGTCGCAGATGCCCAGGCGCCGTGGCACCCACAACCGCTCCCACGTCGCTCAGGCCGCTCTCTCCCACGTTGGCCACGCCCATCTCCTGCACCATCGCAGCCATCCGCTGCCACACCGTCTCCTCAGAGCCCCCGACCTCCAGATCCTCGAAGTCGGCGGCCCCCGGATTGGACGTGCGCACGAGCACCAGCACGCCCGCTCCCTGCTCACGCGCCTCTCGCACGAACGGCTGCACCGCATCGGCGCCCATCAGCGGATTGACCGTGACCATGTCCGCGCCCAAGCCATCCACATGTCCGAATGGTGTCTCCATCCCGCCCATCAGCGCGCTCGCATACGCGCCCGCGCTCACATCGATGTCTCCGCGCTTGCCGTCGGCGATCACCAGCAGACCCGCCGCATGCGCATGCGCCACCACCTCGCCCAGCACCGCCCACCCAGGCGCCCCCAGCACCTCAAAGCGCGCCAACTGGGGCTTCACCGCCACACACGCTCCGGCCGTCGCGTCTATCAGCGCGCGGCAATGTGCCAGTACGGCGCCAGCCGCCGCGCCGTACTGCTGCTCCCCGTCTTCGTCTTCCCCGCTTCCCGGCCACAGATCCGACGGATCCGGGTCGAGGCCAAGGACCAGCTGTGACTCGCGCGTCGCTACCCGCGCGGCCAGTGTGTCACCGAAGGGGCGACCCGGCTTCAGCGACCCTTCACCGCGCTCTTCAGGCCGCTTCCCGCCGTGAAGCGGGGCACGCGTGAGGCCGCAATCTGAATCCGCTCGCCCGTGCGCGGGTTCACTCCAGCCCGCGCTCCCCGCTCGCTCACGTGGAACTTGCCAAACCCGGACACCGTCACGTCGCTGCCACGACGCAGCGCGTCCTCCACAGTGGCGAGCACCGCGTCCACCGCCCGCGCGGCATCCTGCTTGGTCAGGTCAGCGCGGTCGGCAACCTGGTCAACCAGCTCGGACTTCGTCACTTCGCCCTCCTCGTTCGTAAAACCGTTCCGCCGAAGCTAACACCGCGAGCGGACAGGCGCATCCGCCACAATACCGCCATGGCCGTCTCCCGCATCGCATGGATCGTCACAGTTTTCGTCGCCCTCATAACCGCCGTGCTGCTGCTCATCTCCGGCTACACCGGCTACGCCGGCCTCGGGGTTGCCGTCGCTGCCTCCGCCGCCATCAATCTTCTTTAGACGATCAAGCGGCCAGCCACGCGAGCATCGCCCGCGCCGCGCGGCCGCGATGGCTGATCGCATCCTTCTGATCGTCTGACAGCTCCGCCATCGTCACCCCGCCCGGGCCGTCGTCGGGCAGGAACGCCGGGTCGTAGCCAAACCCGCCCTCGCCTCTCGGCTCGCTCGCCAGCCGCCCGCCGCAGCGCCCTTCGAACACTCGCTCCAAGTCGCCGCGCGGGTCGACATACGCGATCGCGCACACGTACTCCAGGGCGCTCCCCGCAGGCGCCTCGCGCAGGAGCTTCGCCAGGTTCTCCCCATCGCTCGCATGCTCACCCGCATAACGCGCCGAGCGTACTCCGGGAGCCCCGCCCAGGGCCGCCGCTGAGATCCCCGAATCATCAGCAATGCTCACCCGGCCCGTGGCTTGCGCCGCCGCCCTTGCCTTCCCCAGCGCGTTCTCCGCGAACGTCTCCCCATCCTCCGGCGGCAGGCTCACCGTGTCCGGGAGCACGTCCACCCCGTACTCCCCGTCCCCCAGCAGCCGCTCGAACTCGCGTCGCTTGTGCTCGTTGTGCGTCGAAAGCAGAAGCCTCAACCGCGCGCTCCCCTACGCAGGTGCTGCGCTGCCGATGGCCTGCTCCTGGATCGATCGCAGCTGCTCGATGCCCGCGCCCGCAAGACCCAGCAGCTCATCCAGGTGCGCCCGCGACAGCGGCGTGCGCTCAGCCGTCGCCTGCACCTCCACCAGACCGCCCTCCCCCGTCATCACCACATTCGCATCGACCTCCGCAGTCGAGTCCTCCGGGTAGTCCAGGTCGAGCATCGCCACCCCCTCGATCATCCCGCACGACACCGCCGCCACCGAGCCGTTCAACGGCGAGCGCTCGAGCTTTCCCGACGCCTGCAGCTTCGCGCACGCCAGCGCCAGCGCCACATATGCCCCCGTGATCGACGCGCAGCGCGTGCCGCCGTCCGCCTGCAGGACATCGCAATCGAGGTAGATCGTCCGCTCTCCCAGCGCCTGGAAGTCCACCACCCCACGCAGCGCGCGGCCGATCAGACGCTGGATCTCAACCGTTCTGCCGTCCTGGCGGCCGCGACTGGCGTCGCGCTGCTTGCGCTCACCCGTGGAGGCCGGCAGCATCCCATACTCCGCCGTCACCCATCCACGGCCCTTGCCCGCCATCCAGCGCGGGACGCTCTCCTGCGCCGAGGCCGTGCAGATCACCCGCGTCTCCCCCACCGAGATCAGCGCCGACCCCGTCGCCGTGCGCATGAACCCCGGCTCGATCGTCGTCGGGCGCATTTCATCCGGGCCACGCCCGTAACTGCGGTTTGGAGATGGGCTCATGCAGGCCATCATTCCAGAGCGATACCGTCGGGGCCTCTTGCGCGCACTCGTCGTCTCAAACATGCTTCCCGACGCCGCCCATCCCGAGCGCGGGCGCTTCGTGCGCGATCAAGTCTCAGCGCTTCAGAGTCTCGACGGGCTTCACGTCGAGCTGTTCGAGTTCGCGCCTGGCATGCGCTCCCTCGCTCGCGCCGCCATCCAGCTGCGCCGGGCGTATGGCGGTACCTCCACGCTCAGCCGCCGCCCCTCCTCCCCGCCACTCGACATCGTCCACGCCCACTTCGGCCTCACAGCCTGGCCCACCCTGGGCGTGAGCGCGCGCGTCCGCGCCCTGACCGTCCACGGGACCGACCTGCGCGCCACTCGCACCCGCCTCGCCACCGCCGCCGTGCTGCCCGCCGTCGGCCTGCTCGCCGCCGTCTCGACTTCCCTCGTCGCCGAGATCCCCGGCGCGGCCGCGCGCAGCCGCGCCAAGGTGCTCCCTTGCGGCATCGCCCTGGAGCGCTTCCAGGTGCTCCCGCGTAAGGACGCACGAACCGCGCTCGGGCTCGACCCCGACCGTCCCTACCTGCTGTTCCCCGCCGACCCCGCCCGCCCCGAGAAGCGCTACGATCGCGCGCTCGCCCTCGCGCAGGCCGTGGGCGTCGAGCTGCATGCTCTCGGCGGAGTCGAGCCCGAGCGCGTGGGGCTGTGGATCAACGGCGCAAGCGT
Organism: Solirubrobacteraceae bacterium; assembly: GCA_030151725.1. Lineage (GTDB taxonomy): Bacteria > Actinomycetota > Thermoleophilia > Solirubrobacterales > Solirubrobacteraceae > Palsa-744. The sequence goes on from JASLDD010000248.1 coordinate 3,263, forward strand.
CGTCCTCGTGCCATCCGAGCGCGAGGGCTTCGGCTTGGCCGTCCTCGAGGCGCTCGCCTGCAACGTCCCCGTGCTGGCCACACCCGTAGGCGTCCATGTCGAGGCCCTCTCCTTGGTGCCCGGCACGCTGTGTGAGCCCTTCAACCTGGAGCGCTGGCGCGCCGCCCTCGAGCCCCATCTGCAGACACCCGACCCGCGTGTCGAGGGACGCGACAGCGCCGCCCGCTTCTCCGCACAGGTGATGGCCGAGCGCGTGCACGCCGCCTGGCTCGAGGCGCTGCAGCAGTCCGGGTAGGGGTCGGGGTAGCATGGATCGGCTGTGAATCAGATATCTGGCACAACGCCTGCAGCCGACCCCGCGTCGATGCCACAGGACAGCCCCACTGCCACTCCCGTCGAGTCGGCCCAGGAGGTTCAGTCCGGGTTCGGCTCGCGCGGTCGCGCCCGTCGTCGCGCCCGCTTCCTGCGCAAAGCCCGCGAGCTCGCCTACCGCGACCTCGGCGGCCTCGTCTTCAACCTGCACCGCTTCGGCCAGCGAAACGACGCCCTCGTGCTCGCCAAGCTGACGACCCTCGGCCACATCGACACCGAGCTGCGCACCATCGAGGGGGCGCTCGGCGAGCGCGAGCCTGTGACCGTCCTGCGTGAGGCCGGCATAACCGCCTGTCCACGCTGTGCCGCCATCCACTCGAGCGAAGACCACTTCTGCCCCAACTGCGGGCTCTCCATGAGTCGCCATGTCGATCTCCCCGTCGCCGGTGCCGCCGTCCCTGCGCCTGCATCGCCCGGCGTCACGCCTGCGCCCGCTGCCATCGCCACGCCCGCGCCGCAGCAGCCGTCGCCGTCGCCGCCCACGACGGCCCCCACCGTGCCCCCCGTCACGAGCACCCACGTCCCCGTCCCCGCCCACCAACCGCCGCGCGCGCCCACACCGCCCACGTCTGCTCAGCCTGCCTCCCCCTCGCCCGCGCCCGCTGAGAAAGCCAGGGCTCCCTCCCCCGCGGGCTCCTCCGACAAGGAGGAAGTCACCGAGATCATCCGGCCGGGAGCTCCCGGCTCGTGAGCACCTCCGCGCCCGCGCCCGCCGGCGCACCCCCAGGCACCGCAGCTCCCCCGCCACCGACGCCCACAGCCACCGCAGGCGAGACCTGTCCCCTGTGCGGTGCGCCTCTGCATCCAACCCAGGAGTGGTGCCTGCAATGCGGCGCCGCCGCCCGCACCCGTCTCGCTGCCTCCCCCAACTGGAGGGCGCCGCTGCTCACAGCAGTCGTCGTGGCCGTGCTCTCGCTGGGAGTTCTCGCGGCCGCCCTGGTCAAGCTCGCCGGAGGCTCAACCGCTCAGACACTCGCCACCACCACAACCGTCACCGCTGCCGCCACGCCCACCGTCGCAACCACACCCACCGTCGCAACGACACCCACCATCTCGACCCAGACCACACCGGGCGCGAGCGCAGGCACCTCCCCCACGTCGAGCGTTCCCGGTAAAGCGACCACCGGCACCACACAGAAGACTCCCGGCGAAGGCGCCTCAACCAGGGCGCAGCGCCTGAGCAAACGCACCGGCATCTCCGTCGAACGCCTGCGCAAACTCGGCCTGCTGCCAGGCAAGAAATAGCACCACACGAGGCCGATATCGCAGTGGTGGGCGCCGGGGCAGCCGGGCTCTACGCCGCGCTGTGCGCCGCGCGCGAAGGCGCCCAGGTGGTGCTCATATCGGCCACACCGCTCGCTCAGACCGCCAGCTACTGGGCTCAAGGCGGCCTCGCCGCGGCCCTCGCCGACGACGACAGCTTCGAGCTGCACCTAAAGGACACCGAGCTGGCCGGCCGCGCGCTCGTGCGGCGCTCGGCCGCAGAGATCCTCGTGCGCGAGGCGCCCGACCGCGTCGCCGACCTGCAGGCGCTCGGGGTGCGCTTCGATGCAGATCGCTTCGGGCGACTCGCCCTCGGCCTGGAGGGCGGGCACTCGGTCAGGAGAGTCGTGCACGCCGGCGGCAGCGCCACCGGCCGTCGCGTGGTGCGCCAGCTCTCGGCACTCGCCGTCGAGGAGCCACACATCACCGTGCTCGAGGGAGCCCGTGCGCAGGCACTTTGGCGCTCCGATGAGCGCTGCCGCGGGCTCATCTGCGATGACGGCCGCGTGATCTCAGCGCGCGCCGTGGTGATCGCCACCGGCGGCGCCGCCGCCCTCTGGGCGCGGACCACCAACCCGCCCGGCTCGCAAGGCATCGGCATGCTGCTCGCCCACGGGGCCGGCGCGGCGCTCGCCGATCTCGAGCTCATGCAATTTCATCCCACAGCCGTCATCGGCGTGCCCGGCAGAGAGGGCTTCCTCGTGACAGAGGCCATCAGAGGAGAGGGCGCGACCCTGCACGACGCCTCCGGTGAGCGCTTCGTCGAGGAGCTCGCTCCCCGCGATGAGGTCTCACGCGCCATCCAGGCGCGCCTGGATGAGACCGATGCGAGCTCCGTCGGGCTCGACATGCGCTCCATCGACCCGTCCAACTTCCCCAACGTCGTCGGCGCGCTGCGCGAAGCCGGCCTCGATCCCACTCGTGAGCTGATCCCCGTGGCGCCCGCCGCCCACTACATGATGGGCGGGATTGTCACCGACCTCGACGCCCGCTCCACCGTGCCCGGGCTGTATGCCGTCGGCGAGTCCTCCTGCACCGGCCTACACGGAGCCAACCGCCTCGCCTCCAACTCGCTCAGCGAGTGCTTCGTCTTCGCCCGCCGAGCCGTCGCCCACGCCCTTGCAGGCGACTCCCAGAAGCCACCGGCGGCGAGCGTCGGCGAGATCGAGGCTCTGAGTCAGCTCTCAAAGCCACCGCTGGCCGACGCCGCCACACGTGAGTCGCTGTGGCGCGACGCCGGCATCGTGCGCACCGACGAGGGCCTCGGCAGGCTGCTCGAGGCGGCGCATCCCCTCGCCCGGCTGATCGCTCGCTGCGCCCTTGCGCGCACCGAGAGCCGCGGCGCGCACCTGCGCGTCGAGTACCCCCAGCGCGATCACACGCTCGATCACCGCCACGCTGTCGTCGATCGCGCCGAGACCATCGCCTGGCAGACCTGGCTTTAGACGATCCGGTCAGCGCGCATAAGAAAATCCGGCTCGTGATCTTTATCGCGATCTTTTGTGCGTGTGGTTGTGTTCCTTAGTGATGCAAGGTCTTTGGGGTGTCGGAGTCTCTGAGGATGGCGGGTGTGCTCCCAAACCATTGATCCAGCAAATGAGGGTTAGGAGCATCACCATGTATCAGTTCAGCCGGGCCATTTATCGGGAGCTCGCTCCCGAGATCCTGGAGCCGCCGCGGGGAGCGCCGGCCACCAGCAACCACACGGCGGTTCTGCGCGCATGCGAGGACGTGATCACCCGTCTGGCGACCGATCGTCACTACTTCGCCAGACCCGCACGCACGCTGTTCTGCGATATCCGCAACTACTTCCCAATGTGGGCCCAGGGTCACGTCCACAAGGTCGTCACCTCCTACATGACCTATGCCCAGCAGTTCCTGCTCGAGCATCCGCACGAGGGCTACACGGCCGTCAGCGGCGCGCCGCCACAGTGCCGTGCAACCACCCGCAAGGGCTCAGCCTGTCAGCGCACGCCGCTGCCCCACAACGGCTACTGCCCTTCGCACCAGCACCTTGCAGACACCGAGGATCGCGAGCTCGTGGCAGCCTGAGCCCACGCCAGACAGGACAGTCCCCCGGGTAACTCGCGCTGGCGCCTCCCGTAGGCTGAGCGCATGCTCCTGGGTGTGGATGTCGGCGGAACGTTCACCGACGCTGTGCTCGTCGGCGAGGACGGTGTCGTGCACACCGCCAAGGTCGCTTCCACACCCTCTCACGAGTCCCACGGCGTGCTCGCCGCCATCCGTCTCGTGCTCGCACTCGCCCGCGCCGAGCCCAGCGACGTGGAGCGTTTCGCCCACGGCATGACAGTCGCGACCAACGCCCTGCTGGAGGGCCGCACCGCGCGCACCGCCCTGATCGCCACCGACGGCTTCACCGACACGATCGAGCTCGCCCGCCAGACCCGCGCGCATCTCTATCGACTGTGCCAGTCCGCGCCCGCGCCCCTCGTCCCCTCCGAGCTGCGCTTCGCCGCACCCGAGCGCATGGGGCCGGATGGTCCGCTGCTGGCGCTCGATCCGTCAGCGGCCCGAGCCCTCGTCGAGCGGATCGCACGCAGCCGGCCCCAGGCCATCGCGATCTCGCTGCTTCACTCCTACGCGCACCCCAGCCACGAGCAGCTATTCGCCGGGTCGATCGCCGAGCAGCTGGACGATGTCCACGTGTCGCTCTCCAGCGAGCTCGTGGGGACTTTTCGCGAGTATGAGCGCACGGCCACCACCGTCCTCGACGCCGCCCTATCGCCGCTGCTGAGCGCTTACCTGCGCGACCTCTCGCTGCAGGCGGAGGAGATCGGGCTGACCGAGCCACAGGTGATGCAGTCCTCGGGTGGGCTCACAGATGTGGCGCGAGCCGGTGCCCACGCGGCCCTCACCGTCCTCTCCGGGCCGGCCGGCGGGGTCGGAGGCGCGCTGCTCCTGAGCGAGCTCGCGGGCGAGCCTATGGTGCTGTGCTTCGACATGGGCGGGACCTCGTGCGACGTCTGCGTGATCGATGACTCGAAGGTCCCCGAGACGGCCGAGCGGACGATCGCCGGCAGACCGCTGGCGCTGCCCGCTCTTGACATCCACACGGTGGGCGCCGGCGGCGGCTCGATCGCATGGCGCGACGCCGGTGGCGCCCTGCGCGTGGGCCCAGCCTCGGCGGGCGCTCAACCGGGGCCCGCCTGCTACGGGCGCGGTGGCAGCCAGCCGACGGTCACCGACGCCAACCTTATTCTCGGCCGCCTGCTCGAGGACTCGCCACTGGCCGGGGAGCTGAAGCTCGATCGCCCGGCGGCTGAAGCGGCCGTCGCGGGACTCTCCCGCGAGCTTGAGCTCGATCCGATCGCCTGTGCGGAAGGGATCGTGCGCGTGGCCGAGGCCGCGATGCTGGGCGCCCTGCGCCTGATGACCGTCGAGCGGGGCATCGATCCGCGGGATTTTGCCCTGATGCCCTTCGGCGGCGCCGGGCCGCTGCATGCCGCGGCGCTCGCGCGGGAGCTTGGCATCACGCGAGTGCTCTGCCCACGCGCGTCGGGCGTGCTGTCCGCGCTCGGGCTCGCGGCCGCCGCCCCTCGGCGCGATGTCGCGCGCAGCGTCATCCTGCGCGGCTGCACTCTCTCAGATGAGCGGTTGCGAGCCGAGCGCGACACGCTCATCTCCGAGGCCCTCGCAATGCTCCCAACGACGCCCACACGGGTGCGGCTCCGCTACGAGCTGCGCTACGTCGGGCAGTCCTTCGAGCTGCCCGTGGAGGAGGATCTCGAAGTCCCGGCGGATCGCGAGCGCCTGCTCGATGCCGTCCAGCTGCAGGCAGCCTTCGCCGGCGTTCACGATCGGCGCTATGGCTACAGCGACGGGGGCGCCGAGGTCGAGCTGGTGAACATCCGCGTCTCCGCCTGGGGATCCGCGCCGCCGATCCGCCCGCACGCGGGAGCCCCGGGCTCCTCCGCTGGGCAGGCTCTCGAAGAAGTGCGCCCCGTCGTGTTCGCGGGGGCGCCCGTGAAGAGCAAAGTCATCAGAGGCGAGCCCGCGCCCGGCAGCGTGCTCAGCGGGCCGGCGCTGTGCGCGCTGCCCGAGGCCACCCTGCTCATCCCTCCCGGCTGGAGCGGCGATGTCGACGCCCACGGCACGATCCACCTGCGGGACGGTAACGGCGATGCTTGACCCGATAGAGCTGCAGGTCGTGACGGGCGCGCTGCGCGCCGGATGCGAAGAGATGGGCGTCGTGCTGATCCGCTCCGCGCACTCGTCCAACATCAAGGAGCGCCGCGACGCCTCCACGGCGCTGTTCGACGTGCAGGGCCAGATGGTCATGCAGGCCGAGCACATACCCGTGCACCTCGGCGCGATGCCAGCCGCGGTTGCCGCCGTGCTCGAACAGGATCACGCGGAGGGCGTGGCCTGGATTCTCAACGACCCCTTCGCCGGCGGGACCCACCTCCCGGACATCACCGTCATCACGCCGGTGTTCGCCCAGGGACGGCTGATCGGCTTCGCGGCCAGCCGCGCGCATCACGCGGACGTGGGCGGGAGGCAGGCCGGCTCGATGCCCGCCGACAGTCGCAGCCTGCAGGAGGAGGGCGTGGTGATCGCTCCGCGCGTGCTCGACGAGCCGGCCATCGAGGAGCTCGTCTCCCAGATGCGCCAGCCTCATGAGCGCCGCGCCGATCTGCGCGCACAGCTGGCCGCCAACCGCACGGGGGCGCTGCGGCTGACCGAGCTCGCAGACCGGCTCGGGATCGGGCGCCTGCGGGAAGCCACCGACGCGGTGCTCGACTACTCCGAGCAGCGCACACGAGCGTGCCTGGCGGCGTTCGCCGACGGCGAGCTGCACGCCGAGGACGTTCTGGAGGCGCCCGGAGACGGCGATCTCATGTTGCGCGTGCGCGCCGAGATCTCGGGCGAGCGGCTGATCCTCGACTTCGCCGGCAGTGCCGCCCAGCACGAGGGCAACCTCAACTGCCCGTTGGCTGTAACACAGTCGGCGTGCCTGTTCGCCCTGCGCGTTCTCACCGACCCCGACATCCCTCCCACGGCCGGCGCCTACCGTCCGATCGAGGTGCGCGCGCCGCTGGGCAGCATCCTCAACGCCCGCCCCGGCGCCGCGGTTGCAGCCGGCAACGTGGAGACCTCATCGCGCGTCGCCGACATCGTGCTCAGGGCTTTCGGGCGCGCCCAAGGGCAGGGCACCATGAATAACCTCACCCTGGGGAGCGAGGCGTTCTCCTATTACGAGACCCTCGGCGGCGGCCAGGGCGCATGCGCCGACGCGGACGGGCCGAGCGGTGTCCACGTGGCGATGAGCAACACGCTGAACACCCCCATTGAGGCGCTCGAGCGCGAATTCCCGCTGCGGGTCGTGGAGTACGCGGTGCGGCGCGCATCGGGCGGCGCCGGGCGCCATCGTGGTGGCGACGGCGTGATTCGTGAGCTCGAAGCGCTCTCCGAGATGAGCTTCTCGCTGATCGCCGAGCGTCGACGCCACCGACCGCGCGGGGCCGCCGGGGGCGCGGATGGCGCCCCCGGGCGCGACCTCATCGACGGGCAGCCGATCGCGGGGAAGCTCACGGGCACGCTGCAAGCCGGGCAGCGGCTGCGCATCGAAACGCCCGGTGGAGGAGGATTCGGCGATGAACAACAGCACTGACACCGAGCGCGTCGGCTTTCTGGGCCTGGGCATCATGGGCTCGCGCATGGCCGCCAACGTGGCCCGCGCCGGCTTTCCACTGACCGTCTGGACGCACACGCCGGGCAAGGCCGAGCGGTGGGCCTCCGAGCACGATGCCCACCCCGCCCCCACGCCGGCCGCCGTCGCCCAGCAGAGCGACATCGTGATCAGCATGGTCGTCGACGGCGAGCAGGTGGCCTCGGTGCTGCTCGGCGCCGGGGGTGTCATCGAGTCGGCGCGTCCAGGGCTGCTGTGCGTGGACATGTCGACGATCGCCCCACCGGACTCTCGACGCATCGGCGCGGCCCTGCGCGAGCGCGAGGTGAGCATGCTCGACGCGCCCGTGACCGGCTCCTCGCCGCGCGCCGAGGAGGGCACCCTCACGATCATGGCCGGCGGCGAGGCCGAGGACTTCGAGCGAGCGCGGCCGCTCCTCGAGACGATGGGCACCCTGATCCGCCACGTGGGCGAGCTCGGGCAGGGCGAGGCTCTGAAGCTGATCAACAACTCGCTCGGCGCTGCCAACGCCGCCGCCGTGGCAGAGGCGCTGCTCCTGGCGCGCGCCAGCGGCATCGATCTCGACGCGCTCGTGGAGGTCGTCTCGGCGGGCTCCGGCGCCTCAGCTCAGCTCGCTCTCAAGTCCGGCGCGATGCGCGAGCACGACTACACGACGCTGTTCAAGACCGCCCATATGCTCAAGGACGTGCGCCTTTGCCTCGAGGAGGCCCAGGCGGCGGGAGTTCCCTTCGCCTCCGCGGCACACGCCCGCGATCTGCTCACGGCGACCATGGGCCGCGGCCACGCAGATAACGACTACGCCGCCCTGATCGAGGCAGCCGAGGGGCTCGCAGGCCTGCGCCTGTAGCTCATCGGGCGTCGTCTGGTTGGTTCTGTGAAGTTCGTGGCCCACGTCTCCAACTTGGCCTGGCCGGACTGTGTGAAGCAGTCGAAAACACAACCCTTTGTCCGTTCGCTAACGCAGAAGTGCCTAAAAAACCCGTAAGCGTTCAGTTGGTTGGGGGACATAACTGCGCTCCGTCGAATATCTGGGTGTGGAGCGCGCCGAGGCGGAGGCGATCTATGACCAGGGCCGTGAGGCCGTCGTTGAAGTTCTCTTGGCGATGGATCGCCGGATTGG
>JASLDD010000250.1 GCA_030151725.1 Solirubrobacteraceae bacterium
CCAATCCGGCGATCCATCGCCAAGAGAACTTCAACGACGGCCTCACGGCCCTGGTCATAGATCGCCTCCGCCTCGGCGCGCTCCACACCCAGATATTCGACGGAGCGCAGTTATGTCCCCCAACCAACTGAACGCTTACCCGATGTACCGCATTTGCAGGCCTTTTGCGATGCCGGAGGAGGGACTCGAACCCCCGACACGCGGATTATGATTCCGCTGCTCTAACCAGCTGAGCTACTCCGGCCCGGATGACGCTGGAGTCTAGCCGCCGCCACCCGCCTTCCGCACCCTCAGGCCGGCAGTGCTGAAACGGCGCATGCAGCCGCCGCGTGCACGTCGGAACCGGGCCGGTTAGCCTCGCATCGATGTCACACCCGATGCTGCTGGCTGTGCCGAACGTCTCAGAGGGACGCTCCACGAGCGTCATTGACGCCATCGGCAAGGCGTTCTCGAACATGCCGGAGTCTGCTAGCGCCGCGGAGAGAACACGCGAGCCGCGCCTCTTGGACGTTCACTCCGACGCTGATCATCACCGCTCGGTGTTCACGCTCGCAGCGCGACAAGGGGCGCTGGCCGACGCCCTGCTCGCGGGCGCCCGCGTGGCCGTGGAGCGAATCGACGTGATGCAGCGCACCGGTGATGACATCGGCCAGCATCCGCATGTGGGGGCCGTGGATGTGATGCCGATCGTCTACCCAGATCCGAATCTCCGCGGGGCAGCATGCGCGGAAGCCCTGGTTGTGGCAGACAGGCTCGCAGAGGAGCTACATGTTCCGGTGTTCCTCTACGGCGAGCTAACGGCCAACGACGCTGGCATGGTGAGGACGCGAGCCAATCTCAGGCGTGGCGGGGTGGTCGAGCTGGCGCGACAAGTGGCCGGCGTGCAAGACGATCAGGCGCCGGCCGGCACAGCGGGCGGGACCGCCCGCCTCGCCCCGGACTTCGGGGCACCGCACATGCACCCCACGGCGGGCGCCACGCTCGTTTGTGCCCGCCCCCCGCTGGTCGCCTTCAACCTGCAACTCGCCGCCCCCGCCACGCTTGCCGACGCGAAGCGGATCGCTGCGTTGATCCGCGAGGGCGGAGCCGAGGGGCTGCCTGGGTTGCGCGCGATCGGGGTCCGGCTGGCAGGCGAGGTGGCTCAGGTCTCGATGAACGTGGAGCGACCATTTGAGGTCCCGCTTGCGGCTGTGGTGGAGGCTGTCGCGCGCCACGCCACCCTGGCTAGCGCCGAGCTGGTGGGGCTCGTGCCGGCCCGCGCAATGGAGGGCTTTCCGGCTGAGCTGCCGATGCCGGGCTTCGACCCCGCCCGCCACACGATCGAGAACGCATTAGGCTGGGGGTAGTGGCTCAGACCAGACGCAAGCGCCAGACCAAGCATCGCGGCAACGCTGCCGGGGTGGTCGAATCGCGCGGTCGCACCGGGCGCAAGCCGACAGCCGCCGAGAAGAGCGGGGACGCCAGGGCGCTTGCCAAAGAGCGCGAAGCGCTCTTGGACAAGCGCGATCGGCCCCCCACATGGCGGGGCGCCTTCGTGAAGGCGATGTTCGCAACGATTGTGATGCTCCTGGTCGTGATCATCATCCTGCACCAGTCAAACCAGGCAATTGGTCTGTTCCCGATCGTCCTCGCCGGATACACGGCTGTCAGCTACTACACAGACAAGTGGGCTTTCAACCGTCGCCAGGCAAAGAAAGCCAAGCAGGGCGGTGGCGGCAAGGCGGCTGCGCGATGAGCGCGCCCGATGTACGCGCGTTCACAGTCGGGGCGGTTCAGGAGAACTGCTACATCGTGCGCGCCGATGCCCAGAGCACGCGTGCGGTGATCGTGGATCCGGGCGATGAGGCCGAGCGTCTACTCGCTGCCGTGGAGGCGCTCGGGGTGGAGATCGAGGCGATCCTCGTCACCCACTGTCACTTCGACCACATCGGAGCTGTGGCGCCTTTTGCGAAGGCGACGGGGGCGCCCGTGTACTGCCCGCAGATCGAGCGCCCGGTGCTCGCCGATGTGATGAGCTGGGTGCCGCCGGGCTTTGGGCCGTTTGAGAGCTATGAGGCTGACCACACGGTCGCGGGAGGCGAGCGGCTCAACCTTGCGGGGCTCGACATCGATGTGATCTTCACGCCGGGCCACAGCCCCGGACACGTGACGTATGCGTTTCAGGGAGCGCTGCTCTCCGGAGACGTGCTCTTCCAAGGGTCGGTCGGGCGTGTGGATCTACCTGGTGGCGACTGGGCAATACTCGAGCGCTCGATTGAGACTCTGCTTCGGGGCCATCCGCCTGAGACAACGGTTTACCCAGGCCACATGGGTGTGACCACGCTCGGGCGTGAGCTTGAAACCAACCCGTTCCTCAGCGAGCTTCGCGCTCGCATGCCGCGCGCTGAGGCCACAGCCGACGCGCCGGCTGCCCAACGTTGAGCGAGTCGAAGATAAAAGCGCCGCGGGGCACCTTTGACGTGCTCGGCGAGGACTCCTCGGCGCGCTCGGCCCTGGAGGCGCGCGCGCGGGCGATTCTCGAGCCGGCCGGTTATGAGCGGATTGAGACGCCGACTTTCGAGGCCACAGAGTTGTTCGCCCGCGGTGTGGGCGCCTCGACGGACATCGTGCGCAAGGAGATGTTCACCTTCGAGGATGCCGGCGGGCGCTCGCTGACGCTGCGCCCGGAGGGGACTGCGCCGGTCTGTCGCGCGTATGTGGAGCACGGTATGCACAAGCGCCGCCAGCCGGTCAAGCTGTGGTACCTATCGAGCTTCTTCCGCCACGAGCGCGCCCAGGCGGGGCGCTACCGGCAGTTCTGGCAGGTGGGAGCCGAGGCGCTTGGATCGGAGGATCCCGCCGTGGACGCCGAGTCGATCGTGCTGCTGGCGACGCTGCTGGCCGAGCTTCAGGTCCGCGACGTGCGCTTGCGGCTTTCGAGCCTCGGGAGCCTCGAGGCGCGCAGCGAGTACCGCGAGCACCTGCAGGCTCACCTGCGCGCTCACGAGCAGAGCCTCTCCGAGGATGTTCGCTCGCGCATCGAGCAGAACCCGCTGCGTGCCTTCGACTCCGATCACCCTGGCACAGTGGCGGCGATGCGCGAGGCTCCTCGCCTGCTGGAGTACCTGAGCGCGGATGACCGCGATCACTTCGCCCAGGTGCGCGAGCTGCTCGATGCAGCCGGCGTGGCATATGCGCTCGACTCGACGCTGGTGCGGGGTCTCGACTACTACACGCGCACGGTCTTCGAGTTCACCTCCGATGCGCTCGGCGCCCAGAGCGGCGTGGGCGGCGGTGGTCGCTACGACGGCCTGGTTGCGCAGCTGGGCGGTCCGGCGACGCCGGGAATGGGCTGGGCGGCAGGGATCGAGCGGATGATGCTTGCGGGCGAGGCGCGCGCGGCTGTGGCTCCGGCGGCGGAGTTGTTCGTGGCGCTCGACGGCGGAGGCGCTGAGAGCCGCAAGACCGCCTTCGCCCTGCTCAGCGAGGCACGCTCTGCCGGCCTTTCCGCGCAGATGGATCTCGGCGGTCGCTCGTTGAAAGGCCAGCTCGGGCACGCAAGCGCGCTCGGCGCGCGCTTCGTGGCGATCGTGGGGGAGGAGCAGACCGTGCTCCGGGATATGCAGGGCGGCGGCCAGAGCGCCCTAGCCACGAGCGCTGTCGTGCACGCGGTGCTGCGCGGCCATCACGCGCTCTAAATCCACAGCTGCTTAGAGGGGGTGAGCCTTGGTGCGTGCCAGCAGCAATGCCACGAGTTCCTGCTCGGTGACTGTGGGAACGGGCTGGGTGACGCTCGCCGCCGAGAGCAGCACGCCGGCGTGCCCGACGGCAAAGCCCAGCACGTCGACGTAGACGGGCAGCGAGACTTCGGTGTAGGCGAAGTTCAGCGTGCCCGTTACACGCAAGCCGAGTGTGGCAGTCGCGCCTGGAGCGCTGATCGGGATCTTGGAGATCTCGAAGCGGCCCCAGCGAGCCTCCCTGACGGCCCTCTCGGAGAAGTGACGGGTCAACACGCGCGCGAGGCAGGCACGTATGGCAGGGCTCCGCAGGGCTCTGAACGCACCTGCAAAGGCGCGTTCGTTGGTCAGCACCGTCACCGCTGAGCCGATCTCTTCCGTTTCCAGTTCCTGTCCTCTCTTCAACCACGGCGATGAGGCTCGTGCGACACGGTGCGTGGCCAAGAGATCGCCGTGTGGGGCGAGGCGTTCGCAGACGTGTTCTTCTGATCTCTCATGCGCGCTCGAGGTATGAGAGAGCTTCGGTGCGAGTGAAGATTCGGGGATGTCGGAAGCGCTCAATTTGACCGCATGCACGAAAGCGAGCGCCTGCGCCCGTGATGGAGGACGACCTATCGCCAGGCCGCGGCTGATCGCTGCCCGCACGGTCGATCCGTGCGAGCGTCTCGCCCCAGAGCTATCGATCTTTGCTGTATTGGCACTGCCGCAGGCCGAGAGCAGACACGCTCCCGAGACCAGCGCGATTGTGAACGCCGATGGCTTCATTGAAGGCATATCGGCTCATGTCGGCCCCTACTCGAATCGGGGTTCCACGGCTGGGAACCGTCCAAGCCTAATTTCGGTGTTCAACTTTTTTCGCCAGGATGCCGAAGCTGGTTGGGATGGCTCAGGTATCCCGCCCCTATCAGATTGCTCTCGGCGTGCTCGTCCTGTTCGCACTCGTGTGGGCGGTGGCGCTGCGCCCTCATTCTTCGAGTGAAGCGGCAGCGCCGGCCACACCCACGACAAGCGTTGCCAGCCAGCCCGCACAGACCACGGCTGCGAAAAGCTCGCCCAACGCCAAGGGCTCGGGCAGCTCGATCTATCACGGCTCGGCCCCCGGGGTCCAGGGTCTAACCCGCGCCATCGCCAAAGCTCACGGCGCGGTGGCCACCTCTGAACAGAACTCAAAGCAGCTGGCTGAACGCTCCGCGCAGGCATCGAGCACGGCCGCCGCCGGTACCACGACCTCTTCGGCAACGCACACGACCCCGAGCACCTCCGCCGCCAAATCCCCAAGCTCGACAGCCACGGCGCCCGCCTCCACGCACGCGGCGGCCAAACAGCCGGGCATCAAGTCCAAGAGCGGTGTCGGACGCACGCCCGCTCGCCAGGTACTGGTGGAACACGCTCTGAACCAGGGCAAGGTGGCGGTGATCCTCTTCTGGAACCCCAAGGGCTCCGACGATGTGGCTGTGCGCGACGAACTGCGACTGCTGGAGACGGTGCACCACATCATTCGCCCCGTGGCTCGCACCCCGCAGGTCAGCCGCCTACTCAAGGCCTCGGGCGTGGAACTGGGCAAGCCTTTCGCGGCCTTTGAAGCGAGCGCCAAGCAGGTTGCCTCCTTCGGCTCTATCACAAGAGGCGTGCAGGTGTACAGCACGCCGACCCTGCTGATCGTCGGTAAGAGCGGTAAGACGACCGTCATCACGGGTCTCACCGACTACTACTCAATCGAGCAGGCAATCGACGAAGCCCGTCACTCCTAGCCGTACACTCGCTCTGTGAGCACGAGCGCCGAGGAGCTGACGAACCATCTTGAACGGCCGCTTGGACGGGGCCACACGCCGCACGATGCTTGCACGGGCGCAGCGGGAGGTGCCGCCTGCGGCGATCTGATTCGCGTCTCGATTGCCATCGATCCCGACAGCGACGAGGGACGAATCGAAGACGCCGGCTTCGATGCGAGCGGCTGCGGCGCCACGATCGCAGCCGGGAGCGCGGTTGTGGGCCTCGTGCGCGGCGTTCCTCTGCTGCAGGCGGCCCGCATTGGCACGAATGAGATCGCGCAGGAGCTGGGGGGTTTGAGCCTTACGAAGCGCCATGCGGCCGAGCTGGCAGCCGATGCGCTTCATCGCGCGCTGGGGAGCGCCGCACGGACGCGCACCCGACTCGCACCGCATCCGGGCAGGACGCTCGTGGCGATGAGCGGTGGCGTCGACAGCGCAGTGGCGGCACTGCTCGTCTCTGAGACCGGTGCTGAGACTGTGAGTGTGACGCTCGAGCTGTGGTCAGATCCGGAGAACGACGGCGACTTGAGTTGCTGCTCGGCGCAAGCGGTGCGCGGCGCGCGCGAGCTGGCGCACGGCCTGGGTATGGCCCACCTATCGATCGATCTGCGGGCGGAGTTCCGCTCGGGGGTGGTCGAGGGATGGCTAGCCGATCATGCGGCCGGCCTGACACCCAACCCGTGCGTGCGCTGTAACGGCCAGGTGCGTCTCGATGCGATGCTCGAGCTCGGCGAGCGGCTGGGGTCAGAGACGCTTGCCACCGGCCACTACGCGCGGGTGCACTGCCAGGAGCAGCAGGAGCAGTCGGACGCGCCCCTGATCCCGCTGCTGCGCACGGCTGCCGATCTTCCCAAGGACCAGAGCTATGTCCTTTGCGCGCTTTCACCGCAGTCGCTTGCGCGCCTGCGCTTTCCGCTGGGCGAGCTGCATAAGGGGGAGGTTCGCGAACTGGCGACGCATGCGGGGCTGGCGGTGGCGAGCAAGCGCGACTCCCAGGATCTCTGCTTTCTCGCGGGCACTCGCCACGGCGCGTTCCTGGAGCGCCACGGCGGCCTCGGGCACCGTCCCGGGCCGATCCTCGACCTGGAGGGCACCACGCTCGGGGAGCATTCCGGTGCACACGTGTACACGGTCGGGCAACGTCACGGCCTCGGCATCTCGGCGCCCCAGCCGATGTATGTGCTGGCGACGGATGCGGTCTCAAATACGGTGACTGTGGGCCCGCGCACGGGGCTGCTCACGAGCGAGTTGGCGGTGGGGGATGCGACGCTTCACAGCGAGGGACAGAGCATCGACGGAGTGCGCGTGCGCTCGCATGGGCGTCGCTTTGCCTGTCGTGTCGCCGAAGAGGCTGCGGCCGGGCACCATGAGCGCCTGCTGGTGGAGCTCGAGGAGCCGGCCGAGCGGACCGCCCCAGGTCAGATCGCATGCCTGTATGCGGGGGATGTAGTCGTCGGCTACGGCACCATAACCTGACGGGACCGATGGCACTGCGTCGGACTGTGTCCTCAGTCGCTCATGTGCACAGCACATTTCGCTCCCTGCGTCCTTGTCCGACTTGACCCTCGGCCCCGTCAGACGGGAAGTGCACAACCCGCTGGACCCCTAAGATCGCACGATGACCTCTGACGAGATCCGCGAGCGCTACCTGGCCTTCTTCGAGGAGCGGGGGCACAAACGCATACCCTCGGCGTCGCTGGTGCCCTCGGCGCACGATCCGTCGGCGCTCTTGACGGTCGCGGGCATGCACCCGCTGAAGCCGTACTTCCTGGGGCAGGAGACGCCGCCGGCGCTGCGGCTGACGAGCTGTCAGAAGGTGTTCAGGACGGTGGACATCGACAACGTGGGCAACACAGCTCGTCACCTCACGTTCTTTGAGATGCTCGGCAACTTCTCCTTCGGCGACTACTTCAAGCACGAAGCGATTGCGCTCGCGTGGGAGCTCTCGCGCGAGGTGTTCGGCTTTGCCGAGCAGGACATCTGGGTGACGGTGTTCGAAGGCGACGATGGCCTTGGCCTTGGCCCAGACGAGGAGGCGATTGAGCGCTGGCTGGAGCTGGGGATCCCGAGCGATCGGATCGTGCGCTGCCCACGCTCTGAGAACTTCTGGCAGGCCGGCCCCAGCGGTCCGTGCGGTCCGTGCTCGGAGCTTTACATCGATCGCGGCGTCGAGTACGGCTCGCCGGCGGATCTGCCGGGTGGGGAGAACGAGCGCTTCCTGGAGTACTGGAACCTGGTGTTCATGCAGTACGACCAGCAGGCCAGCGAAAACGGAGCACGCTCGACACTGACGCCGCTGCCGGAGAACAACATCGACACGGGCATGGGCCTGAACCGCATGGCGGCGATCCTGCAGGGCAAGGAGTCGGTGTTCGAGACCGACCAGTTCCAGCCGCTGATAGAGCTCGGCGAGGGGCTGTCGGGCAGGCGCTATCGGGAGGACTTCGACACCGATCGCGCGCTTCGCATCCTGGCTGACCATGCGCGCGCGATGACGTTCCTCACAGCAGACGGCGTCGTGCCCTCGAACGAGGACCGTGGGTATGTGCTGCGTCGGGTGATGCGCAGGGCAATCCAGCAAGGATTGGCCCTGGAGCTCGCCCCGGGATTCCTGACGCGCTATGCCGAGCGGGTGCGCGAGCTGATGGGCGCCACGTACCCCGAGCTGGTCCAGCATGCGGAGTCGATCGACATGTGGCTGTCGGCCGAGGAGGAGGGCTTTGGGCGCACGCTTGCCCAGGGGATGGCCACGCTTGCCACCCACATCGAGCAGGCGCGGGCGGCGGAGCGCACGACGGTTGGGGCGGAGGAGGTGTTTCGCCTGCACGACACGTTTGGCTTCCCCTATGAGATGACGAGTGAGCTGCTGGCCGAGCAGGGGCTGTCGATTGAGGGCGACTTCGAGAGCCTGATGGAGAAACAACGCGCCCGCGGGCGGGCGGGGGCGCGTGCTGCGACGGCAACCGGCGGTGCGCAAGCGTCAAACGTGAGAGCGCTAGCCGGCTCGTTTGCCGGCGAGAGTGGGTTTGCGACGCGCTTCACGGGCTATGAGACGGAGGAGCAGCAGACGACGGTGGGCGCCCTGCAGAGCGTCGACGCCGAGGATGATCCCACCGGCTCCTCGAACGGCTCCGAGGCGGCCCGCTACCTGGTCAAGCTGACCGAGTCGCCGTTCTATGCGGCGGGCGGTGGCCAAGTCTCAGATGGGGGCTCGATCGAATGCGAGAACGGCGATTGCAGGGCGCGGGTGGAGGAGGTTTTCCGCCTCGGAGACGACCAAGCGTTGACTGTGCTCGTGGATGAGGGTGCGCTGCACCCCGGGGAGGCAGTCGTCGCGAGGGTAGATCGAGTGGCCAGGCATGCCACTGAGTGCAATCACACCGCCACGCACCTGCTGCAGGCGGCGCTGCGAGAGGTGGTGGGCACCCATGTGCGCCAGGCGGGCTCGTATGTGGGACCGGACAAGCTGCGCTTTGACTTCAGCCACGGACAGGGCCTCACCGATCGGGAGCTGAGAGATGTGGAGGATCGGGTGAACGGGTGGATATCGCTCAACGACCATGTGCGTGCGATCACGACCACACTGGATGAGGCGCGCAGCCTTGGCGCGATGGCGCTGTTCGGGGAGAAGTACGGCGACGTGGTGCGGATGGTGCAGATCGGCGACGGGCACTACTCGCGGGAGCTGTGTGGAGGAACCCATGTGCGCTCCACGGCTGAGATCGGACCGTTCAGGATCCTCAGCGAGACCTCGAGCGCCGCCAACGTGCGCCGCGTGGAGGCGGTGACGGGCCCGGCCGCCGTGGAGCTGCTGCGTTCGCACGATCGTCTGTTGGCCGAGTTGGCGGGCGAGCTGCGTTCGCGTCCCGAGGACACGGTGGGCGCGCTGCGCAAGCTGATGGATGAGCGCAGGCAGCTTGAGAAGACGATTAAGGAGGGGGGCGTTCGGGCTGGCTCGACGGGGCAGCCTGACGTGGAGGCGCTGGCGAGAGGCGCGCAGGAGATATCCGGCGCGGTGGTTCTGGCCGCGGCCGTGGAGGTCCCCGACGCCAAGGCGCTGTTGGATGTGGTGGATCGATTGAAGGGTCGCATCGGCGATGCGGCGATCCTGCTGGGCACGGCGGCGGAGGGGCGCGTGCACCTGGTTGCGAGCGTGGCTCCCTCGCTGGTGGCGCGCGGCGTGAAGGCGGGCGCGGTGGTGAAGGCCGCGGCCGAGGCGGTAGGCGGCGGGGGAGGGGGGCGCGACACGATGGCTCAGGCGGGAGGGCGCGAGCCGGAGAAGCTGAATGATGCAATTGAGGCGGGACGCGCCGTGATCGAGTCTGCGCTCGCGGGCTAGCAAACCGTGCGGGTGCTGGCGTTGGACTACGGCAGTGCCCGCTGTGGTTGCGCTGTGAGCGACCCCACCGAGACGCTGGTCACCCCGATCGACATCGTTGCCCGCCCGGCGAGCAGGCGCGGAATGGCTGAGCTGCAGGCGCTGGTGCGCGAGCGTGAGATCGGGCGGGTGGTGGTCGGGCTGCCGCTGTCGCTGAGCGGAGCGGACACCGAGCAGACGCGCGAGACGCGGGAGTTCGCCAGACGGCTGTCGGAGCGCCTTGGCGCGAAAGTACCTGTGGAGATGCACGACGAGCGCTTTACCACGCGCATGGCCCAGCGGATGGACGGCGAGCTCAGGACCCCCGAGGACTCGCGCGCGGCTGCCCACCTGCTCGAGAGCTGGCTCTCCCGGCAATCTCGTTAAGGTCTCGGGTCTTGGCTCGCGGCGAACGATCACGAGAAGAGCGCGAACGCACCCCCGAGGAACGGGAGCGTGACCGCGAAGAGCGCGCTCGCCGACGTGCTGCGCGTTCGGGCACGGGTGGGCGCGTCGTCGGCGAGCCGCCGAGCGAGACGACCCTCGACGGCGAGCAACCGCGCGCGCCCCTCATCCCGGAGGAGCCCCTCGTCTCGGAGGAGTCGATCGCGGCGCCGGAGCCGCTGCCGCCTCCCCTGGATCTGCCCGAGAAGCCGCCCAGCCCGATCGAGGAGCCCTCCAGCCTCCTCGAGCCGGAGGAGCCCTACAGCCCGCCCGGGGAGCCCCACGTCCCCCCCCGGCAGCCTGAGCCGCACGACTCCCCCGAGGAGATCCTTGATCCCTATCCGTCAACGGAGGAGCGATATGTGGAGGAGCAACCGCCGGCGGACGAGTCGCCGCCGATGGACGACGAGCGGGCGCGTGCTTTGCCACCAGTGCCACCGCCGGTCGTGCTCAGGCGCTCCTCGGCGAGCGGACCGGTCATGCCGGCGACGCGCGGGCGCTCCCGCCGGGCCCCGATCGCGCGTT
The DNA here is from genome assembly GCA_030151725.1 of Solirubrobacteraceae bacterium. Taxonomy (GTDB): domain Bacteria; phylum Actinomycetota; class Thermoleophilia; order Solirubrobacterales; family Solirubrobacteraceae; genus Palsa-744. The sequence continues at coordinate 10,815 of JASLDD010000250.1, forward strand.
TGGCGGCGCTGGTGGCGCTTGCCGCGGCGATTGCGGCGGTGGTGTTGCTCGTCAAAGCGCTGCACGGGGAAAGCAAGGTCAAGACGCCGGCGGCGCCGGTTGCGATCAAGGTCCTGATCCCGGAGGGCAAGACGCGGGTGCAGATCGCCCAGATCGCTGCCGCGGCGGGGTTGAAGGGCAGCTATCGCTCAGCCGCGCGGCGCTCCTCGCTGCTCGATCCAACCCATTACGGGGCTCCTCATGGGACTCCCGATCTCGAAGGCTTCCTGTTCCCGGCCACCTACGACATGGATCCTGGCGATTCCGTATCGCGCCTCGTGCAGAAGCAGCTGGTCGCCTTCCAGGAAAACTTCGGCGTCGCCGAGATCGCCCGCGCGCATGCTCTGCACGTCACTCCCTACGATCTGCTGATCGTGGCCTCGATGGTCGAGCGCGAGGCGCAGGTGCCGGGGGACCGGGCGAAGATCGCGGCGGTGATCTACAACCGCCTGCATGCCGGCATGCCGCTGGGGATCGACGCATCGATCTACTACGCGGTGGAGGCCGAGAAGGGGATCGCAACGTACACCCACGAACTGACCGAATCCGACCTGCGCATCAACTCGCCGTACAACACACGCACACACACCGGTCTGCCGCCCACGCCGATCTCCAACCCGGGTGCCGCCTCGATCCAGGCGGCGGCGCACCCGTCACACGTCTCATATCTCTACTACGTGGCCGGAGCGGATGGCTGTGGCGAGCAGGTCTTCTCGACTTCCCAGTCGGCCTTCGAAGTCAACGCAGCCGCCTACAAGGCGGCGGTGAGCAAGAACGGCGGTCATCCGCCGACCTGCAAGCACAAGTGATGAGTCGCCTCGGCGTCCTCGGTTGGCCGGTGGCGCACAGCCGCTCGCCGGCCATGCACAACGCCGCCCTGGCCGCGCTGGGGATGACGGGCTGGCGCTATCAGCGCCTGCCGGTTCCACCGGCGCTGTTCGAGCAGACAGTGCGTGCGCTGGGCGGCTCGGGCTTTGTCGGGGCCAACGTCACGATCCCGCACAAGCAGGCCGCGCTGGCTGTGGCTGACGAGGCGAGCGCCACGGCGCGGGCGATCGGGGCGGCCAACACGCTTACCTACCTGCCCGACGGTGGCTTGTCAGCAGAGAACACCGACGCACCAGGGTTGATCGAGGCGCTCGGGATACCCGTCGGCGGTTTGCGGGCGCTCGTGCTGGGAGCCGGCGGGAGCGCGCGGGCGGCGGTCTGGGCATTGGCTGAGGCGGGTGCCGAGGTGTCGGTCTGGAACCGCACGCCGCAGCGGGCACGGGCGCTCGCCGAGGAGCTGGGGGCGCGTGCCGTGCGGGAGCCGGTGGCGGCCGATCTGCTCGTCAACTGCACCTCGGTGGGCCTTAAAGGCTCATTTGAGGGCCAAACGCTCGAACGCTCGGCCACTGACGGTGAGGCGCTCAACCAACTGGGTTTGACGTTCGATCAAGTCGGTGAGTACTCGCATGTTGCAGATCTCGTCTACCGCTCAACACCGACCCCACTCCTTGCCGCCGCCCGCGCGCATGGATCGCGCACGGTGGACGGCCTCGAGATACTCATCGCCCAGGGCGCGCTCAGTTTCGAGCTCTGGACCGGACGCCCTGCTCCCCGCGAGGTCATGGAGGCCGCTGCGCGCGCAGCCCTCTGAGACGCAGGGGGGTGCGCGATGAGCGACGTCCCCCAGCAGGCCGACCCGGACCTGCACGCGATCTTCGACCTCGACGGCGAGGCGGACGGCGGCTCTGAGCCGATCATCCTCGGGCGTGCCTCCGACGGCGAGGACGAGCTTCTCCCCGACATCCAGCTCGAGCCGAGCATCGACGTCGAGCCGTTCGACGAGGAGGGCGGCGAGGCGTTGGAGAGCTCCTTCGAGGAGCCACCGGCGGAGGTCCGAGACGCCGACGCGATGGGCATCACGCGACCGTCGCGCAAGGGCTCCTCGCAGCGATTCCTGACCGACGTGATCGTGGCGATGGGACTCGCCTCTCGCAAGCAGGTCGATGAAGCGCTCGAGAGCTCACGCAACCTCGGCGCCACACCCGAGCGCGTGCTGCTGGACAACGGTGCGCTCACCCAGGACGGCCTCGCGCGGGCGCTGGCCGAGCGCTACGGGCTCGACCACCTCGACCTGGGCGTCTTCACGGTGGACATGTCTGCAGCCAACCTCGTGAGCACCACCGTGGCCAAGCGCTATCAGGCGGTGCCTGTGGCGTTTGCCGACAAGCGCACGCTGCTGGTGGCGATGGCGGATCCCTCAAACGTGCTGGCGGTGGATGACATCGCGATCATGACCGGCTATGAGATCCGGGTGGCGGTGGCGCCGCCCGATGACATCGCCGCGCTGGTCTCGCGCTTGGATCGCCTCGAAGATGTGGTCGACGAGTCGAGCGCGGTGGCGGAGGAGGAGGACGCCGAGGTCGTCGCCCTGCACGAGACCTCAGATGACGCGCCGGTCATCAAGCTCGTCAACCAGCTCGTCGGCCAGGCCGTGGAGCGTGGCGCCTCAGATCTGCACCTGGCGCCCGACGGACGTGAGATGCGCGTGCGCTTCCGCATCGACGGAGTGCTTCAGGACATCACCTCGGTGCCACGGAGGATGGCCGCGGGGGTGGTCTCGCGCATCAAGATCATGGCCGAGCTCAACATCGCCGAGAAGCGCATCCCCCAGGACGGGCGCGTGGGGCTGGTGGTGGACGGGCGCCACGTCGATCTGCGCGTGGTCACGCTGCCGAGCGTGCACGGCGAGGGCGTGGTCATGCGCGTGCTGGACAAGGCCTCTGTGGTCGTCGAGCTCGACAGGCTCGGCATGGCAGACGCGGAGCGCGAGCGCTTCGAACGCGCCTGTGGCGAGACCCACGGCGCGGTGCTAGTCACGGGGCCGACCGGATCGGGCAAGTCGACCACGCTGTATGCGGCGCTGCAGCTCTTGAACACGCCCGAGAAGAACATCATCACGGTCGAGGACCCCGTCGAGTACGAAATGAGCGGCCTCACCCAGGTTCAGGTTTCCTCCAAGGTCGGCCTGACGTTCGCCACGGGCCTGCGCGCGATGGTGCGCGCGGATCCCGACGTGATCATGGTCGGCGAGATCCGCGACCGCGAGACCGCGCAGATCGCGGTCGAGTCGGCGCTGACGGGGCACCTGGTGCTCTCCACGCTTCACACCAACGACGCGCCCTCGGCGATCACGCGCCTGATCGAGATGGGCGTCGAGCCCTTCCTGGTCGCCTCGGCGCTCGACTGTGTAGTTGCCCAGCGCCTTGCCCGCATGCTCTGTCCGAACTGCAAGAAGCGCACGATCATCCCAGCCAGCGTGCTGATCGACAGCGGCTACAAGGCTCGCATGGAGCTGGAGGCCTATGAGCCTGTCGGCTGCCGGCGCTGCGGCGGCAGTGGCTACAAGGGTCGGGTGGGGTTGTATGAGGTCATGAAGATGACCCCGGAGATCCAGACGATGGCGCTCGAACGAAAGCCCGCCGAGGCCATCCGAGACGTGGCCGTTCGTCAGGGCATGACGCGTCTGCGCGACGACGGGCTGCAGAAGGTCAGGCAGGGCCGCACCTCGATCGCCGAGGTCGCACGCGTCGTCGGCAGCAACTAGCCTCAGCGTCCTCGTATCTTCGTCCATCGCCTCGGAGACTCAGATGCCGAAGCTAATGATCTCCCTCGGATCTGTCGATGCGCAGACCCATGGACATAGATTTCGCAGATCTGCTGATGGAGGTTGTAAAGCGTCGGGCATCCGACCTGCACCTGAGCTCCGGCGCGCACCCCACGGTTCGCGTGCGAGGCAAACTCGCACCGCTCGAGGAATACCCCAAGCTCTCCTCGACCGACACGCGGGAGATCATCTACTCGATCCTGACCGGCGATCAGCGTCAGCGGCTTGAGACGAACTGGCAGCTCGACTTCGCCTACTCGATCCCCGGGCACGCCCGCTTCCGTGTCAACGCCTACTACCAGCGTGGCGCCATCGGTGCGGCTTTCCGTCTGATCCCCTTCGGGCTGACCTCGATCGACGAGCTCGGCCTGCCCGCCGCGGTGCATGAGTTCACTCGTCGCCCCCGTGGCTTCGTGCTCGTCACCGGCCCCACCGGCTCGGGCAAGTCCACCTCGCTGGCGGCGATGATCGATGAGATCAACTCGACGCGCGACGAGCACATCATGACGATCGAGGACCCCATCGAGTTCCTGCACGGGCACAAGAAATGCCTCGTCAACCAGCGCGAGCTCGGCTCCGACGCGCAGAGCTTTGGCGACGCGCTCAAGGCCGCCCTGCGCCAGGACCCCGACGTGATCCTCGTCGGAGAGATGCGCGACCTGGACACGATCTCGACCGCCCTGACGGCGGCTGAGACCGGCCACCTCGTGTTCGCGACACTGCACACGCAGGACAGCGCCCAGACGATCGACCGCATCATCGACGTGTTCCCCGCGCACCAGCAGGGCCAGGTCCGCGTGCAGCTGTCGGTGGCGCTGCAGGGGATCATGACCCAGCAACTGCTGCCGAACACCGATGGCTCGGGTCGAGTCGTGGCCACCGAGGTGCTCGTCCCCAACCCCGCCATCCGCAACCTGATCCGCGAGGGCAAGACCCACCAGATCTACTCGGTTCTGCAGACGAGCTCGGCGGCCGGCATGCAGACGATGGACACATCGCTCGCGGGGCTCGTGCGCCGTGGCGAAATCACCCAGAAGCTGGCTGAAGCACGCTCGTCCACGCCGGAGGAGCTCAGGCGCCTGCTCGGCGCCACGTCGCTCGCGGCAGCCTAGGCCCCGGACATGAGCACCTACGTCTTCAAGGCCATCGATCTCGCCGGGGGCAAAGCCCGCGGAGAGGTCGAGGCGGACTCCAAGCAGGCGGTCTCAGACCAGCTCAAGCAGCGCGGGCTGATCGTCCTGGACATCGCCGACAAGCACGGCTCGCGCGAGATCGAGCTGGCGTTCATGAAGCGTGTGAAGGCGACCGAACTGGCGGTCTTCGCCCGCCAGCTCTCGACGATGATCTCCTCGGGCATGAGCATTCTGCGTGCCCTGTATGTGCTCGAGGAGCAGACCGAGAGCAAGTTTCTCAAGGAAACGATCGTCGCCGTGCGCAAGGACGTCGAGGCGGGTCTGTCGCTGAGCGACTCGATGGCGCGTCACCCCAAGGTCTTCAATCCTCTGTTTGTCGCCATGACACAGGCGGGTGAGATGGGCGGTGTGCTCGAGGACGCCCTCATGCGTGTGGCCGATCAGCTGCAAAAGGACGCGGCGCTGCGCCGCCAGATCAAAGCCGCGATGGTCTATCCGACGATGGTGATCATCTTCGCCGTCGGCGTGATGATGGCGCTGGTCGCCTTCCTGGTGCCGGTGTTCGTCGGAGTCTTCAAGCAGTTCGGAGGTGAACTTCCAGCGCTGACACAGGTCTCGGTCACGCTCTCACACATAGTCACCGGTTATTGGTGGCTGCTGTTCGGCGGCACCGGTGTGATCATGCTGACGTTCGTCAAGTGGAAGAAAACCGAGTGGGGCCGGCGTCAATGGGATCACTTCCGCCTGCATGTGCCGATGAAGATCGGCACGATCGTCCAACAGGTCGCCGTTGCCCGCTGGTCGCGCACGCTCGCATCTCTCACCAGCGCAGGCGTGCCGCTGCTCCAGGCTTTGGACATCACCGGTCGCACCGGTGGAAACGCTGCCGTCGAAGAGGCGATGGATGGCGTGATCGCCTCGGTCAAGCGCGGTGGCACGATCGCTGCCCCGCTGGCCCAGGCGCCGATCTTCCCCTCGATGGTCACCCACATGGTGGGCGTGGGCGAGGAAACGGGTGCGCTCGATGAAATGCTCGACCGCGTGGCCGAGTTCTACGAGGAACAGGTCGAAGCTTCGGTCAAGGCGTTGACGTCGATCCTCGAGCCGATCATGATCATCGTGATCGGCGGCATCGTCGGTTTCATCGTGATCTCGATGTACCTGCCGCTGTTCGAAGTCTACAACCACATCGAATAGCCGAAAAGCACACGCTCAGGGCTCCTGGGCCTGTGGCGTAATCTGCACTCGCCGGTTCTGCGCAGGCCCCACCACCGCCAGCGAGACGCGCCCGTTGAGCAGCTCCAGAAGCTCCGCACCGGCCAGCTCGCGCCGCCAGCCGCGCAGCGTTCGCACATCCGCCTCCTCGCCGCTACGAGCCGCCGCGACAATTGCCTGCAGGTCCGCGCGTGCGGCCAGCAGCTCATAGGCAAGTCCCGCCTCGCGCGCCCGGGTGCGTAGCAGCGCCTCGCCAAGTGCCACCAGCGGCGCCTCCTCGGGTCGCGGTGCCGGTGGACGCGCGCTTTGCGCTACGGGGGTGGGGGGGCGCCCGGCGGCGCGCTCGATGACATCGAGGAGCTCTTGGGCGCGCCTGCCCTGACCGTTTGCGCCGAGCCCGCGGACCCGCTCGAGCTCGCCTCGGGAGGACGGCTTGCGGCGAGCGATCTCCACGAGGGTGGCATCGCCGAGCACGCCTTGCACGGGCCGGTTCTGGCGCTCAGCGGTCTGCTCGCGCCACTCGACGAGGTCGCGGGCGATCGTGCGGGCGGAGGCGTTCAGGCCGTTTATGCGAGGCAGGCGGGCAAAGATGTTGTCGGGGATGCGCTCATCGGTTGAGAGCTCGAGCGCCTGGCACTCCTCGCGCGCCCACTCCAGGCGGCCCAGGGCATGCAACCGGCGCTCGAGCTCGCTCGCCAGCTCGAGCAGGTGGACCACATCCTCGCGCGCGTAGCTGAGCTGCTCGGAGGAGAGCGGACGGGCATCCCATCGCGTGAAGCTGGCGGTCTTTGCCACCCTCAAGCCGAGGATCTCCGTGAGCAGCGAGTCGTATGAGGACTGCGCTCCGAGACCGGCAAAGCCGGCTGCCACCTGCGTGTCGAAGACGTTGGAGATTTCGCATCCCAGCCATCTGCGCATGAGCGCTATGTCCTGGCGACCCGCGTGTACGACCACCTCGATCGCCGGATCGCTCAACACAGCCGCCAGCGGTGAGCCGTCCAGGCCCTCTTCGAGAGGGTCCACGAGCACGATCGGTTCGACAACATCGGCGCTCTCGGGGACGGCGAGCTGCGCGAGGCAAAGCAGCGTCCGGTAGCGACCCTCGCCCATGAACTCCGTGTCGAGCGCGAGCCTGCCGGCCGCACGCGCCTCATCGGCGAGCGTCTGCAGGGCTTGCCGGCTTGAGCCCGGGCTCACGGCTTGGCTCCCGGCAGCAGGTAGAGGATCTTGTGGTGTGGCAACCCCGCTTGCCGTGAGACGTCGGTTGCGTGTGCGCGGATCCACTTGACCGGCGTCGAGCAGGCCGGGTTGGTCGCGGCCGCGCGATGAGTGCAGAAGGTGTTCACGAAGGCATAGCGGACCTGGCCCGCGGCGATCAGACGCTTGAGCTTTGCCACAGATGTGAAGACGCGGGCGTTGTAGGTGGTCAGGATCAGGATCGGGCGTGCGTCCTGCACGATCAGCGAGCCGATCTGGGTGGATGACTCGGCGGCCACCTCATAGCGGGCGCCCTGTTGATGGGCACGTAGGTAGGCGCTCACCAGGCGCTGCTCTTCGCTGGGCAGAGCACCAACGTAGCCGGCGTCGCTGACGTGATCGTGGATCGCCGTCACATCTGCCTTCAGCGGGATCGCCAGAACGGACACAAGCGTCAAAGCCACCACGCCGCCGGCAAGCCACGGGCGAGCAGCCGATCCGATTCGTGAGAGCAGTGAGCAGGCGGCGAGAGCGAGTGCCCCGACGGCACCGGCCAGCGCGATCCACCAGACCGGCGGATGTCCGTAGAGGAGGCGCTCGGCGTAGTAGACGCTCACCACCAGCGTGCCCGCGAGAATCGCCAAGCGTGCCCGACCACGCGTCGCGGCCCACCCGACGCCGATACCCAACATGGCTGCCACGACTGGCGTGAAGCCTTCGACGTAGCGCGGATGCAGACGCGCCATGTGGCTGAAGAGCGCAATGCCGGTGAGCATCCACAGCGTCAGACCGACCGCGGCGCCGCGGCGCATCCTCACCCGATCTCCTCCGGTGGGTAGGACCGTCACGGTGTCGGGCGTTGGCTCGGCGCCCGTATCGCCTGGGTCACCGCTGGGCTCGACCGCTCCACTGGCAGCGCTCGGTGAAGGCCGCGCGTTTGCCGTGCGGCGCGGATCGGGCTCGTTCTCCGCGCGCATCCCCCAGAGCAGCGCCGGCACCCCGAGCAACAGCCCCACGAGGATCTCGAGTCCCAGGCGCTCGCCCGAGAGCGGACCGATCCGTGAGAGCAGACGCGTGGGGGAGGGCGGCACGATCGGGATGTGATCGCGCTCTGATTGGGTGGCAACCGGATAGGTGTGACCCGGCTCGTATTCGGTGGACTGCGGTTCCTGCGATTTTCCGCCCAGGCGTTCGCTGCCGTTGAATACGAACGCGGCATTCCAGGCGCTGCCGTCGGTCGAGCCGATCGCCCACGGACGGTCGTTGGCGGGGGCGATGAGGGTGGCCGTGAGCCACGAGAGCGCAACCACCACATACACGAGGCCCGCGAGTGCGAGACGTCCCACACGCCGCAGGTGCGTTCCGGGCAGGCCGAGATAGGCGAGCACCGCGATGCCGGGCAGCGCCACCAGGGACTCGAGCAGCTTCACGTTGAAAGCGAGGCCGAGCGCTGCCGCTCCCGCGAGCAGCCAGATCTGACGCCCGCTGTCCAGCGCTATCACCACCAGCAGCAGAGCGAGCGCGATCAGCGCCATCATCACCGCGTCCACGGTGTCGCTGCGCGAGGTGATCACCTCGATCGGCAGCACCGCGATCGCAAGCGCGGCGGCGATTGCCGCCGGTGCGCTCCACAGGCGCCGGACAGCGGCATAGAGCAGTGGCACGGACACGGTCCCGCCGAGCACCTCCGGCAGCTTCAACGCTGTGGAGCTGAAGCCGAACAGCTTCACGCTCGCCACCTGAAGCCATAGGTCGACCGGCGGCTTGTCGATCGAGACGCTACCGGCGGGCTCGAAGGCGCCGAAGAAGAAGTTGTGCCAGGAGAGTCCCATGCTGCGCACCGCCGCGTCGTAGAAGGGATCTGGCGAGACCTTGCCGATCGAGAGCAGGCGCAGGAGGGCCGCCGCGAGCGTTATCGCAGCCACGATCGACCACTCCGCGGCTCTCCCCGGTCTTCTCATCGCGGGAACGCTAGTCTCATCGGCTCGTGGCGAGCGATGCGGACAACAGCGAGGATCTCACCGACGGCACCCATGGGCCGCGGGAGTGTATGCCCTGCAGGGGCACCGGTCAGCTGATCTCCAACCTGGGCGGCTCTCCAAGCTCGGTCAGCTGCCCGTGGTGCGGGGGTGGCGGAGTGCGCGTGCCCGATACCGACGCGCAGGCCGGATGGCCGCTCAACGCCGAGGCGCCGCCCGCGGATGATGCTGCCCCGACGGCCCCTCCCGCAGCGGATGCGCAAGGTCCTGATGGCACGAGCACAGAGGCCGCACCAGCGACGCCGGATGGGTGAGCTGAAGCAGCCCTCGCCCTGAGCGGGGGCCCGCGCCCGACTGACCACCGAGGGGCGACTTCGCAGAGAAATGGGAGGTGGACGAATCTGTCCAATGTTGCCTGCACCTATAAAGGTGGAGGCACGCTCAGTCGATGCACGGGTTACCAAAGCCAGTACCGAGGTGCCAAGGCAGAGCATCCGATGAGGATGCGTAGCAAAGCCGGCGGCTCTCGAGAGGGGGACGCATCGCCGCTTGAGGCGATTACCGAGGGCTGGCGCCCATATAAGCGGATCCTAGGAGGATTCAATGTTGTATCGACTGCGCCAGCGCTCGAGTGATGAGGGTGGTTTTACCCTCATCGAGCTTCTGGTCGTTATCCTGATCATCGGCATTCTTGCCGCGATCGCCATTCCGTCGTTCCTCAGCCAGAAGAGCAAGGCCACCGACGCTTCGGCGAAGGAGCTCGCTCGTACGGCTCAGACGACGGCTGAGACCTACGCGACGGACCACGAAGGTCTCTACACCGG
>JASLDD010000275.1 GCA_030151725.1 Solirubrobacteraceae bacterium
GGCGGCTGGCGGCTCGCCCGAAGCCAGCAGCCTCTAGCGTCGATGGGACTCGCGCTGGGCACAGGCGCGGTGGTCTTGGTTGTGTTGCTCTGGGAGCTCATGCGTCCTACGTTCACCGGCGCTGCGGCTCGCGCCCGGCACGTGTGGTCGGTGCGCAGGGACGAACTGGGCACGAGCGCCTATGACCCGGGTCGAGAACGTCGCGCCGAGCAGCGGGCGCGCGCGCTGTTGCGTTCGTGCGTGAGCGAGCACGACTGGTCGATGTATCGGGAGTTGGGCTTTCTGCGCGTGCGGGGGGCGCTTGGCGAGGGAGGCCCTGGAGCAGATGGGGGTTATGCCTACCTGATCTACCCGCACAAGCCGATTGTGGCGTATGTGCCGAATACGGGTGAGCTGCTGAACGAGTACTGCGTGGCGTTTCCCGACCATTCGCGGCCGTACGGCAGCACGCGGCTGCCGCACTCGGACGACGTGCTGGCCAAGTGGATGGCGTTGACGGCGGACGAGCGGCGTCTGATCGGCGAGGCCAACATGCACCTGCCGGGTCGTCAAATCGACCCTGAGCGTGTGCGACGGGACATTGCGCGTTTGGCGCGCTGGGAGCAGCAGCAGCGTGGCGAGGAAGCGCAACCTGCCCGGCGGTCTGAAGTCGCTCGGCACGGTAATGTGCGCGCCGCGTGAGCCTTCCAGGAGCCTTTGACGTAAAGCACAAGAGCCGCGCCCTGATTGAGGGGCCGGAGCGGGCTGCGGCGCGCTCGTACTTGCATGGGATCGGCTACTCGGCCGAGGATCTGGCCAAGCCGATTGTTGGCGTGGCGCACTCGTGGATCGAGACGATGCCGTGCAACTTCAACAACAGGGTGCTGGCGGCGAAGGTCAAGGAGGGCATCCGCAAAGCGGGTGGCACGCCGATGGAGCTCAACACGATTGCGATCTCCGACGGCATCACGATGGGCACAGCGGGTATGCGCGCGTCGCTGGTGTCCAGGGAGGTGATCGCCGACTCGATTGAGCTTGTGGCCTCGGCGCACGCATTTGACGCGATCGTGACGATCTCGGGTTGCGACAAGACGATCCCGGGTGCTGTGATGGCGTTGGCGCGCCTGAACATACCCTCGCTGATGCTCTACGGCGGCTCGATCCGCCCGGGGTGGTTCAAGGGCGAGCAGGTCACCATCCAGCAGGTCTTCGAGGCTGTGGGAGCGCACGCAGCCGGCAATATCACAGACGAGGAGCTGCACGAGCTCGAGGAGGCGGCCTCGCCGGGCGCAGGTGCGTGTGGCGGGCAGTTCACGGCCAACACCATGGCGATGGCGTTTGAGGCGCTCGGCATCTCGCCTGCGGGCTCGGCGATGGTTCCGGCGGAGGATGGACGCAAGCTGCAGGTGGCTGTGGAGGTGGGGGAACTTGTGATGGATGTGCTGCGCCGCGGGCAGCTGCCCAGCCAGATCATCACCAAGGAGGCGCTCGAAAACGCGATTGCCGCGGGGGCGATGAGCGGAGGCTCTACCAACGTTGTGCTGCACCTGCTGGCTGTGGCCAAGGAAATGGGCGTGCCCCTCGAGATAGAGGAGTTCGACCGCATCTCAGAGCGCACGCCGATGCTATGCGACCTGCAGCCCGGTGGGCACTATGTGGCGACGGATCTTTACGCGGCGGGTGGTGTACCGCTGGTGCTCAAACGCTTGAGCGAAGTGGGCATGCTGAACGAGCAAGCGCAGACGGTTACGGGACGCACGATCGGCGAACATGCGGCCGAGGCAGAGGAGACGGAGGGCCAGCGGGTGGTGCGCCCGCTCGACGAAGCCCTCAAACCGACAGGCGGCTTTGCGATCCTGCGCGGCAACATCGCGCCGGACGGCTGCGTGGTGAAGCTCTCGGGCCATGAGCGCCGCGTGCACACGGGTCCTGCACGCGTGTTCGACGGCGAGGAGGCTGCGATGGCGGCGGTGCTGGGCAAGCAGATCAACGAAGGTGACGTGGTCGTGATCCGCGGCGAGGGACCTGCTGGGGGACCTGGAATGCGCGAGATGCTGGCGGTCACGGCCGCGCTGGTAGGCGAGGGCCTGGGGGAGACTGTGGTGCTGATCACCGATGGGCGCTTCTCGGGCGCCACACATGGCTTCATGGTCGCCCACGTCGCCCCGGAGGCTGTCAGGGGCGGCCCGATCGGCGCGCTGGCAGACGGCGATCGGATCACGGTGGACGTGGATGCGCGAACGCTGTCGGTGTCGCTCAGCGACGAGGAGATCGCGGCCCGTCTGTCCTCTTATTCACCCGCGCCACGCGCGGAAACGCACGTGGATGTGGCGATCCAGAAGTACGCGAAGCTCGTGGGCAGCGCCGCCGAGGGCGCCGTCACGAGCTGACACGCGCCTATTCGTCGAGGAAGTCTTTGAGCAGGGCGTTGAAGGCGGCGGGGCGCTCGAGCATGGCCATGTGGCCGGTGTCCTCGAAGATGACCTTGCGCGAGCCGGGGATCAGTTCGGCGAACACGTCGGCGTCGCGCACGTTGATCAGCCGGTCGCTGTCCCCCCACACGATCAGCGTGGGACAGACGATCTCAGGGAGGCGATCGCGGAAGTCGTATTCGAGGATTGCCTCGAGCGCTTCGAGGAAACCGGGCTTGCCCGCACCGCGGATCTGCTCTGCGGCGAGTGCGGCCGGGAGACGATCGGGGTGGGCGACCACGATCTTCAGGGCGGCCTTGCGGAGCCTTGAACGACGGGCGACGTTGTCTGACTTGGAGGCAACCCAGGCGCCGCTCGCGGCGAGGATTCGCTCGGCGCGCCTGAGGCTAGGCAGGACTCGATCGGTGCGGGCATCGCCGCGCGTGGAGATGCCGGCGGCCGAGATCAGCACGAGGCGCTCGACGCGCTGGGGGAACGCGATTGCGAGCTCGGCGCCGATGAAGCCGCCCATCGAGTTACCGACCACGGCCGCCGCGTCGATCTCGAGCTGACCCAGCAGGCGATCGAGCAAGCGGGCATAGCCGGAGATCGAGATGTCCTTCTCGGGCATGGGTGAGCTGCCGAAGCCCGGCAGGTCGACGGCGATGACGCGGTGCTCGGCGGCGAGCACGGGTAGCTGCTCGAGCCAGTTGGGCCACGAGCCGGAGAGGCCGTGAATGAACAGGAGCGGCGACCCGTCGCCGAGCTCGATGACGTTGACGGGCGTCTGCTCCACGGTCATCCATCGCTGGTGGGTGCGCCAGTCCACGTCGAGCCATTGCGAACGCCCGCTTGGCCCGTAGACGGAGGCATCGCCGATCGGGCTGCTCGCGGTCGTGGGAGCGGTGGGTGAGCTGCTCATGCAGGTGAATGTACCCGACGGACCTACTGTATGACTATGGCTATACGATCATGGAGAGGGAGTGCTTGTGGGCACGGGCTCGAGGCAGGCGGTGTGTGAATCGTGGCGAATAGGCGAAGGCGATGAATGCAGAGTCCGAGGTGCCGACCTATGAGCAGTCGCTGCAGGCCGTCTGGGAGGAGGCCGTGGGGCTGCTCGAGGAGGATCTCAGGAGGCGGGACGCCGCGGCGCGTACGCGCCGTGCCTACGTCACCGACCTGCGCCAGTTCGCGCAGTGGGCTGCAGGGGAGAGCCTTGCTCCCGAGGATGTGGGGCCGAAGGGGGTGCGTCGCTACATCGCGCATCTCTCCGAAGAGAGCGCCGCGCCAAGCACCTCGGCCAGGAAGCTGGCGGCGCTGCGGGCACTGTTCTCGAGTCAGCGTGAGCATGGGCGGATCGCCCAGAATCCGGCCGATCTTGTCTCGACCCCGCGCCGCGGCGATCACCTGCCACGGGTGCTGAGCGCCCGCGAAGCGGGACTGCTGCTCGACGGCATCCCCAACGGCATGCCTGCGCGGCCGCTCGAGCTGCGCGACCGGGCGATGTTCGAGCTCGCCTACTCGTGCGGGCTGCGGGCGGAGGAGATCGTCTCGCTGCGCACTGCCGACGTGGATCACGACGGGGAGCAGCTGCGGGTGGAGGGCAAGGGACGCAAGACGCGTTTTGTGCCTGCGGGCGAGCCGGCGATGGCTGCTGTGAGGGTGTACCTGGAGCGTGGGCGGGGTGCCCTGGCGGCGCCCATGCGAGCCGATGGGACCCCTTTGGGACCGCTCGGATGCAGCTCGCGCGCGTGGGACGCCCTGTTCCTCAGCAAGACAGGCCGTCCACTCGGCACGAGCGATGTGCGGCGCAGGCTGCGGACGTGGACTGCTCGCACCGGCGTGGCCGAGGGAAGCTCGCCGCACGCGCTGCGCCACAGCTTTGCAACGCACCTGCTGGACGGCGGGGCGGATCTCCGAAGCATTCAGGAGATGCTCGGGCACGCGAGCGTGTCGAGCACTCAGATTTACACTCGGGTAGAGTCCGCCCGGCTTCGCAGCGCCTACGCGCGCAGTCACCCGCGGGCATAGTAGGGGGAGAGAGCCCTGGAGACGAACGTCAAACCGATCGAGCTGCGCGAACTGTGGC
>JASLDD010000289.1 GCA_030151725.1 Solirubrobacteraceae bacterium
GGTGCCACCCACCGAGTGCCCGTGGACATACACGCCGCAGTTGGCCCACAGCTGGGTGAGCAACTCCTGGTCACCCACGTGGCCGAGCCAACGCACCCGTCCCTCTGCCTCCATCTGCTGGAGGCGCGCTTCGATAGGTGAGTCGAAGTTCGCACTGCCAACGATTACGGCCAGTGGTGCGTCCTCGCCGAGGATGTCAAGAGCATCGAGCGTCAGGTTCACGTTGTTCTCGGGCGCCAACCGTGCGACTACCAGCAGGTATGGCTCGCTCTGGAGTGACAGCGCATCTACGCGGTCGTGCCCCACATCTTGGGGCACCCCCGCCCCATATGGGATGAATACCGAGTCGCTGCCGAAGTGCTCTCGCCAGACTGCCCCGATGGCCTTCGAGTCACATATCAGCGTGGTTGCATTGCGAGCGGTCATCCACGCTCCCACTCTGAAGGTAACTCGACCCAGACGACTCCACTTGCCCCGCTCCCACTCAATGCCATCGGTGTTGACAGCAAATGGAGTACGCGCGGCGCGCAGTGCCGGAAACCAGAAGCCGTTCGCAATGTTCAGCACCAGGACCGAGTCAAAATCCCGAAGACTCGCATCCACAGTGGCCGTGAGTCCAAAGCTCAATGTTGAAATCGACTTGGTGTCATAGCCAAGTGTTGCGATGCAGCGCACGCCATCGTTGAACCAAACTCTTTGACCAGCATTGCGTGCACGGCAGTAGACCGTGACGTCGTGTCCCTGCTTTACGAGATAGGGGGCTAGATACCGAACAAGCGTCTCGTAGCCACCGTATGTGCTGGGAAAGCCGCGGCTGCCAAGGATTGCGAATTTCATCGCCGTAGTTGGGTCGAGATCCGCAGCAAGGAACGCTGAATCGTAGCGGATCCGGGGGTTACCAGACGGTTGAGTTAAGTGCGGCTTGACCACTGCCGCGAGTGTTGGACATAATCGAATGTTCGTCCATAGTTGGTGCTTTTGGCTCAAGCTCCCCGGGGGCTCAACGTGAGGATTACAGCGCTGGCCGGGCTAACAAGAACCCGTGCTGAGCGCCGCGCGCCAAGCGCGTGGGAACGGCTCGGACGCCACTCGTCCGAGGCCGTCACGGAGGCCCCACCCAGGGTGATGTGGGTGCTCGCTTCGATCGACGACGCGGACAGCGTCTGCTCAAAGACCACATATCCGGATGCGGAGACTGAAACTGGTTGGATGCGGCCTGTCGAGGAGAAGTTGTCGAGGGCGATCTTGATCGTGCCGCTGGGGCTGACAGTGGCCCACGTCGTCATGTTCGACAGTGAGCCACCGCTCAGGCGTGCCGGTATGAATCGACCGCCCTCGAGCTGCCGGGCAGCCAAGAGGCCATAGTACTCCGGAGTCGGGAGGAGTTCGCCGGCGCGTGCCGCCTTGAAGCTCGATGCGCAGATGGGACTCTCGGTGTAGACGCGGCAGACACCCAGGTCGCCGTGAAAGTTCACACCTTCGGCTCCGCTGCTACCAGCGCGCAGTGCCCAGTCGAGCGCCCAGAGCGCGCCCGCAAATGCCGGGCTCGCGTCGGTGTTACCCGGACATGCCACGCTGTTGGTCTCCCCGATGCGTGTCGAACGTCCTACGCGCGCACCGGCACCGGCGAGCACCCCCAGAAGCTGATCCTCTTCGAGCCTGACCGCCGGCGAGAGCAGTTCAGCGGCCGTTGGCTTCAAGCCAGACGGCCGCGCCACCGGGCCGCAGGCTTTTATCGGATAGTAGTGCTGCGTGAGGCTGTTGAACATATGCGCATTTGTGCCCATTTCGACGAGCCACGCATTTGCTTTCGTCAATGCGGGCCCGGCCAGTGCGACGCCGGGTGCAGCTGCATTCAGGACCTGACTGTATGTGGCAGCTTCATGCAGATATTCGGCGAGGTTGTAAGTCGCCGGACGCAGGCCTGGAGGGGTGTGAGCGTAGTCGTTGGGCTCGTTGCCGATCTCAATGCCCGCGAGCTCTGATCCAAGGATCCTCCGTGCATAGCGAGCCTCATCTGCAGCCCGGCTAGGTTCGAAGTGGCCGAGGTTCACACCCAGCAGAACCCGCCAGCCGGTGGCCTTCAACAGTCCGTGCAGATTTGCCAGGTCAGCAGGAGTGATGGTGCTCATCGCCCATCCAGGCGCCGCTTCGCCGCTGCTGGTCCACCAAGCCAAGTCGACGCTACCACCGCCGATTCGCAGCACCGAAGGTCCCAGCAAACGCATCAGGCGTACGAGCCGCGAGTGCGATGAGGCGATCCGGCCCGAGTCCAATTCGTGGGCCTCGAGCGACAGCCCAACCGCGCCACGCGCGAACGTTGCTCCCGGGCGACCGGCTTCCACGCTCAGGGTAGCCGGCGCTGCCGTCGGCGGTGCCTTCTTCGTGGCAGACGTGCGAGCCCACACCCACGTGCCAGCCACCGCCCCGACGACGAGAAACACTGCCGATACGTGATGAACCCGCATCCTCGTATCGATCATCCCGCTAGATTGGTAGCCGATAGCCGACCATCGACGTGGAGCGCCCTATCGGAACAACGACATCGGCGTGTATGCGAACAGTCCCCACCACACAGCCGAGGCCTGCGATCGGCCGTCGCGAGCAGCTTCAGTCCGATGTGCTCGGAACAAGTTCCTCAGATCGGGCAGGCTCGCCGGCGGGCTCGGGCTCGGCAGGTGTGGGCTTCTCGCCCCTTGCATAGCCATAGGCAGCCGGTCCGCCGGTGCTCGAGCCATTGGCGATCACGCCCAGCAGCGGCGCGCCCGCGCTGGCAAGAACGTGGTGCAGTCGCTCTGAGACATCGCGTCGACTGCGCCCGATCCAACCAACGATCACCACACCGTCAACCTTGGTCAGCAGTGGGAACGCGTCGGAGACGGCAGACAGGGGCGGCGTGTCGATCACAACCAGGTCGTACGCGAACTTGGCCTGCTCGAGCACACCCTCCATCGCCCGCCCCTCTATGAGCTCCCCCGGGTTCGGTGGAAGAACCGCACCGGCGACCAGCACATCCAAAATCCGCCCCTCGGCGCCCTCGCCGGGAGGCGCCTCCAGGTGAACCGGCTGAATTGCATCCCGCATCGGTGTGGCGCCGATCAGCACGTCCGCCAACCCTGGCCCGGGCGCGATGTCGAGCTGCTCGGCCAATGTCGGATCGCGCAGGTCCGCCTCGAGCAGGAGCACGCGCGTGCCCAGCCTCGCCGCCGCCTCAGCCAAGTGTCGAGCGATGGTCGTCTTCCCGTCACCCGGCGCAGCCGACGCGACTATCAGCGTGCGCAGCTCACGGTCCACGTTGAAGAAGCGCAGATGGGCTCGAATCAGGCTGAATGCTGCCGCGTCGGCAACCGGTAGGACCGCGCGCTTGCCGCCTTTGCCGCCCGAGCGTGAGAGCGCCAGGCTCTCCGGAACAGCACCAAGTAGAGGCAGGCCGTAGATCGACTCCAGGTCCTCAGGACCCCTGAGCCTGCGATCCAAGCGTCCGAGGGCAAAGGCCAGAGCGAGCCCTATCAGGAGCCCCAGGAGCGCGCCAAGGCCAGTATTGCGTTTTGTCTTAGGGGTCGATGGAGCCGAGGGCACCGAGGCTTCCTGGGCGACCTGGACGTTTTCGTCATGAAGTTCCGAGAGCAGGCTCAGCGTCTGTGCGCGATCCTGGAGCTGCACCCCTCCGGCACCCACCCTCGCCGCCGGAGAAAGCTGCGCCAGCTCACGGTGGACCAGTGCAAGTGCTGCTTTGAAGTACTGGCTGTTGGCTTCCTGCTGCTCGTTCACGAACAGATGGGCGTACGTGTTCGCGATCTTCGCCGCCAGCACCGGAGAGGTCGTGGTGGATGAGATGGTCACCACTCCCGATTCCGAATGGCCAGATATTTCCAGGCTGCCGGCGACTCTGCGGGGACTCAGCCCGTTGCCGAGAGCGCTCGCGGTCTTCGCCGCTGTGTCGCCACCCCTGACGAGTTCGAGGTCGTTGGCCTGCTGGGCAAGAAGACTGCTACCGCTACTGACGCTGGCGGGAAGCCCGGCGATCTGACGACTGAGCGAGCCATCGCTGAAGACGAGCGACGAAGACGCTGTGTATTCCCTGGTCTGGCGCTTGGAGAACGCGAACGCGGCACCCGCAACGACGACCACGCAGACCAAGATCAGGGGCAGGCGGCGACGAACGAAGTCGAGGATCTGCTCGAGACTGAGCCCTTCTGAATTCTGCTGCACGTGCTGTATCCTCTCAGATCTGCTGCAGTTCCTTGCGTCTAAGAACCGTCGACGCGGCGTAGAACTTTCGGGTATGCAGCATAAAAAGTCCTAAAGGCGGAGCGTTATAGGCTATGCCACGGTGCGTGCAACCTTTCGTGCCGCTGCCCGAGACTCTCCCGGCACGAGCGTGAGTGCCTCACTGTCACAGCCGACTCGTCTCTCGCCGTGGCGAAGTCGACTCGCCGCTCGCAGTCGACTCGAGCTCACGTTGTTGCCGTTTCTCGCCGCCACCCTGCTCGTCCGGGTGCTTACCGACGACGCCTCCTCCTCTGACAGTCGCCATTCCGGCAGCCTCAACCTGTCAGGGATCATCGCCGTCGCGTTCATGCTTGTTGCCCTCGGCCTGCTGGTCCGCCGACGCCGCGGCGTTGGGCCCACGGTCCTGGCCGCCCTGTGGCTATGCGTATGGACGATCGTGGCCGTGAGGATCCACGGCGCATCCACCGAGACCCTGCGCGAGGGCGTGCGGGAGGCGTCCGTTGTCGCGCTCGCGGTGATCGTCTACAACGCGCATGAGATCGTCACGGCTCAGGTCGGGGCACGTCTCGTTCAGATCGCCGGCGTCGCACCCGCGCTGCTTGCCCTCTACCAATTCGTAACGAACACCGGGACGGTCGTGGCCGGGCACATCCGCTCCAATGGCACGTTTGCGCACCCCAACAGCGCCGCCGTGTTCTTCGCCATCGGAGCAACAGCCTCGCTGTGGCTGTACCTCGACAATGGACGTCGCCGAATTGACGCGGTTCTGGCGACTCTGTTCGCAGCTGCCCTGATAACGACCGCCAGCATCGACGGTCTGCTCGGCCTGATCGCGATGCTGATGACGTTCGGCGCCCTTCACAGCGGCGCCCGTCGCGTGAGACTGGTTCCCTTCCTTGCTGCCGGGCTCGTGGCCCTCGTGTTCTTCGGCACACCACTCGGCTCAGAACGCATAGCCAAGGAGTCATCCACGAGCCTCAGCGGTGAACCGAACACCTCGCTCGCGTGGCGCTTTCGCAAGTGGAAGCTCTTGCTGCCCGAATGGGAACGCTCGCCGGTGCTCGGTCGGGGCCTTGGCGCGACCACAACGATCGAAGCCCCCACCGAACCCGAGCTGACAGTCGCGGCGTTCCGGCGCGCGTATCTGCGCGACGCTCTCCCCCACAACGAATACCTGCGCTATCTCGTCGAGACCGGCGTCATCGGTCTCGTGCTGCTGCTTGGAGCCCTGGCGGTGCTCCTCGGCAAGCTCTTGCGCAGACGGCGAATCGAGCTCCTCGATAGGAGCCCAACCAACGCGCCATCGCTCGCTATCGCCACGATTGCCGGGTGCCTCGTCAACTCGCTCGCCGACAACACCTTCCTCAACAGTCCCACCTGCTACGCAACCGTGCTGGTCCTCGTCGCCGTCCTGGGCATCAGCATGCGGCGCCCTACTCCGCTCACGTGAGGCCATGCGAGTCGGTGCATCACTTCGGTCCCGGCACTGACACCGTCGGCGGCATGGCCAGTGCTATTCGGATTCTCTGCGAGCACAACGTTGGGGGCACCGTCGTAGAATCGCATGCCACATGGAGCCCTGATTCGCGGGTGCGCCCGATCGTGGGTGCAGGGCGAGCACTGTTCGCCATGCAACCCGGGGAGGTCGCCCACATACATCTCTCCGAGCGGGGCTCGTTCCTGCGCGAGGGTGCGCTCCTGGCCCTGGCGCACAAGCGCGGTCTGATCACCGTCGCAACCATTCACGGTGCCTCCTTCAGCTCATTTGCCGATCGTCGTCCCAAGCTCGTCGGCACAGTGCTCAGGCGTGCGGACCTCGTGATCTGCCTGGAGCGGGGAGCGCTCGACATCGTCCAACGTCTGGCGCCCGGGGTTCCTGCTGAGATCGTGCCCAATGCCGTGGCGCTGGACGATGACCCTCCGCCTGCAGATGAGACGGATGAGCTTGTCGTGTTCGCCGGTGAGATCGGCCTGCGCAAGGGCGCTGATGTCCTGCATCGCGCCTGGCGGCTCGTGGCACAACGACGCCCCGCGGCACAATGCGTGATGGTTGGTCCGGCGGGCGACTTTGCACCCCCCCACACGGAGCGTCTCGAAGTTCGCGCGCCGGTGGGAGCCGCTGAGATGAAGGCCATCCTGCTGAAAGCGCGCGTCGTCGCGCTGCCCGCACGCGCTGAGGCGCTGCCGATGATCCTGACAGAGGCAATGAGCCTTGGCCGACCCTTTGTGAGCACCCCAGTCGGTGGAATTCCAGAGCTCGCCGGTGCCGGCGGAATGCTTGCCGGCATCGGCAACGAGAACGAGCTTGCCGACCATCTGACGGATCTACTCGGCGACCCTGGCATGGCCCACACGCTTGGCGAGCGTGGTCGCCAGTTCTGTCTACAGACGCGTAGCGTCGATGTCATCGACAAGCGCCTTCGGCAGCTCTACAAAGCGGCTGGCGAGACAGGTAGGCGCGACACCAGCGGGATCTACTGAAGCGATTGCGGAGCACGGAGCAGGCGTGTCATCGTGAGCGCATAACGCGCTACCACGCCCGCCCCGCGGCCCAACGTCGATCTCTGTCGTGACCTTTCGCTGAAGCGAGCGTGCTGATCCAAGACCTCAGATGGAGGCAGCACCTGACGTCGCACGAATCCACCGAAGCCACCCTTCGGCGCAAGCAATCCGTCGATCAGCCCCATATCCGCATAGATCTGGGCTGGACTGGAGTCGGGGTTGGGGTTGGCGAGACGTGCAGCGATACGCCCGCGAAGACCCAGCATGTGCTTGCTCGAGATGATCTTCTGCGCCGGCAGTCCCACCGTCTTCGCGGCCACCTCGACGGACGTCGGTATCACGCGGGCGAGCTCCGGGTAGGCGCGTAGGAGCTCGTCCATCATCTCGGGTTGGACCTCAGCGCCATACACATCCCACCACGCACTCAAGTCACTGGCCAAACGCAGATCGACAAAGCCATCTCTGGCGTAGAACAGCAGGAGCGCGGCCAGCTCATCTACACGAGCCGGCTGCCAGCCCTCCGCGCCATCCACCGAAGGTGCAAGCAGGCGCTCACGCGCAAAGCTCTGCTCGTACCAGTGGACACGCCAATGGAGCTCCACCGAAGGGAGCTCCCCCCGCTCGTGCAGGAGGACGTAGTGCAACAGGGGCAGTCCGTGCTCGTACACGTGATCCACGGGCGCGCCATAGCCGAGCCCCCGCACCACATCCACTGCCTGCTGCAGCTGCTGGGGCGCCACCAGCAGGTCTATGTCGGTTGACAGCCGCCTCCCCGGGTCGCCGTGAATCGCCTCTCCCAAGAGAGGGCCCTTCAGGGGAGTTGAGCGGATCCCCGCTTCGGCGAGCATAGCCGTGACACGAAGCGAGATCAGCTGCAGAAAGGCGCCTTGGCGTCGTCCAGCCTCGATCGACTCCCTCACCGCCTCGGCAAAGACATCGTCCGCGGACCCATCGACCAACTCGAGAATGCGTGGGCCGAGAACCGGCAGCAACTTGCGCATTCGCAGCGTTTCCGTGAGCCTCGGCCAATCCAGGCTCCTCACCAGCCGTTCGGCACGCTTTTGCTGCTCCTGTCTACGCGCCGCAGTAGCGGCGCTGAGCAGGATCAGCTCCCTTTCTGCCAGGGAGCTAGCCACTTTGGCCAGCTCCCTGTGCCCCTGCAGCACCCGAATCAGCTCCGCCCGTCCTGACGGTCGTGAACAGTGCGAATCGGGAGAACGAGGCCGGCACCTTCCGGAATCTACAGCCTTCTACCCGGCAAACAGGCGCTCCGCCGTTGCGCTAGTGCAGTTCCATTTTCAGCAGCTGCAGGTGGCTCCACGGGAAGGAGGCAAGCAGCTGCTGGGGTGTTTTCCCTTCGTAATAGCCGTGAGCGCCGGTGTACGGTTCGGTCCCTGTCGGCGTTGGGTCTTGACCGTAGAAGGTCACATCCCGAGCCGTATCCCTGACGACGATTCCGTAACGCTGTGCCGCTTCGGCCATCATCAGCGTCATTTTCGGGAGATGCAAGGCGGCGAGATCGAGGTTCGGATCGAGCCGCAGGTGCGCCCCCTCGGGCAGCGAGTACGGTTCGAGTGACCATCCGTCGGTGCGCTGCGCAGGTGAGGCGTAGACGACCGCTCGCGGGTTGGGGACCGCCATAGCCAGGGCATGGTTGATGTGGCCGCTCTGGAGGTCTTCCAGCGTGATCAAGCCACCTGCGATCGACAGCGACGATGCGCTGGCGCCCCATTCCGCCAAGGCACCTGTCCATGACGTGGGACCGTAGGCACCCGAGTTGGACGTTGCGTTTTGGATCGCTCCACCCCAACCGGCCTGCCAGACACCATTGACCTGCTGCAGGTGCCAGAACTCCCACAGCCGATCCGTGCTCGGCTGCCACACAACCAGGTGCTCGTCGCTGCCGGCAGCCGGTTTTGCATTCGCCGGCAGCGGCACAGCGGTCCACGCAGCCTGCAGGGTGAGGGCCCGCAAGGATTTTTCAAGCGTCACCTTCACCACCGGTTGGTTGGGGGGCACCGTGTAGACCGGGACCGACCACGAGCTCGTGTTGATGTAGGGACCCCGTTTGAGTTCTCCTTCCTTGACGATCTGCCGCCCCAAAGCGCTTACCACAGCTTCCGAGGTCGGATCCAAGGGGGCACCTGCGGGCACAGCCGCGTCCCAGATGCTCGTTGATGAGAAGAACCGGAAGTGGGGCGATGCTTCGCCAGGAGGGGTTTCCACGGGCGGTTTTTCGACCGGAGGGGTTTCCACGGGCGGTTTTTCGACCGGAGGAGTTTCCACGGGCGGAGTTTCAACAGGAGGGGTTTCCACAGGAGGGGTTTCCACAGGCGGAGTTTCAACCGGAGGAGTTTCAACCGGAGGAGTTTCAACCGGAGGAGTTTCAACCGGAGGAGTTTCAACCGGAGGAGTTTCAACCGGAGGAGTTTCCACAGGCGGAGTTTCAACAGGCGGAGTTTCAACCGGAGGAGTTTCCACAGGCGGAGTTTCCACAGGCGGCGGAACTTCGGGAAAGACTGGTTTTTCGGGCAAGGTCGCCGGTAGTTTTTCCTGTTCGACGAGGACCGGCACGGGAATCTTGGGCGGAGTCGTCCCACCGCCTTTACCAGATCGAGGATCGCGTGCCTTCTTGCGCCGGCGGGCAGCCTGGGTGAGCTTGCACTTCCTGGCGGCTGCCGATTCTCCATGGCGGGTCGGGATCCGGCAGATGGCGCGGCGGGCGGCTGCCTTGTGTGCTCGGGCCGGGTGCAAAGAGATCGACGCGACCGAAGGTGTCTCGCCGCGATTGCCGAGGACGGCTGCGCGAGAGCTCCCAACGAATACAAGCGCGGCGAAGGCGAGTGCGAGCGTGCCGCAGAGACAGGCACAGACGATTGGCCCACAGGTTCGCAGCAGCGACGAGCGCTGAGTGGATTGCACTGGCATGAGGCTCCTTTTGCCCTTGGGGGCTTACAGCGCGGATCGCAGGGTCGGGCCTGCGTTAGTCGCTGAGAGTGGCTATGCCTTGGCTATCGACTTCGCCGCTACAGGTATGGAGAATCAGCGCACGTTTTGGACGTTAGTTCTGCAAGCGGGCTTGCTTAGGCCCGAAAAGCCCCACGTTTCGCCCCTGTTCATCGTGGAACGGCTGCGCTACGATCTAACGCAAATCCTGGAACGGCAGCAATCGATATCCACAAGGCACGGAGGCGGCGATGGAAGATCGAGAGTGGCAGTGGGAGCTGTGAACGCGTCCCCTGCAATCGCGGGGCGTACGTCGCAAAGCAGGGCAAACGGGCGGTTGTTGTGCGCACGTATCGCTGCGGTGGCTGCCATCGGAGCGCTTGCGATGGCCCTCGCGGCGACGAGCGCCGAGGCAGTCGTGAACCCGGTGCTGAGCGGCAGCATAGCCGACTCGACCTCCCTGCCGGAGGCCACAGCGGTGGCCGTGTCCGGCCACTACGCCTACGTGACCGGCTATTTCGCGGGCAAGCTGGTCGCGGTCGACATCTCCAACCCCGCCTCCCCCGTGATCGCGGGCGCCAGCCAGGCGAGCAACGGGCTGCTTGACGCCTCCACCGTCAACATCGT
>JASLDD010000291.1 GCA_030151725.1 Solirubrobacteraceae bacterium
CACAGCTGGGTCCACGCCTCCGACATGTTCACCTCGGCGCCGGCCGCCGAGGATCTCGCGGCGGTGATCGAAGCGCTGCAGCTGAGCAAGGTCGATCTCTATGGCGACTCCTACGGATCGTTCTTCGCACAGGTCTTCGCCTCGCGCTTCCCCAAGCTCGTGCGCAGCGTGACCCTCGATTCGACGTATGAGACCAGCGGCCTCGACCCCTGGTATCGCAGCAGCGCCGCCGCGATGCCCATGAACTTCAACGTCGTCTGCAGCCGCTCGCCGGCGTGTGCGGCCGCTGCGTCCGGATCGTCGTGGGGTCGGATCGCACAGCTCGCCGAAGCGCTCCGCGCGCAGGCGGCCACTGGGATCGTGCCGGGCCCCACGGGGAAGCTCGAAAAGGTGACCATGAACGTGGTCGGCCTGGTGGATCTGCTCAACGACGCCGCCGGCGACCCGCAGATCTACCGTGAGCTGGACGCCTCGGCGCGTGCCCTGCTGGACAGGGGAGATCCAGCGCCGCTGCTGCGCCTCTATGCCCAGCGCTTGGTCGAAGACGAGGCCTATTTCGGCGTGCCGGTCCACGAATACTCGGCCGAGCTCTACCTGGCCGTGTCCTGTCTGGACTACCCCCAACTGTTTGGCATGAATGGGAGCTTCGCTGCACGCGCCGATGAGCTTGCCGCAGCCGAGTCCGGACTCTCGCCGGCGACGTTCAGCCCCTTCAGCATCGCCGAGTGGCTGTCTCAGGACCAGAACACCGAGGCCTACACGGCCTGTCTGGACTGGCCGGCGCCGAGCGCGGCGCAGCCGCCGACGAAAGCATCGCCGCCCCTGTTGCCGAGCTCCGTGCCGGTGCTGGTCCTGGGCGGCGAACTGGACACGTGGACGCCGCCTGGGGACATCGGCAAAGTTCTCGCTCAGCTCGGCGGGCACACCCGCTTCGTGGAGCTCGCCAACTCGACGCACGTGGTGGGGGAGGGGGATACGGTGTGCGGCTCACAGCTCATCCAGGCCTTCGTGGCCGACCCCGAGGCGCTCGATTCGCTCGATGCCTCCTGTGCGCCGGCCATCCCACCACTGCACGCCGTCGGCGTGTACCCGGCCAGGCTCACCGAAGAGCCACCGCTCGAACCCGCAGCGGGGAGCGGTGCCTCGCAGGGGGCCCTGCAGCTCGCGGCGGTCGCAGTGACAACCGCGGGGGACGCGGTTGCCCGCAACTGGAGCACAGAACTGCGCTCTGACCACGGCCTGGAGGGAGGGACGGTGACCGCGAGCGGAGGCGGCACGCTGCTGATCCTCAAGCACGACCAGCTGGTGCCCGGTGTCTCTGTGAGCGGCACCGTGAGGCTCGCGCCGGCCTCGCCCGCCGCCGACGGTCAGACGGTCCTGGCCACGCTCAGCGCCTCGGCCTCCGGTCTACGGTCGGCGTCGTTCACGGCGAGTTGGACGACCGCCGGGCCGGGCCCGGCTCAGGTGCTGGGCAGCGTGGGGGGCGAATCTGTATCCGGCAGCATGCCTGCGCCTTGATTGAACAGGCCCGCGGATGCTGGGGGAGACCCGTTCAAAGGCGGGACGCAGGGACCGGCGTCGCCCACTGCTCATGCTCGATCCTGGCTCCGTTGCACACGTAGGCAATCACGTGATACCAGCCGGCGGTGACCAGCAGCTCGAGGATCGCGGCCTCATCGAAGCGCTCCGCGAGGTCTGTCCACAGCTCGTCTGAGACGGCGCTCGTCTCGTGCAGCTCATCGGCGAGCCTGAACACGCATGCCTCATCTGCATCCCAGCATCCATCGCTCGCGGAGCCATGCACAGTTGAGCGCAGTTGCTCCTCATTGAAGCCCAGCGGCTTGCCAAAGGCGGCTGCGTGGACTCCCCACTCGTAATCGGCCCCCGTCAGGGCACAGCTACGGTGGATCATCACCTCACGCAGTCGTGGTGCCACCAGCGCGCTCGCGCCGAGGATGCCGGCGCCCACCCCGCGCATCCTGCTCGCGAGCCGATCGTGGATGACGAGCGTGCGGAAGAGACGCAGTGGCTCCGCCGGACTGCCCGGGGGCATCCACTTGGCGAGGGCCGCAGCCGTATCGGGCTCGTATGGGGGTTGCAGGGGAGCGATGCGAGCGCTGCTTTCAGTCATTGGCGTTAGACTCCGATCGGTGTTGCTTCTAATTTCACAGCGCCGAGCCTATCGCTTCGATTTCAGAAGCACAAGCCCATGAGCTCGGTACGTGGCTCAACGAGCGGACGTCCGATCATGGCGCTGCTGGACCTGCTCGGCAGGCGCTGGAGCATGCGCGTGATCTGGGAGCTTCGCGATGGCCCGCTCCTGTTTCGTGGACTGCAGGAGCGCTGCGCGGGGATGTCATCGAGCGTGCTAAATCAGCGCTTGGGAGAGCTTCGCGCCGCGGGAGTCGTGCAGGCGGGCGATGGCGGCTACCGCCTGACGGGTGAGGGGAAGCGCCTGCTCGATGAGGTCTACCCCCCGCTTCAGGCCTGGTCGGAACGCTGGGCGCAGCGAGGTCCTGGCTAGAAGCGTCAGGGGACTACTCAGCTCTCGAGCATCAGCGTCACCGGTCCGTCGTTGACGAGCTCTACGGCCATGTGCGCACCGAAGACGCCACGCTTGGCCCCGCAGCGCTCACAGAAGAGCTCATACAGCGGCTCGGCCCGCTCCCGGTGGGCGGCTGCCGTAAAGCTCGGTCGATTGCCTCGGCGGGTCTCGCCGTAGAGGGTGAACTGGCTCACGCACAGGACCTCGCGTCTGCCGAGTGTCTCGTTCATATGGCCTGCTGCGTCGGCGAAGATGCGCAGCGCCAGCAGCTTGGCCGCCATGCGCTCGGCGTCGGCTTCGGTGTCCGCATGTGTAATTCCCAGGAGCACCAGCAGCCCGGGACCGATCTCGGATATCGGCTCGCCATCGACGCTCACCGCCGCCCGGCTCACCCTCTGCACGAGCGCACGCATCGTGCAGGCGAGTATGTCATAGTTAAGTAGATGCTTAACCATTCAATGGTCGCTCATCAATCCCCGCCGCCGGTCGATCTCCTGTTCGGAGCGCTGGCCGATCCCACGAGACGGACGATGGTCGAGCGCCTGAGTCTTGGTCCGGCGTCGGTCAGCGAGCTTGCACGCCCGTTGTCCATATCGCTGCCGGCGGTCGTCCAGCACCTGCATGTCCTCGAGGACAGCGGCCTGGTGCGCTCGGAGAAGGTCGGCCGAGTGCGGACCTGCCACATCGAGCCGGCGGCGCTGCGGCTGACCGAGCAGTGGGTGGCCGAGCGGCGCAAGAGCTGGGAAGAGCGACTGGACAGGCTCGGGGAGTACCTCGCCGGGCAAGACAAACCACAGCAGAGGAGCAAGCAGTGACCGAGAGATCGACCGATCACGCCACATTCGCACTCGAGCGCACCTATGCGGCGAGTCCCGCGCGCGTATTCGCTGCGTGGGCCGATCCGACCGCGAAGGCCAGCTGGTTCGGGCCGCCCGAGAACAAGGGGGAGCACTCGCTCGAGTTCAGTGTCGGGGGGCACGAGCGGCTGACGGTCAACACGGACGACGGAGCTCGCTACACCTACGACGCTCTCTACCGCGACATCGTGCCCGACACGCGGATCGTGTATGTCTATGAGATGTATCGAGATGACACGCGCCTGTCGGTCTCCGTGGCCACGGTGGAGTTTGAGACGGCGGGCGAGGGTACGCGGTTGGTCCTCACCGAGCAGGGAGTCTTCCTCGACGGACAGGACACGCCTGCCGCACGCGAGGATGGAACCAAGCCGCTGCTGGTGGCACTGGAGCGTTACCTCGAGGGCGAGGTAACCGGCGGATGAGCACTGCAGAGGCCCAGATGAGCGCTGCAGAGACCCAGGTGCAGGAGGGCGCGCCGCGCTCGAGCTGGATCGCGCTGTACGTGCTGTGCGCGGGCATGCTGATGATCGTGCTCGATGTCACGGTGGTCAACGTCGCACTGCCCTCGATACAGGACGATCTGCGGTTCTCTACCTCGAGCTTGGCGTGGGTCGTCAACGCCTACCTGATCGCCTTCGGCGGGCTGCTGCTGCTGGCCGGTCGTCTCGGAGACCTGATCGGGCGGCGGAGCATCTTCCTCGCGGGCATCGGCCTGTTCACGGCCGCCTCGATGGTGTGTGGGATCGCGCAGAGCCAGACGCTGCTCGTGGCAGCTCGGTTCGTACAGGGGATCGGCGGTGCGATGACCTCAGCGGTGATCCTCGGGATGATCGTCACGATGTTCCCCCAGCCGCGGGAGCAGGCCAAGGCGATCGGCGTCTATGCGTTCGTGGCCTCGGCCGGGGGTGCGGTCGGGCTGCTCGCCGGCGGTGTGATCACCCAGTCGATCAACTGGCACTGGATCTTCTTCGTGAACCTCCCGATCGGGATCGCCACGGCGTTGCTCGCGCGGCGCCTGCTCGAGCGCGACACCGGTCTGGGCTTCGGCGCGGGCGCGGACGTGCCCGGGGCGATCCTGATCACCGCCGCGCTCATGCTCGGCGTCTACACGATCGTCAAGCCCGCGGCCGACTACGGCTGGGGGGCGGGGCGCACGCTCGCGTTTGGCGCCGTCTCGCTCGTGCTGCTCGTGGCCTTCGTGGCGCGCGAGGCCACTGCTGCCAGCCCGCTGGTGCCGCTGCGCGTCTTTCGCTCGCGCAATCTGGCGTTGGCAAACCTGATCCAGGTGCTCTCCGTGGCGGGGATGTTCGGGGTGTTCTTCCTTGGCGCGCTCTACCTGCGACGGGTGCTCGGCTACGACGCTCTGCAGATCGGCTTTGCCTTCCTACCCGTCACGATCGCGATGGCGGTGCTCTCGATCCGTTACTCGGAGAGGCTCGTCACGCGCTTTGGGGCGCGCCGCACGGTATTGCCGGGGCTCGTCTTGATCGGACTTGCGCTCGTGTTGTTCGCGCTCGCGCCTGTGCACAGTAGCTACGTGACCGGGGTCTTGCCTTCGATGTTGCTTTTGGGGCTCGGCGCCGGCGTGTGCTTCCCGGCGCTGATGGGCCTTGCGATGTCCGGCGCGACCCCGCAGGATGCCGGCCTGGCATCGGGCCTCGTCAACACCACCGCGCAGGTCGGGGGTGCGCTCGGGCTGGCAGTGCTCGCGACGCTGTCGGCGTCCCACAGCGCCCACCTGAGCGCACAGGGGCAAGGAAGCGCGGATGCGCTCACCGGCGGCTATCACCTCGCTTTCTGGATCGCCGCAGCTCTGGTTGGTGCGGCGATCGCGGTGGCGTTCAGCGTGCGGGAGGTGCAAGCCGGCGTTGCCGCCGAGCAGCGGTCCGGCGAGGATGAGGCTGTGGGCTCCCAGACCATCTAACGCCCTCGTCCGCATTCCAGGGCAGAACTCCAGCTTTTGCAGGGAATTACCGAAACGATCCCATGCGTCTACGCCTTCCCGGCCGGAGTGTGGCTGAACGGCTGAGCCTCACGCGCAAGGTCGCGCTGCTCAGCCTGCTGCCAATTCTCGCCCTCGGCTTCATCCTCGCCAACGTGCTCGAGGCGCAGATCACCGCACGCAGCCTCGCCGACGCCTCACAGTCAGCGCGCCTGATCGCCAACGTGGCGATCCAACCACAGCTCTCGCGTCAGGCCATGAGTCACGGACTCTCGCCGGCCGGCGTACGTGCGCTGGATGCTCAGCTGAGTGCGCCCGCGGTCTCCCATGACCTTGCTCGCATCAAGATCTGGAATGCCGACGACCAGGTCATCTACTCCGAAGATCACAGCCTGATCGGCCGCAGGCTCGCGCCGAGCGATGACCTCGAGAACGCGCTCGCCGGGAAACCGGACGATGCCCAGCTGGTGGTCCCGAGCGCCGATAGCGAGACCGCCAGCGAGGTCGGGCTGGGGAAGCTGATCGAGGTCTACGTGCCACTGCGTTTCAGCGCCCACGAAAGGCCGGCCGGGGCCTTTGAGATCTACCTGAGCTACCACCCGATCGCCGCGGCCGTCACCCGCGACAAGCGCATGATCGTGCTGGTCGTGGTCGTCGGGCTGGCGCTGCTGTGGGCGATCCTCTACCGGATCGTTGCCGGCGCCTCGCGCCGGTTGCGCCGGCAGGCCAGGGAGAACTACCGCCTCGCGCGCTTCGATCAGCTGACCGGCCTGCCCAATCGCACGCGCTTCATAGAGTTGGTCTCCGAGGCTGTCACCCGCAAGGCCGCAGACCAGACGGCGCCGGCAATTCTGCTGATGGATCTCGATCGCTTCACCGAGATCAACAACACGCTGGGCTCCGCCAACGGCGACCGTCTGCTGCGCGAGGTCGCCGACCGTCTCCGCGGCGGTTTGGGTGAGGAGACCGTGGTTGCACGCCTCGGCGGCGATGAGTTCGCGATTCTCTCTCCCCACAGCCGTGACGTCAGCGACGCCGTCACGAGTGCCGTGAAGGTGGGGGCGATGCTGGAGGCGCCCGTGGTGCTGGACGGGGTGGCCGTCAACATCGAGGCGAGCATCGGTATAGCGGTCATGGGCGAGCACGCCGACAGCCCCGAGTTGCTGCTCCAGCGCGCCGACCTGGCGCTTGCGCACGCGCGCTCGCATTGCAGCCGCGTGGAGGTCTACTCACCGGAGTGCGACGCGTTCGATGCGGCCGGCCTGAAGCTGCTCGGCGAGGTGCGCGGCGCTCTGGAGCGAGGGGAGTTCGTCCTTTACTACCAGCCCAAGGTGGATCTGTTGCGCAAGGAGGTAAGCGGGGTAGAGGCGCTCGTGCGCTGGTGTCATCCCGATCTGGGACTGCTTTCGCCACCCAGCTTCATCCCGCTGATCGAGCAGACTGCGCTGATGGGACCGCTGACGCTGCATGTGATCGATCAGGCGCTCGCTCAGACAGTTCGTTGGCGGGAGCAGCAAATCGAGATCGACATGTCGGTGAACCTGTCGGCCCGCAACCTGCTCGACCCCGAGCTCCCGACTCGCGTGGCGGAGCTGCTTCAGCGCCACGGCGTGCCGGCGCAGAGGCTCGTTGTCGAGGTCACCGAGAGCGCCGCCATGGTCGACCCCGAGCGGGCGGTGGCGGTACTGGAGGAGCTGCGCGCGAGCGGAGTGGGCGTGTCGGTCGATGACTTCGGGACGGGCAACGCCTCGATCGAATACCTGGCCAAGCTTCCGGCAAGCGAGATCAAGATCGACCGTTCGTTCATCACGTGCATCCTCGAGGATCCGCGCGCCCAGGCGATCGTCTGCTCGACGATCGATCTGGCCCGCAACCTGGGTTTGAGCGTGGTCGCCGAGGGAATCGAGACGGAGGATGTGATGGACCATCTCGCCGCGCTTGGATGCGCGACCGGCCAGGGTTACTTCATGTCAAGACCGCTGCCCGCCGAGGAGCTCACCGCCCAGCTGACCGCGGCTGCGCTGGGCGCGGCTGCCTGAGCGCTCGCGTCGGGCCCCACGTAGGCGCATCACACCACGCAGATCTTCGTGGGCGGTCGCGAGGGTCGCCACGCGCGAGTCCGGGTCGTCGATCCAGTGCACAGGAACTCATGGACCGCCCAGCCTCGGTGCGGGCGGCCTTGAAGCCGCACTGCGCGTCGGAGAAGCTGACATCGAGCAACACCCGCAGCAGCAGGTTCTAGAAGCGCGAGATCAGCTCGCGCTTGATGTCGCGGGTCACCTTTGCGCCGGGCGAGAGCCGCGAGCCGATCGCGATGTCGCCACGGCCGGCGAGCAATGGCTCGAGTAGTGGCGACAGAGCAGCCAGGTCGGTCGAGAGATCGACGTCCATGTATGCGACGACCTGCGCCTTGCTCTGCGTCCAAGCGCTGCGCAGGGCTCCTCCGCGGCCCTTGCGCGCGAGGTGCACTGGATGAACCTCAGGGATCTCCTCAGCGAGAGATCGGGCGAGCTCGAGCGTCGCATCTGTGCTGGCGTCGTCTGCAATGGGGATCTGAAAGGAGTGCTCGAGCTGGGTGTCCAGGTGCTGGCGGAGCCGACGCACGCTCGACTCGAGCGCGTGCGCCTCGTTGTAGACGGGGATCACGATCTCGACAGCGATTTCATCGCCGACGGGCATCCTTTTGGTCTGAGTGTGCGGGGGGAGAATGTCTGTTGGCATGACTTGTATGTGGGGAGTGAGAGTGTCATGTCATCCAGCTTGAGCGGCGCGGCTGGCACGTGAATGAGTGAGAGCTGAAAGATCTCTGAGGGTGATCGTCGGTGGAGGGGCGATCACCTTGTGTGAGCCATCGTCGAACACGATCACCCCGCCGTGGGGCAGTCGCGCCGGTGCGAGGCGGGGTCCACTGAGGACGGCGGCCTTGGCATGGATCTCAGCCAGCAGCGCGCTTGGCGCGAGTGCTGTGACCTGTACGACCCCCGTGAATGCGGGCTTGCCGCTGGCGGGATCGAGCAGGTGGTGGGCCGGGGCGCCTGTGGCGTCCAGCCAGCTGCGTCGCCCGATTCCGCTAGTGGCCACCCCGGTCCGCGCGGGCTTGAACGTGTGCAGAGTGTGACCGTCGAATGGGCTTTCGACCTTGATCGGGCGACTCACCAGCGCTGTCCCGCCGATGGTCAAGTCCCCCGCGCAGTTGATCGCATAGGCGTCGTGACCCGCGAGCGCCTCGCCAAGCACATCGGCGAACATGCCCTTGGCCAAGCCGCCACTGTCGAGCTTGAGACCCGGCGGCCGCGCTACCACGCCACGCCCGAACTCGACGTCGATCTCCCGCCACGCTGCCGTCGCTCTGGCGTGAGCGATCTTACGCTGTGGCGCGAGCTTCAAAGCCATCTGCAGGGGCAGCGGGGGCGGTAGGTGGGTGCGGTAGCCGGACGATTCGATCTCATCGATCAGGGTCCCGTCGACGAGGCCGCCGGTCATCGAGCCGGCTTCGACGACCGCCTGGGCGAAGCGCGCCATCGTGGGGCTGACAGGCACCTCCTCGCGCGGGTCGCGGTTCAGGCGAGAGAGCTCGCTGTCGGGCGTGAAGCGTGAGAAGCGCTCGTGCCAGTCCAGCAGGCTCTCCCGTGCGAACTCAACGCTCTGCTCGGCCGAGCGCTCAGGCGTATCTCCGCTGACGAGCACCGTGCAGGTCGAGCCGAAGCAGTCGAATGTGGCCGTTGCCTCGTGCACGATCATGACTGTGAGGTCGTCACCGCAGAGGCGGAGTTGGATGATTCTTCTTCGCCGGCCGAGGATTCACTCGACTGGCCGGCGCTCGATTCGGTGGAGCTTTCGCCGGATGCGCTTGTGTTCGCGACTTCTTCTTCGGCAGCTTTTGCTTCTTCGGCAGCTTTTGCTTCAGCGGCTTCTTTTGTAGCGGCGGCTTTCTTGGCGGCGGCAGCCTTCTTGGCGGCAGAAGAGGTCGTGTTGGCCATGAGGCTCGTCGAGGTGTGGCTTTTCCTGGTCGTGGCTGCGGAAAGAGCCGGATCGTGTCCGGAGGCGAGCTGTACGTACACGGCCAGGAATGCGGCAGCGAACAGAGCGACGGAGAGACCGGCGACAGATCGACGGATCTTGCTGGCACGACGGCGCATCGCCTCGCGGCGACTGCCTGCGAGTGCTTTGGCGTCGAGCTGCTCTGCGCGGGGGGAGGGGGGTGGTGGTGTGCGGTTCAAGCTCATTGTCTCTCCAATCGGTGAGGGTGTGCTGTCAGTGTTTGCCACGCGCATACAAATCAGCTGGACGGCGACTGAGAGAAGGCTGAGCGCTGCTTTGGCTGCTCCACTGCGGGGCCGGAGTGCCTCAGCATCCTGGCCATGAGCAGGACAAGTGGGGGCAAAACAACGATGGCGGTCATTGCAAGGAACCAGGTCTGACCAGCGTCGGTGCCCTCGCCCAGCGAGTGTGCGATGCCCAAGATCCAGGCCAGCGCGGTGAAGCGGTGCAGCTTGCGCCAGCGCTGCACGCCGATTCTTGTACGTGCGTAATAGGAGATCCCGAGTAGCGCCAGCGCCCAGAAGGCGACGATCCCGGTGCTCGTCCAGACAGTTTTGTAGCCGCTGGCGAACGGCACCGCGATGTCGGCGAGGCTCGGGTGCATGAAGCTGTCGCCGAGCAGCGTGAGCCCATGCACGAGGAGCGCCGCAAGCGTTGCAAGCGAAAGCGCCTCGTGTGTCACCCGCAAATCGGGTCCGCGCCGCTTGAGCAGGCGCCCACCCATCAGCAGCCCGATGCAGACTGAGACGCTCGAGAGAATCAATGCGGCGATCCCAGCCGCGCGGCTGGTGATCCAAAACAGGTGTGGTCCTGTGGCCGTGGCGAGGATGCTTGTCTGAGTGCTGATCATGCTTACCATCAAAGCGCGCGTTCCTCAGAGAATGCTGTGAACGGCCTGGGCGATTCAGCAGTCTTCTGGCGCGATCTCAGCTCGTCTTGAGCGCTTCACTGCCAAAGCGCTGGACGAACGCCTTGATCGTGGTGCTCGAGATGGCAAAACCCACGCCGCTCGAGCCACCCTCGCCGGTCGTGCTCGTGCTCGAGGAGATGATCTGGGAGTTGACCCCGATGACGTCTCCACCGGAGTCGATCAGCGGTCCGCCCGAGTTGCCGGGATTGAGGGCAGCGTCGGTTTGGATGACGTGAGCGATGGTGGCGCCGTTAGGCGCTTTGATCTGGCGGTTGAGCGCCGAGACGATTCCGGTTGTGAGCGTCCAGTTGAGACCGAAGGGGTTCCCGATCGCATACGCACTGTCACCCACCTGGGTTGAGGCCGTTTCCCCGAGGGTGAGGGGATGCAGGGACAGTCCGCTGGAGTCGATTCGCAATAGGGCCAGGTCGAGTGACTTGTCGACCGCAACCACACTCGCCTTGTGCGTGTAGCCCGTTTCACCATCCAGGGCCACGGTGATCGAGCTCCCATCTTCGACCACGTGCTCGTTGGTGAGGATCAACCCGCCGGTGCTCACAATGATGCCCGATCCGGTGTCGCTCTGGGCGCTGCTCTGTTCGCTGCCAAAGGCCGACTGCGATCCGGAGCTTGCGCGGATGGCCACCACGCCGTGGGCGTCTCGTTCGTAGATCTGGCGAGGGGTGAGGGATGTGCTCGTGCTCACGTGCGAGGCGAATGCGGTACTGCCAGCGCGGTGTGTCAACACTGTGGTTGTGTGGGAGCTCAGGCCGAAGGGGTGGGCGACCAGCACGATCAGGGCGGCTGCAAGGCCGCCGATGGCTGCTGAGATGAATGAGACCGCCTTGAGGTGGCGCATGGTCTTCCTCCGGTAATAGGGTGTGGAGGGACACTGTTGCGAGTACCCCTGAAGTGCGTTTAACCTGGGGGTAAGCGCACGCTAAGAGCCTTAAAGCGCAAGACCGCCCGGCACGCGTACCGGGCGGTCGTTTGCCGCGGGTCGTCAGGAGCGGGCCGGAACAGATGATGCTCCTACGCGCCTCGAGGGTCGCGTAGGACGCAGGGGATGTGCTTGACCGCCGGGCAGCGCTGGCGCCTGATCGTGCTCAGCGAGGGTCTGATCGGATGGGGTGTGAGGTGTGAGGCGGTTTGCACGGGACATGACGAACACGAGCAGGCCGATGAGAGCGGCGTCGAGGAGGACGATGAGAACGATTGCCAGGGCGAGGGACATTTGCGGGCCTTTCGGTTCGCTTTCAATAACTGAAGCGAGTATCGAAAACCTCCCTCAAGCGCCCGTGGCTGTTGGCTGAGATCTCCCTGAGAGCGTGCCCGACTAGACCGTCTCTGTGTCGGCGCTCGCGTCAGCCGACTCAGGGTGCGACTTGGGCAACGCGACCGTGAAGGCAGCGCCGCCGTCGGGCGCATTGCGAGCACTGATGCTTCCACCGTGGGCCTCGACGATCCCGCGCACGATTGCCAGTCCCAGGCCGGCTCCCGCCTTGCCGCGCTCGCGCCCCCCCTCAGCTCGCCAGAAGC
This sequence comes from Solirubrobacteraceae bacterium, assembly GCA_030151725.1. Lineage (GTDB taxonomy): Bacteria > Actinomycetota > Thermoleophilia > Solirubrobacterales > Solirubrobacteraceae > Palsa-744. The sequence continues at coordinate 11,835 of JASLDD010000291.1, forward strand.
GCCCGAACAGCTTCTCCTGTGAGCTGTTCGGCAGCCCCGGACCGTGGTCACGCACGGTGATCGTGACAGCCTGGCCACCGTCCTCGACCGACAGCTCGATCGGCGTACCCGGCGGCGTATGCACAAGCGCATTGCGTGTGAGGTTCGCGAGCACCTGGCGCAACTGGTGGGCGTCGCCTGAGACGAGAGCCTGAGGCGGGGTGCTCAGCTCGATCGCCCGCTCAGGGGCGGTGGCGCGAGCGTCGTGCACGGCGTCGTGTGCGAGAACTGCGAGATCGACTGCTTGGCGGCGCAGCTCCGGAGCTTCGTCCATCCGCGCGAGCGTGAGCAGATCCTCCACCAGCACGCCCATGCGCTTTGACTCATCCTCTATGCGCCTCATCGCCATCTCGGTCCCCTCCTGATCCCTGGTGGCGCCCATGCGAAACAGCTCGGCGTACCCGCGGATGGAGGCCAGCGGGGTACGCAGCTCGTGCGATGCATCGGCCAGAAACTGGCGCAGCCGCTCCTCGCTGGCCTGGCGTTCGGCAAACGCCAACTCGAGGCGGTCGAGCATGGCATTGAGCGCGAGTCCCAGGCGCCCGACCTCGGTGCGTGACGTGGCCGGGCTGACCCTGCGCGAGAGCTCGCCCGCGGCGATCTCGCCGGCTGTTATCTCCATACGGTCGAGAGGCCGTAGGCCCAGGCGCACGACGAAGAACGCGGTCACGCCCAGCGCGATCAGCACACCCGCGATCACCAGCGCCTCGACCAACAGCAGCCGGCTGAGCGTCTGTTTGACTTCCGTGAGCGGAAGCGCGACGACGGTGATGCCGGAGTCCTCGGGATCCTTGGTGGCATATACGCGGTAGTGGAGGTCCGAGGAGGAGCCGGTAGAGCGGACCGTGAAGAGCTTTTCTAGAGGCACGCTGGCAGGCAGCTTTGGTTGCGGTGGTTTCGCTTCCTCAGCAAAGCTGATGTCGATGTGGCCTATGACCTGCCCCGTGCCGGTGCGGCGCTGGCCGAAGGTGCCGGGAGGGAGGTTGAGGCCGGGTCCTTTCGAACTGGGCGTCTGTTGGGCGATTTCTTCAGAGCCCTGTAAGCCATCCGGGGTGCCGTTGTCGGAATCGGGAGAGGAGCCGGAATGCTTTGTTTCGGCCGGTCGGAACCCGGAGTTGTCGAGCATGCGGGAGACGGACGGGCCCGCGGAGCGGACCTGCTGGTCGATGCGTTCTTCCAGGAATGAGCGCTGCTCGGTGTAGGTGACACCGGCAAGAAGCACCAACCCCGCGGCTGCGAGCACGAGCACGCTCGCAAGCACACGGGCACGCAGCGAGGCCATCAGGAACGCGGAGCCTGGAGCGCGTATCCGACCCCGCGCACGGTCCTGATCAGCGACGGCCCGTGGGCGTCGAGCTTCTTGCGCAAATAGCTGATGTAGGTCTCAAGCACCCGCCCGTCCCCACCGAAGTCGTAGTTCCAGACGTGGTCCAGGAGCTGGGCTCGGGTCATCACGCGGCGCGGGTTGAGCATGAGGTAGCGCAGCAGCCTGTATTCGGTGGCGGTCAGCTCGATCTGCTCGCCGGCACGGGTCACCTCGCGCGACTCCTCGTCCAGCTCGAGATCCTCGAATACCAGACGTCCGGTCTCGGGCGCTGCCTGGCCGGTGCGCCGCAGGATGGTGCGGATACGGGCCACGAGCTCCTCGAGGCTGAAGGGCTTCGTCATGTAGTCGTCCCCACCACCGCTGAGCCCGCGAACCTTGTCCTCGGTCGCATCGCGAGCGGTGAGGAAGATGATCGGCACGCCCGTGCGCTGTGCGCCCAGGCGGCTCGCGACATCGAAGCCCTCCATGTCCGGGAGCATTACGTCGAGGACCATCAGGTGGGGCTTGAAGCTGCTCACGGCGGCAAGTGCCTCGCGGCCGGTGGCGGCAGTCTCGACAGAAAAGCCTTGAAACCGGAGTGCCATGCTCACGACCTCGACGATGTTGGGCTCGTCATCGACCACGAGCACGCGGTGGGAGTCGCCGTTTTGAGATCCGTTCTCAGGCATGTCGCGCAGGTGCGTTCGTTGCTGGTGGCATGACTTCCTTTCGTCCAGGCGGGTGCTGATACGCACAGTCTGGGACAGCCGTGTGAGAGGTTCCGTCGGAAACTCTGAGAGTTTGCTGAGAGTACATCCAACAGCTCGTCCTAGCATGAGCCGGTGGACTTCAAAAGACCAAGCGTTGCGAAGATGACGCGGGCGCTGGTGCTTGCGATCATTTTCGTCGCTGTGCTTGTCCCCGCGGTAGCGGACGGGGCAGCCTGGTGGACTCCACAGCAACGGTTGACGTGGTACTGGCAGCTGCAGGGAGCCGTCGACAACGAAATACCTGTTGCGGCTTACGACATTGACGCCTTTGAAAACAGCGCCTCTGAGGTCGCGGCCCTTCACGCCCAGGGCAAGCGCGTCATCTGCTACGTGGACGTGGGCACGGCCGAGCGGTTCCGCCCCGACTACGGTGCCTTCCCGGCTTCTGTGCTCGGGCGCTCGAATGGTTGGCCTGGGGAGCGGTGGCTGGACATCCGACGGCTGAATGTCATCGAGCCGATCATGGCTGCACGCTTTGCGATGTGCCGCGAAAAGGGCTTCGATGCGATCGAGCCGGACAACATCGAAGCGTATTCCAACAGGTCCGGCTTTCCGCTCACGGCCAGTGAGCAGCTGCGCTTCAACGAGTGGGTAGCTGGCGAGGGCCACGCTTTGGGCATGGCCGTCCTGCAGAAGAACGACGGGGAACAGACCCAGGCGCTCGAGCCGTATTTCGACGGCGCCCTCACCGAGCAGTGCAATCAGTACCGCGAATGTGAGGACTACGAGGCGTACCTGAATGCGGGCAAGCCGGTGCTGAACGCCGAGTACCACAAGCAGCCGAGTCGCTTCTGTGCTGCGGACAAGGCGGTGGGCATCATGGGCGCGCGGTTTGACCTCGAACTCGACGGGAAGACCTTCATGCCCTGCTGGAGTTGAGGGGCGCTGCTAGGTGCGGGCGAGGCGCAAGTCGAATTCCATCGTGGCCTTGTCGGTCACGGTGACGAAGCCGCCGACGCTGGGTGCGGTCATTCCGAACTCGCTCCACGGGAAGGTGAGCGCTCCGGCTGCCTCGAGCGTCGCTCCTGACAGGCTGATTTCGACCGGCACGGTCTCCTGCTTGGCCACCCCATGGATGGTGAAGGTGCCGGTCACCTCCACATGGGCAACATGGCCTTTGACGGCGCTCGCTGGGAGGCTGAGCGGCTTGCTGAGCGCGAACGTGGCGGAGGGATAACGGTCGCTTTCTAGGCCGATCGAGTGGATTTTTTCATCGCGCATTGATCGGTCGCTCTTGAGCGTGTTGACGGCCACACTGAACGAGGCAGCGGAGATCTTGATCGTTGCGGCGGCTTCGGAGAGGGTGGCGGAACCGCTGATTTGCGAGGTGCGCCCGACGGCGTCGCTCTGGGCGGGTAGGAATGCGAGCTTCTCCCGGACGCGGTAGCCGGCCTGTGAACCGGCGACGATCTTCCAGCGTCCGCTCAGTTGGGTGCTACCGGAAGACGATGTACTCGCACCACTAGTGCTGGTGCTGGGGGTGCTGGTGGCGGGCACCGAGGAGGTGCTCAGTTTGAACGGCTTGGGGGAGGAGGTCGGGAAGAGCACGAAGTAGACGAGCAGGAAGATCACGATTGCCGAGAACACGCCTGCGCCAAGCAGGCGTATCGCGAGACGTTTGCGCGGGCGCCGCGACTTTGCCATATCCCCACCGTTCCTCTCGCTTTGGAGCGGCCGAAGCCGCAATGAAGCCCCATCAGAATGGGCTTGCATGAGGCTCGCATAAAGGCTTGGTGGGAGCTTGCTAAGCCCGCGACGCGCGGGGCCTCGGTCATCTGCCCTGGAACGAAAGCGACGCGGCCCTGAGTCGCTTGAGGAACCCGCTCCATCCGGCCCGAGGGCCTTCCGGTGGGTGGCGCGGCCTCACACCTCAGTGGCCTCGCTCTTTACGACTCCGAACCGCGTCTGAATTCAATCTAGGAGGCGCTGCGTTCAATTGCAAGAGCCCTCCTGATCGGTTTTCGCATCTTGCGAGAAAATCCTCAAGCTCTTGGGCTGGTCCCCCTCAGCGAGGTGATGCTGAAGCCCCTCGCGTACCCACTCGGGCACGTCCGTCTTGCGCCATGTGTCGGTGGCCACGCAAACATGTCGTAGGACCCCCTGCACGAGCAACTCGGCGTCGCGTACCACGTCGATCTCGGTAGTAATGGCCGTCGTTCCGAGCCGCACCACGCGGGCCTGCAACTGGAGCTCGTCATCGAAGCGCGCGGGCGCTCGGAACTTCAGATTGGCCTCCGCCACGACTGCATCCATACCGTGTTCGACCATCTCCTGCCATGGCCCCACCGCGGCGCGCCAAAGCTCTGTGAAGGCGACGTCGAAATACAGCAGGTAGTTGGCGTTGAAGACGATGCCCTGCGGGTCGCACTCGCCATAGCGAACGCGAAGATGGTGGACGAAGGGCTCGGACATCGCCCGCCCAAGGTATCTGCTGGATCGCGCCTGCGCGCAGAAACTACGCCTCGATCAAGCTGAAGGGATGCCGGCCCGATAGCTAACTGGTGAGTGATCCGAATCCCAATGCATCGGACGCGTTCGGGGCAAGTCAGAGCAACGCCCGCTGGTGGACGAGCGCCGGTGTGCGTCTAGGAGCGCTCCTCGCCTGCCTCGTGCTCGCCGTGCTCGCTTTGCTCAACTCGGGGGGCCCGCTCGTCTCACCCGCGAGAGGCGGCGCCCAGCATCAGTCGAAGTCGTGCGTGACGCCTACTCCTCCAACGCTGGGCCTTTTGCGCTTGCGGGCTCTAGTTGCGCTGCGGACAGGCCTGCTCGACGTGATGAGGCCGCTGGCTCACAGCCGCTACGAATGGGGCACCATTGCGCCCGCGGCGGTGTGGGATGACGAGTCGCCAACTCGTTTATCTTCGACGTACGGGCTATGGCCGTCGAGCTATGAGATGCGCGCCTGGTCGGCGGATCCTGAAGTGAAGCGCCGCTACGACGATGTGGTGGCCGATGTGTTCGAGTTCGCCGACCCCGGCAACGCACAGAAGTTCTTTGAAGAGGCTGCAAATGTACATTGCCGCCATCAGGCGGGTGCGCTGCTCAGCGCATCGCCCCCGGGCGCCAGCGACCTGGTTTGGCTCAACCCGGATAACGCCACGCAGTACGACGTGTTCCTGCGGCGCGGTGCGCTCGTCTACAGGCTCGCCGAGGTCAGGATCAAAGTGCTCACACCAAAGCGCGAAGAGCGCGTGATGTTCGCCCGTGTGAATCGGCTGGCTTGCGGCCTGCCGCACGCAGGTTGCAGCAGCGAACGGCGGCTGTCTTAGGCGCTTGCGGTCTGCGGAGAGGCGCAGAAGGCGCACTTGCGAGCTTGGCGGGGGATCTCGCTGAGGCACTCAGAGCAGGGCCGAGTCTCGGACTCCACATCGACGCCTGTCTTGCGGCGGGCCATGAGCGTGTTGACAGGCTTGACCACGAAGAAGAAGACAGCTGCGCTCGTGGAGAGGAAGGCGATCAGCGCGTTGATGAAATCGCCGTAGTGAAATGTGCTGTGGTTGATCGTGAAGGCGAGGTTCGAGAAGTCCGGTTCGCCGACGAACACCGCGACTATTGGCGTGAGAAGGTCGGCGACGAGCGCTTTCACCAACGCTCCGAACACGACTCCCATGACCACTCCAACTGCGAGGTCGACGACGTTGCCTCGCAGCAGAAACGCCTTGAACTCCTTGACCATCCGCTTCCTCCCGCTGAGCTGACTGACTGACGATGCGCTCTGCACCGTAGCAATCGACTGTGGCGTGCGAGTGGTGTCTTGCGCGAAGTGGGGTGGTCTAGCCCTTGCTCGCCTTGCAGATTGCGGGGACGTTCGATTCGTTGGTGAAGACGGGGGCCATCACGCTGCCGGCCACCAGCGAGTGGGGGTGGCCGAGGAGATGCCCGAGCTCGTGGACCATGGTCAGGCAGAACATGTTCCAGTCGCGGCGCATCGCGGCTCGCGTGGGCCACTGCCAGCGCGCGAGCGTGATGACACACTGCGTATAGGTGGCGGCTGGCGCCAGCAGGTTGTTGGCTCCCTCGGAAGAGCTGAAGGTGACCCAGCCGTCCGTTTCCGGTTCGAGGCTGGCTGGGAGCGGGCGCTCGGCGAGCACGGTGACCGATCCCCCGCAGGGCGTGGCGCCCCAGTAGCGCTCGGCCAATGTCAGCGCCACCGTGCTTGGGCTGATGCTGGCGAGCTTGCTGGTGGGTGCTGGGTGGATGGCGTGCCTTACCGGAAAGGCCTTATGCGCCCGGGAGTGCGCCTCTGCGGTGGCGGGGAGCAGCAGAGCCGCGAGAAGGAGCGTGAGCTTCAGCAGACGAGCCATGCACACATGCTGCGCCGAGGAGTCCCCCTCCCGATTCCTCCGTTGGGGGGAGCAACGGGGGAGCCGCGGAGGTAGACGCGGGGGAGGCGCGGCTCACCCTTTGACCGTTTACTGCCGATGCAGAGCTGGGCGCGCTTGGATGCGCCGAACCCCTCGTGCCCTCTTTCAATCCAATAACGGTTGTGCTCGCCCGCTTCGATGACCTGCTTGCGGGTGGTCTGCGCGAGCTAATAGAAGGCGACCTCCATCTCGAGCTGGTGGCCTTCGATGTTCAGTACGAGCGTGTTCCTGTGGTTCTGCGGGGGCATTGTCCGGACGTGGCAGTGCTCGATGGGAGCCAGCTAGGCGAGCTAATCGAGCTGCGAGACCTAGGCCAACGCCACCCAACAACACGTTTCGTGGTGCTCGCGCAGGAGATCTCAGCCGGTGAGTGTGCGCAGGCGCTTGCTTATGGCGCGAGCGCCTATCTAGGCCGTGATACCCAGGCGCGAGACCTGCTGAACGCGATTCATCTCGCTTCAAGGGGACTACAGGTGATGCCGCGCTCGCTCTCTAAGCACTATGGCGAGTCGTTCGAAGGCTCGCAACTGCTCACGCCCCGTGAGGGTGAAATTCTCCCTTTGTTGCAGCGGGGTTGCTCGAACGCTGAGATCGCGCTGGCGTTGCAGGTGGGCGTGGAGACGGTCCGTACGCATACACGCAACATCTATCGGAAGCTCGGTGTCTCATCGCGCCGTGAGATCGTCGCTTCCTCGGCCAGGGAGCCAAGGGCGCCTGCGGCTCGTGTGCAACAGCCACGGAAGCGCGTCGCTGTGCGCCCCGCCTCGCGCAGGCGCGGTCATGGGCCGCTGTCCCGTTGATCGACGCGGAGTAGACAAGTGTTTGACTGCGTGTCCGGAAGCTCACGGCCGAAGCAAAAAGCGTCGGGTAGTTGAGTAGGTCGAACAGACCGGGGAGCGATCCCCCAATATCGCGGCCAGTGCGCCGCAGTGAGGAGACGCCCATGAAATGTGGCGTCCCGCAGATGGACGAGTCGCCTTCGCGTGGCTCTCTCGTAGTAGGCCGGCATGCTGCCGGCACAAGGACAGCCCGACGTGCGCTCCTCACGCTCGGATTGGTATCAAGCCTCTGCTTTGCCTTCGCGGCGAGTGCGTTTGGCGCCAATGCTTCAGTAGGGCTCGGATCGGCGGCGAGCTTCTCGGTGCTGGCGGGCTCGACGGTGACCAACACCGGACCCACGTCGATGTTCGGCGACCTCGGTCTCAGTCCCGGTTCCTCGGTGACCGGCGCGCCGCACGTGCTGGGTGCAACCCATGTCGACGATGCGGTGGCGATCGGCGCAAAGAACGCGTTGACGACGTCCTATAACGATGCGGCCTCTCGGCCGAGCAACGGATCGGCCGGCACAGACCTCGCTGGGCAGACCTTTCTGCCCGGTGTGCGCACTGCGAGCAGCTCGTTGCTGCTCTCGGCCGGCACCGTCACGCTCGATGCCCAGGGAGACCCCAACGCGGTCTTCATCTTCCAGATCGGCTCCACGCTGATCACCGGCTCGAACACCAGCGTGTCGCTGGTGAACGGTGCTCAGGCATGCAACGTGTTCTGGCAGGTCGGCTCATCCGCAACGCTCGGGACGGGTACGCGTTTCGTCGGCACTGTCATGGCCTCGGAAACGATCACAGCCGGGACAGCCGCCACGATCCACGGTCGGCTGTTGGCTCGGACGGGCGCAGTGAACCTGGACACGAACACCATCACCACGTCCAACTGTGCCTCGAGCGTCACCGGTAGCGGTGGTGGCACCGAAACCACGACGCCCACCGAAGCCGCTGCGCTCGCGGAAGCAATAGTGGTGGCCGAAACGGGTAAAGGTCCTGTGGTGGGGGGTTCGACCCCTGGCGCGATAGCTCCGCTGCCACCGATTGGATCGCGAAACACCACGAGCGCAGCTGCTAAGCGGCGCGCGGCAGCCCGTCGAGCAGCGACAAGGCGCAAGGCGCGCCGTGCCGCAGCACGTCGTCGTCGCAGGGCCACTGAAAGGCGCTCACCGGCAAAGCCGGCGAGTCCCAACCACCGTGGATCGTTCACTGGCTGAGGCGGCCTGGCGGTCTCCGGGTGGCCATCGACTGGCCGCCCGGAATGCCGTCTTGGCAACTTACAATGGACAAGCGTCCTTCACCTCCTCGACGTGTGCGTGTCGCCATCGCCGCTGCGGTATTTGTGGTCTTGATCTCGCTGCTCGTGGCGAGCGGCGCGGGCGCTGCCGCTCTGCGCGTCGCCTCGACTCAGCGGCTGGCGCTTCTGCTCAGCCCACACCTCGTCCACCGAGCCCCGCGCGCTCGATCGCCCCTCGTCACGGCCCTCGCGGCACAGCGGCCGATCACCGGCGAGGCGACCACGCTGCCGGTCATCCGCAGCGCGTACGGCCGTGAAGGCGTCACATGGCTCGACGTGATGCTCCCGGGTCGCCCCAACGGATCGAGCGGCTGGATCGCCGCACAGGGTACGCGGCGGTTGGCGACGAGCTGGCATCTGACGGTCGACCTTGGTGCCCGCCTGGTACGCGTCTTTCGCGCCGGGCGGCTTGTACGGCGCTTTCAGGCCGTGGTGGGCAAGCCCTCCACACCGACCCCCACAGGCCGGTTCTTCGTGGAGGAGACGCTGCAGATGTATCCCGGTGAGCTGGGCGGCCCATTTGCGCTGGCGCTTAGCGGACGCTCGAATGTGCTGCAGGAATTCGAAGGCGGTCCGGGTCAGATCGCGCTGCATGGGCGCGACGGTCTCGGCGGGACGCTCGGGAGCGCTGAATCGCACGGCTGCGTGCGCCTGGACACCGCGAGCATCGATTGGTTGGCTGCCCGAATCGGACCGGGCACGCCGGCGACGATCTATTCCGGCTGAGATCCCCGGCGGCGCTGGCCGGCACGCAGCCGCCTGCAGGCACGTCCGGTCCGCTCCCCCGTAGGCTCCAGCGATCGACACGTTGGAGAAATTGCGCGCACGCCTCGCCGAGCTCTCGGATCTGGCGTCGCTGGGCATGCTCGCGGGGTGGGATCAGCTCGTGATGATGCCGCCCGAGGGCGCTCCGGGGAGAGGGGAGCAACTGGGCACGCTGGCTCGCATCACGCACGAGCGTGCCACCTCCGAGGAGCTCGGGAGCTGGCTCGCGGAGCTGGACGGGACAGAGCTCGCGGGCATCGACAGCGACATCGTGCGGCTGGCGCGCCGGGATTGGGAGCGTGCGCGACGCGTCCCTGACGAGCTTGCCGCGGAGCTCGCGCGAGCGAGCACAGATGGCCAGGAGCGCTGGCAGCTAGCGCGCGAGCAGGATGACTTCCAGAGCTTCGCGCCTGCGCTCGAGCGAAACGTTGAGCTTGCCCGAGCGTATGGCCAGTGCGTCGCGGAGGGCGAGCAGTCTCCCTACGAGGGGCTGCTTGCCGACTATGACTACGGCTTGCGCGTGGATCACTTGCGTCGCATCTTTGGGGCACTCGCGCTGGCGCTTCCGCCGCTCGTGCAGGAGGCTAGGATGCGATCGCCCCGCACCACGCTCGAGGTGCCTGTGGCAGCCCAGCGGGCGGCCGTTGAGCAGACACTAAGGCGCGTGGGAGTCGACGCGACCAGCTGGCGAGTGGACGTGTCGGCGCATCCGTTCACGGCCTGGATGGGGCCCCGTGACACGCGGTTGACCACCCGCTACAGCGACGGTGAGGTCGAGTCGCTCTTGAGCTCGCTGCACGAGTACGGACACGCACTCTACGAGCGCCAGGTCGCCCCGGCGCTCGAGCGGACCAACCTTGGGTGCGGCACATCCATGTCGATCCATGAGTCTCAGAGTAAGTTGTGGGAGAACCACGTGGCGCGCAGTCCCGCATTCGCCGAGGTGCTCGCCGCGGAGCTCGGCGCAGCCGGCTTCCCGGTCAGCCCCTCCGACTTGCACGCGACTCTAGTGGGCGTCGAGCCATCTGCCATCCGTGTGTCGGCCGACCCGCTCACCTACCCGCTGCACATCATCTTGCGCTTTGAGCTCGAGCTCGCACTGATCGACGGAGATCTCGCCGTCGGTGATATGCCGGAGGCGTGGCGCGAGGGCATGAGTCGCCTGCTCGGTGTGGATGTGTCCTCTGACCGGCTGGGATGCCTGCAAGATGTGCATTGGGGCGCAGGTAGCTTCGGCTATTTCCCGAGCTACGCGCTCGGATGTCTGATCGCGGCCCAGCTCTGGGAGGCGATGACGGTCGATCTCGGATCGCTCGACGAGCGGTTGCGCGGCGGGGACGTGGTCGCGATCCAGGGGTGGCTGGGAGATCGAGTCCACCGCCATGGAAGACGACTCGACACCATTCCCCTGATCGAATCGGCGACAGGGATGGATCTCACGATCGAGCCCTTCTTGCGCTACGTCGCTCCACTCGCCGAAAGGTAGGTCGGGCGCCGACGGATGCGTGGGGGGCGGCCGCCGGGCCCGACCGGCGTTTCAACCCGGCGGCTTGCACGGCGCCGGGGCGGCCAGGAGAGTATCCAACCCGTCAACAACTTGTCGTCAACTACATGGACTTGGCGATAGGTCCCATGAAAGTCTCCCGCCGTCCATGTCGCCGCGAGAGTCCGCTGATCCGCGCCTCGGCCGAGCGATCCGTCATATACGTGAGGACGCGGGCATGACCCAAGAAGACGTGGCCTACCACGCTGGGATCAGCACGGGATCGCTGTCCCGGATCGAATGTGCTGTGGCCAACCCCTCCTGGACGACGGTCACACGAATCGCGGCTGCTCTGGATACGAGTCTGCGTGAGCTGGCGGAAGCGATGGAAGGACTGCCTGAACGTTGATGCCTTCAGGTGCGTGCGCGCAACTGACTGGCAGCACGACGTAGCTCGAATACGACCATGCTTGGCTTGGTTGCAGCACCCAGCTGCTCGAGAATGCCATCAGCGGCAAGGTGTGCAATCGGCGAGCTCAGCTGCGGCGAGGTCAGGTAGAAGCTGGCCATCCCGGCCAGGATCAAGGCATGCTCACGGGCATCTGGGAGCGAGCCCGTGGCATTGATCGCGTTGGCGGCGAGCATCTGCAGTCGCTCAGATGCTTCCTCGGCGGTGTCGTAGTAGTCGAGCAGGTTGCGTTGGCCGGCAGCTGCGTCTTCGGCGCCGTCCACGAGGCTGTCCAGTAGCGAGTGAAGTGCGCCGATCCATGGCCAATACGCGGTCTCGATTGCAAAGGCGTGCGTCGCCGTCAGATTTGAAACTCCCGCGGCCGATATCAGAGCGAATAGACCCAGCGAGGAGCCGGCCGAAGCTGCGGTCTCCCACCACCGCAGCCCGGTACCCGGCGGGGTCGCTTTTTGTGCCCATCTGGCGAGATAGCGGTGCCCACCATGAGGCTCGCTTAGGTTCAAGCTTTGGTAGGCGACGATACGCTCGGTCACTCGTCTTGCAGGCCCCGCCACACGGTCATAGGAGGGGAGCTCCGCAAGTGCTCGTCGGCATGCATCGACGATCTCCTCGAGATAGCCGCCGTCATTGTGGCTGGCCTGCCCTGCGTAATAGTCGCCGTGGGAGGCGTCCGGATCCAGGGCGACCAGCAGCGCCTGATGCAGCCGACGGCCATTGGCGACAGGTTGGGGGTTGGGCTGCTCAGAGAGCGTGTCCACGTAGTCGTAGACCGATTGGAAGGCAACCTGAGCACGCACCACGGTGGCGCGCTGGCTGGACGGCGCGAGAATTGCAAATGCGGCCGATCCGTCGATGTTGCCTCGCTTGATGCGCTGAGCCTCGAAGGCAAGCTCACGTAGGGTGAGGTCAGGGATGCTCGCCGCGCGTGCATGCCAATGGTCTGTCTCGCGACGGATCTGCGGGAAGATCGTTAGCCAGTATCGCGTCGCCGCCTTGATGTAGGCCCGCGCGAAGGACGTGCGTTGGGTGAGGGCGGTTCCTGTCATAAAGACAGCATCGCCCGCTAATCGCGTTCTCCCCACTCACTCCTGAAAACCTGCACGAGGAGGCACTTGTGCCGCTGCAAGGCCAGGCAGTGCAATTACCACCAATGCTACGCAAATAACGCCAACCAGGGTCAGCGCGACGAGGCCAAAACCCAGCGAAAACGGGGCTGGAAAGCCTACGGAAAGCTTCAGCCAGCGGCTTGCAAGCGCATGCCCATAGACGCCCAGGACGGCGCCATCGAGACATCCGACGGCGAGCAGGACGGTGCTCTCGAGCAGCAGCGAGCGCCACAACTGCCGACTATCGAAACCGTGTGACTTGAGCGACGCGAGACGAGCCCGACGCTGCCAGATCGCGGCGCTAAGCGCTGACGCTATGGCCAGGGAGGTTGCGATCAACAGCAAAACCGATATCTCACTCAGGCTCTTTATGCCCTGGCGTGCGCTTTCTTCGTATCGCGCCTTGCGTTCGCTGAACGTCTCCACCATCAATCCGGGCCTTTGTCCCAGCGCGTTTTCCACCTGCTGCTTGCCGGCGGCTGGTGTGACCCCGGGCTTGAGGTTGATCTCTAGTGCCGTGGGGTCGCTTGTCTGCCAACGGCTGCGGTAGTCCTTGTCATTGAGTGTGACTGCACCGGGAGCCCATCCGACATTTGTCGTGACTGCAGCGACCTTGAGCGGCACGGCGCCAGAGGGAGATGGGAGTGTGAAGCTGTCTCCGACCCGAAGCCCACGTTCGTGGGCGAACCCATTGGACACGGCCGCCCAGCCTCCTTGGCGTATCAGGCGCGTCGCTTGCGTGAGATCACCTTGAAGCAATTGGCTGGCCTGGATCAAGGTGTGGTCTGCTGGAGGTCGAGCCCGGATCCAGAGCCTGCGAGTGCCTACATCGATCAGCTCGCCCTGGTTTTCGCGCACCGAGGCGACGCGCGGCTGACGCGCGATCGCCGCCGGCGTACCTCCGGCATGGAAGGTGTTGATGGTCAGGAAGTTGTTGTCGGTTGTGACCCAGACATCGGCGGTGTTGAGGTACTGGACGAGAGCAGCATCGAGGCCGGAGAGCAGATCGTGGCGCGCGCCTTGGATTGCGACCATGCCGTATAGGGCGAGAGCGGCTACTCCAGCTAGGGCCACCGAACGCGTGGCAGTGGCATCCAATTCGACGATTGCGAGCGCGAACATGCTGCCTTTGATTCGCTCGCTCAGGGGTCTGAGGGCCGAGACCACAAGCACGAAGATGGCGGGGATTAGACAGAACGTGGCGAGAGCCAAGACGACCCCGCCCACGATGCTGAGATTTGGTTCCACCAAGACGACAACCGTGACCGCCGCAACGAGTGAGGCTCCAAGCAGGCCGAAGCCGATGACGCTGCGTGGGCTGATGCTTTGCCCGGCCTCGCCTGAATCGTGCAACACAGCATCTGCCCGTCGGCTCCGTCGCAAGTCGAGCAGCGGAAGCATCGACGCGAGGATCGTGGCCAGCACCCCGCTCCCGAAGGCGAGCAGCACTGTCCCGAGTGGGATAACTGGCTGAGATCCAATCGGAAACGCCGATGTCAGATAGCTGGGTGCTTGATGAAATAGCGTGCGGGAGAGCACGTCTCCCAGCACTATTCCCACGAGCGATGCGACAGCACCGAGCATGATCGCCTGGGAGAGCAGGATGGCGAGCACTTGGCGTGGGCCAAAGCCCTGTTGGCGCATCTCGGCCACGAAGCGCCGGCGCTCTGGCACTGTAAGCAGCATCGCGTTGAGTGCAAGCAGGAAACCGACCATCGCGCTGATTGCCGCAAATAGGGTGGTGGACTGCTCGGTTGGTAAAGCGGCAGCTTTCAAAACAGGAAGTTCGCGGTCGGCGCTCTCCAGGTCAAAGCGTCCGCTGGCAATATGCTTCAGCTCGCTTTCCACGAGCCGCTCGTCTCCGCGCTTGGCCTGGACGAGCACCTGGTTCACGCGCTTTGGTTTTCCCACGATTTCCTGCGTGTATCCCAACAGAGCCACGGCGACCGGGCTGTTGGAGACGGGGCCTATGGTTTGACTTCCCAGCACGGCTCGCACTTCCACGCGGTGAGCGGTGCCCGCGGCCAGCACGGTCACCTTCTGGCGTGCCTCGGCGCCGACGTTTTCAGCCACGGCAGTGGGCAGTCCGACGCCTCCCGCGACAATCAGGGCGCCTGAGCCGAGATTCTTGGTGGCGCTGCCTTCAAGCGCGATCTCGGCGCCCGTGACTCCGATCAGCTGGACGGATTGCCGGCCTTTGGGACCGACGATCACCACGTTCTCGCGGAGCAAAGGAGCAGCGACCCTCACGCCCTGGAGAAACGCGACGTGCCTTGCGGTCCGCTGTTCGAATCCTTCCGGCGAGCGCGCTGTTAGCTCGAGGCGCGCTTTCCCGGTTACGCCGTGGACGAGTTGGCTGGCGGAGCCGATGAGACTCGAGTTTGCGATCAATACGCCGAACAGCAGAGCCACGCCGATCGCTATTCCCAGTCCAGCAAGAAGCTCCTGTGCCTTGTGGTTATTCAGTCGCCAGCGGTAGAGGTCGACCAGAGCGCTCACGCGTAGCCCGAGGATCGTGGGTCTGGGCAACGACGGGCGACTCATTACGATCGTGCCAAGGCGAGCTCCGCATCGAGGCCTTCGCTTAGGACCCCATCGCGGAGCGTAAAGACCTTGGATGCATAGGCACTCGCTTGTGGATCGTGGGTGACGAGCAGCCCCGGTATCTGGCGTTCCTCGCATATCTCGTGCAGCAGCGCGAGAATCTCACGGCTTCGCTTGGAGTCGAGATTGCCGGTCGGCTCGTCCGTGAGTAGCAGTCGCGGCTCGTTGACGAGGGCCCTCGCGATGGCGATTCGCTGGCGCTCCCCCATCGATAGTCGGGCCGGGGTGTGCTCGGTGCGACCGCCCAATCCGACGCGATTGAGCCACGGCAGCGCGCGTTCCCTGGCCGCGCGCAGGGTCATTCCGTCGGCCAGAAGCTTTACTGCTGCGTTGTCCAACGCGGAGGCGCCGGCGATCAAATGGAACGACTGGAACACCAGACCGACGTCGCGTCGGCGGTAGACGGCGCTCTCGGCGGGCGTGAGGCTCGATATATCGCGGCCAGAGAAGTGGATGCTGCCCCCGTCGGGCTTGAGCAGCCCGGCAGCCAGTTCGAGCAGCGTCGTCTTTCCTGAGCCGCTCGGCCCATACAGCGCGACGAGCTCTGCGGGCGCAACGGTCAGAGAGACGCCGTCAACAGCGCGGACCGTCTCGCCGCTGCTTGGGTAGTGCTTGATTACGTCGCGCAGCTCCAGTGCGCTCACGGTTGTGAGCGCACTCTTGCTGAGGCGCGTTCGGGAAAGGGGACAACGGTCCCGCGTGGGTCAGCCGAGCGGAGCTTGCCGGCGCCGAGTGACATGAAACGTCGTGCTTTGCGGATCGGGGCGATGTCCTCAGAGGCGATCACGATTGCGACCCCACTGCTGTCGCCGACGGAGCGCAACAGCTCATACAGCTCGACTCCCTCAGTCGGTTTGAGCAGGATCGCGGGTTCGTCCACCAGCAGCACGCGTGGCTCGTGGACAAGTATTTGCGCGAGTGCAACCCTAATTCGCTCGCCCTGGGAGAGACGTCCCGCCGGCATGTGAGCCCATCGCGATGCGCCGACGCGCTCGAGTGCCTTCCACGCGGGCTGCCTTGCCTCGTGCAGGCTCATGCCGTCACTCAAGAGCGCCAGCGCGACGTGCTCCACTGCCGGCTTGTTGCGTTCAGGACGCCAGTCGGAAGAGAGTAGCCCGATGCCGTTGCGGCGTTGCAGCGTGGCGCGGCGATCGGGTGACATGTGTGTCAGCTCCTTGCCATCGAACCAGACCCTGCCTTCGTCGGGAAGCTCCCGACCGGCGGCGATTCGCAAGAGCGTTGTCTTTCCCGAACGGCGCATTCCCCAGATGCCTACGAAGTCGCCCCCGTCGATCTGGAGCGAGAGATCCTCGAGCACAGTGGTCTGTCCGCGCCCTTCGGCGAAGCACTTGGTGACATGCTCGAGCGAGAGCAGGCTCATTGCGTCGTCGGTGATGGGTGTTCGGCCAGGAACTCATCGATCCAGCGTCGCGCGAGTGCGATCCATCTCAGATCGGCCTGGAGACTCTCGTCAACGGCAACGCGAGTCAGATTCATCGCCAGGCCAACCCACGAGCCCATAGGTACCTCCGCTTCCGAGCTCTTGCGCAGCATCTCGAAGCAGTCGCGCTCGTATGCGTCCAAGGCGCGCAGCAAGTGCGGGGCGTCGTGAGCTCGGGAGAGCGCGATCCGTGCCTGCAGCTCGGCTCGAACTGGCTCCCTTGTGGCAGGGCTTTCCATCCATGCTGCTAGCGCGCCTTGTGCCAGGTTGGTGGCGGAGTAGACGCGTTGTCCTTCACCGACGCCGTCGAAGGTTGCCTTTGCGGCCGAGGAAACGAGTCCATCCTCCGCCAGGCGTTCAAGTGCGCCATACACGCTCTGCCGTGTCACTCGCCAGGCGGGACCAAGACGTCGCTCGACCAGCGTGGCCAACCTGTATCCGCTCAGCGGCTCGCCTTCGCTGACGAGCAGGGAGAGAAGTGCGCCGCGTAGCGGCGAAGCCGTCGTCTGCCTCCTATCCGAAGTCCCTGGTGGCATCGTTCGCTCCTCGTCTCACCCCATTCCTGCGCGTGCGTAAGGATACGGCAATTGATCCCGGCGCGCGGCTAAGGCAAATAGTTTCGACAACTCGGCAGGCGGCAAGACATTTTCCTTCAATACTGTTTCTTGTTGCCAAGTGATCACACGTGACCTAGGCGGCCACATCAAATGTCGCGATGATCGTCGTCGATGATGAGTACGCACCAAACAGCCATGCGGTCGATCTGTTGGACCAACTGCGCACTAGGCGCCGCGGCTGGCAGCCGGACACGGATGCATGTCTGAGGCATCGACAAAGCAGGGTTCCTCACGTGCTGCGGCGCTCGGCGTGAGGAATTCGTCGAGCGCCGAATCCAGCGACGCGAGCGGAGAGCGTGTGCAGTTGGTGCTCTCGGGCGCTCAGGTCGATCAGATCGTTCGGGCCGCTTCTGACGCTGGCAGCCTGTCGCTGTTGTTGAGCGGGCTCGGCGACTCCAAAGATGCGCTCGAGAAAGCGCAGCAGGCGGTCGGCGGCACGGAGGCGAACCTGTCTTCGTCGCTGCTCTCGGGTTTGCTTGTGCTGGCCGCGTTTCCCACCGACGGCTCTTCGCTCGGTAATGCGGAGGTCGCTCGCCTGATGGGGATGAATCCGAGCACAGCCCATCGCTACATCACGACGCTTGTGGTGGCGGGTCTGCTTGAGAAGGACCCCGGAACTCGACGCTACAGGCTCGCGAAATGAAATGCGAGGCCTCGAGGATGCGCCTGGAGGGTGATCTGTGGAATCGGCGCTGAACGGTGGTAACGCCGGCTGTGGGATGGACCTCGAGAGCGCAGGCCTGCATGTGGTTCGCACCGAAGCTGGGGCATGGGCGCTCGAGAGCCTTCTACTCGGCGAGCGCGAGACGCCGGTCGTGGTCCTTTCCCAGTCGGAAGAGACGCTCCAGCCGGTATTGCCCGCGGAGAAGGTGCGTGCGATCGTCGGGCCTCATGCCGTCATCTACTATCTGCCGGGCGACTATCTCCTGCACCACCTCACGGTGACCCTCGGTCCTGACCTCGCTGTGAATCGCGGCTCAGCTCGCATATTCTGGCCGGCCTTGTCGAGCGAAAGCGATCCGTTTGACCAC
The DNA here is from genome assembly GCA_030151725.1 of Solirubrobacteraceae bacterium. GTDB lineage: Bacteria > Actinomycetota > Thermoleophilia > Solirubrobacterales > Solirubrobacteraceae > Palsa-744. The sequence goes on from JASLDD010000291.1 coordinate 29,945, forward strand.
CCACTCATCGCGATACTCGATGACGAGCCCGAGCGGGATGCCCTGCGTGAGTTTGCGCGCCAGTTCGACCTCAGTCGTCCTCCCGTCCGACACGAGATCAAACTGATCGAAGACGCCCGATCGCTTCTGCAGGCCGAACTGGATGACGCGAACCACGACCTTCGCACCACCGCAGAGCAGCTACGCGACGCCAACATCGCGCGCCACGAAGCTTTAACGCGCGCCGAACATGCAGAGAGGCCCAGTACCGACGGATAGCCGCGTTCGGCTAGAGACGCAAGAGAGACAGACCCCTGTGGGTCGGCCCTGTGACGGTCCCGTTATGGCGTCTCAGCGGGTGCGTCACAGCCGTAGAGATGCTCGCGCAACTGGTCGCAGCTCTCTGCCGACCAGCGCTCGCTCGTCTCAAGCGACTCGATCAACGCCTCAGCGGCTCTGACCAGTCGCTCGCTTTCAGGCTCGCCGAAGAGAAGTGCGTCGGCAGCTTCCAGGAGCTGTTCGCGCTCCTTGGCATGCAGCTTGGTGGCGCCCTGATGGTCCATCGTGTCAAGCAGCGCCGTGTAGTGGGCGCCGCGAGTTGTCATCGGCTCTGTGGTCATGGTGTTGACACCCACGGTAGCGATCCTTTCAAGCGACCGCTCGCACGAGAGGCCGTCGCCTCAGTCTGCGCCGCTGTCCAGCAGTCCGCTGATCAGTTTGCGGGAGCTCTCGGCTGCTGCCCTGCGCGCTGCCGGGGATCCATCGGCCCTCGCGATCGTAAGGGCCGCCTCCTTGAGCGCCGCCGCCAGCATGCGGGCAAGCGGGGCAATCGGCGCTTGTGCAAGTTCGCCACGATCGTGAGCGTCCGTGAGGCTGATTTGGATCATCGCCTGAGCTTCGTCGAGGACCTGATCCCAGCCGATCACGGCAGGTCCATCGATTGTGATGCGGTTGAACGCCGGATCTGCGCACGGCAGTGACGGACCCCTACGCCGCTGTGCGTGTCGTGGCGGGCGTGATGTGCTGTGGGGTCGAGACCACGCTAGTGCCCACTCGAGACGACGACGCGGACCCGTGCTAGTGGAGACAGATGCGAGTGAGCGCGTGAGCCAAGCCCGATTACGGCGCCCCGGTGCACATGGCGGCTGTGGGCGCGCACGGTCACGGCTCGACAGTCCGCAGCATCGAGGAGGCGCTCGGCGCGGTGAAGGCTCGTGCCGGGCTTGACGAATGGCACGACACAGGGCCGGCCTGCTGAGACGTCGATCGCGACGCGCGCACCGGCGGCGAGCCTCGCGCCGGGGCGCGGGTTCAAGCCGAGGACCCCGCCGCGGCGAACACTCCTCGACGCCGCATAGTGGATAGCTCCAACGGAGCACGAAGCGGCACGCACGACACGCTCGACGCTGCCCAGCGCGGATCCGAACGCGAAGCCAGGGACGACGCACGGCGGGGGCGGGGCCACCACGCTTGTTTGCGCGGACGCGGTGAGCTCGGGCGTCGATTCGGAGCTCGGGTACTCGACGTAGGCACAGAAGAGGTAGACGCCGGGCGTCTGCAGCGATTCATTCCGCGATTCCGTGAGCGGACCACCGGTCACGTTCCACGAGTTGAGGATGGTGCGCGAGCTCGAAGTGTTGCGGGCGGCGTCGGCGTTCGCGGGGCAGCCGTCGCCCGTGTTCGGGATCGCGTACACGATCACCGAGCGTTCCGTCTCCGCCTGTGCGGTCGTCACGACCTGGAACGTCTGCCCGATGGTCACGCTCGCGGGCACGCTGACAGAGAGCGCGAGGTGGGGCGGGCGAACGTGGAGCGTCACTTCAGCACTCGTCAGCACACTTTCGGTGTTGCCGGACGTCACCCACGTACAGACGCGATAGTCGCCGGCGAGACGGAATGTCCAGTTCTGGGTGAACGAGACCGGGTTGGTTTCGGTGGTCACGAAGCTGGTGATGACGCTCTCACCGGCGTCAGCATCTGGATTAGCGCCGCAACCTTCGCCACCCGTCGGCTTCACGTGGAGGTAGAAGTAGTCGCCGCCGCCGCCGTTGACGACGCCCCCGAGTTGCGTCGCGACCGACTCCACGGGTTCAGTGCTCCCCCGCGTGAGTTCGATTGTCGGTGCCGCGAGCGCTGGCGCCGTGGTGAGACACGCGATCGTGAACACAACGGCGCCCAGCAGCCAGCGTCTCACCGAGGTCGCCATCATTCGGTCCACCCGGCGCGCCGCAGATAGCGCCGGGTCGAATATTCCGCGTTCCCGAGGGTGTTCCGGCTCAATTGAATGGCAGCCCTCTTGACCAGATCTCATCGGTGTCTCCTCCGCATCCGCTTTACTCCCGGGAGTCCGCCGACGCCCGCCAGACAGTAGAGAGTACAAGAGCCCAAAAAATTCCGGTGTTCGGAACGGGTGGGGGCTTGCAATCTGCCACGCGACCTGCTCCAGGCAACAGCGTCGAGTCTCGGTAGGCGAGTGGGTTCGAGCGCTCGCGCTCGTGGCTGGTAGGGGCCGACGATCCTACGCCTCGTGCTGCGAATCCGATGCCACCAACGCTAATCCGTTTCTGGCAAGAGACTATCGTTACACGACGCGTATTTCGCGTGGAAATTGTGCTTGGCGCTCTGTTTGGAAATCGTGCTTGGCGCTCTGCTAGCGCAACCTCGTTGACGCAACTTGAGGCAGCCACTCGAAGTCTCAGCGTTGTCTTCTAGCCTCAGTCATTTCGTGCTCTCCCGGCGGGGCCGACTTCCAGAGCGGGGCCCAAAGCCTGCACCGTCGCCCTCATCTTCGCCACGTGTGGCACCCGCAGCGATCTAACACGGGGCGGCTCGTGGAAGTACAACAGGCGTCCGTCAGATGTCTGAACCGAGACCTGATAGCCGGCGGCGTCCGCAACCGCTCGCCACGTGACCCTTGCGGTGCCATGCACGATACGTAGCTTGATGCGCGGCGTTGACAATCTGAGGGCGGCCGGCGTGAACGTGGCGTGCATCGCTGTTTCCCGTATGAACCCGTACTGCTGGACGACGACGCGCAGGGTGTGGGGCCCGGTCGCACCATCCTGCAATGAGGAGAAGATCGTGTGTCCGTGCGACTTCGTGGTCTTCAGTACAACTGTCTGTCCGCGCGAATCAACGTCCTGGAACACGAGAGTCTGCCCGGGGATGGACCGCGCCGACCAGCGAAGGCGGAAACGACGTCTTCCGGCGGGCTGAACGGTTACCCGAACAGCTGGGCCAGGTAGCGCTCGCGCTGATGCAACTGAGGTGATCTTGGGCCCCTCGTCAGCGGAGCCGACCTGGAGCACTCCAGCCCGGACTCCCACGATGGCGATGTAGGTCTGCGCTTCCTGCGGATCGCCGATCGCGATGTAGACCGCGCTTCCGACCCGGCCGATAGTGTCCGGGGCGATCACAGCCTTCTGCCCCGCCGCCGTCAGTGTCACGTTCGGCGGGCCCGTGTCGCCCCGTACTGCAAGGTTGACCTGCCGAGCGCCGGCGGGGACCGTGACCGGGATCGTGGCCCCGGCGACACGGGCTTGCGCGACCGCCGCGCGCAGTTGCGAGAAGCCGCACGCCGCGTTGAGCAGGCCCTTTTCTCCATTCCACCGGTACCAGCCACCGATTTGGACAGTTTGGCCCAAGGCGCTCGCCTTCGCGCATCCAGCGATGCCTTCGGTGTTGAGAAGCCCGAGGCCAGACGCCGAGGCTACAGCGGCGCTGAGTGTAACCTGGCCCTGCGCTTCGAATTCTTTCGAAGAGATGTTGCCGGAAACAGTGCCGTGGATGCCGACTGGGCCGATGCTCCGGCTCTCTTCGCCGCCGAACGCGACCCCACCCGGGAACTTCACCTTGATCCAGGCCGAGGACATCGTCTGATTCACCAGCGAGAGGGTGCCCTGCGCTTCGATTGTCACGGGTGAGCCAAAGCTCGCTCCCAGCGACCCCTTGAGGCTCGCGGCTGTGTGATTGAGCACGTTGGGTCCAGCTGAGAGGCCGATCAAGCCCGTAATCCCGGGCGGCTTGATGACTATCTTCATCCCAAGTTCCTGCAGAAACACGCCGTACGCGATGTACTTGTTGAGCTTCGAGACGACAACTTCGACGAGGTTGATTTCCCCGTTGGTAACCACCAGGTAGCCCTTGACGGTGGGGAGCTTCGCCGGCAGTTCG
>JASLDD010000233.1 GCA_030151725.1 Solirubrobacteraceae bacterium
CGCACTTGCGCCCCTGGCTCTCCACGAGGCTGACTCGCGAATTCGGGAGAGCGACCGCCAGTGGCAGGCCGGGAAAGCCCGCACCGCTGCCCACATCGGCGATCGCGCGGGCCTGCCTCACTCCCTCCAGCTCGAGAGCCCCCAGCGAATCCGCCAGATGCAGGCGCGCCGCCTGCTCCGGATCTCGGATCGTCGTCGGCGCATGCTCATCCGCGGCGATCATCTCCAGGACCGTCGAGAGGACGCCACGCTGCGCGGCCGTCAACGACGCCAGGGCGCCCACGGGCTCATCCATGGCGCGCGAAGAAGGCCGCATACTTCGCCTTCATGTCCCGGATCCGCCCGGCTACATGGGCGTCGATCTCATCCGTGAGGACCGACTCGACCACCGGCAGCACGTCCTCGGCAAGCGCCACCCCGCGCGCCATCCACTGGTAGTAGCTGCGCCCTCCGTGGTCGTATGGGCCGTATAGACGGCTCCGCGGGAATCGTGCCTGCAGCCAGTCGAACAGCGCCTTGTGGCGCGTGTGCATGCGCAGCGTGATCTGCGGATACTTGCCGTCCCCACCGAAGCTGCCCTCGCCGATCAAGATACCGGCGACAACACCTCGCTCGACGTCGCTCAAAGCTCGTTGACGCTCATCAGCCATCTACGAATTGTTTCACCGTCAAGAAAAACGTGAAACGCGATGGCCCCCGGATGTTGTTTCACCGTCAAGAAAAACGTGAAACGCAGGACTACTGCTTGGCGGCGGGCGAGACGACGAGATAACGCTCGGGCTCGTTGCCCTCGCTGTGGGTCTCGACATCGCCGCGCTCGCGCAGATACTCGTGCACGATCCGGCGCTCAAATGGAGGCAGCGGGTCGAGCTCGACGGGCTTGCCCGTGCTCACAGCATCGTCTGCGGCATCATCCGCTTCGCCGCGCAACGCCTCGGCACGCCGCTCGCGGTAGCCGTTGGCGTCAATCACGACGCGGACCGACGACGGACCCTCGGGAAAGACGATCCGCTGGGCCAGGTGCTGGACAGCGTCGATCGTCTGGCCGTGACGTCCGATGAAGAGGCCGACTTCCTCGCCCTCGATTCGGCCGGTCAGCGCCCCGTCGTCTTCCTCGACCTCGACCTCGGCGTCCAAGCCGAGGCTCTCGACGATCTCTTCCAACAACTCCTCCAAAGCCTCAATCGGCTCCAGATCCTCGTCCTCGGGTCCTGTTCCGGAATCGCTCATCTGCGTCTACCCGAGCGCTTCTTCTTCTTGCGAGGCGGCGGCGGCGGGGCGACCGCAGGACCGGCGGGGCTTGCGGCAGGCGCCTCCGCGGTTCGTGCCCCAGCACCGGCGGTCGCGTTCGCGAAAGCTTCTTTAAGGGAGCGTGTCGGTTTTCCGTTCTCAGCCCCCGGTGGCGTTACCGGCTTTGGCGGGGGCGGCATCCGGCGGCGGATGAACGACTGCTGGGCGATCGTCCAAAGGTTCGTGGTGATCCAGTACACGAGCAGACCGGCCGGGTAGCGGTAGAGGATCACGACGAACACCACCGGGATGAGGAGCATCAGCCGGCGCTGGTTCGGGTCGGCTGTTGCAGTCGCGATCAGTGTGGAGGCCAGTTGCGATCCCACATAGAGCACGATCAACACGACCAACGCTACGCCTGTCGCCTTGTCGGTGATGTCCGGGAGGAACAAAAACTTGGCCGAGTGCGGCGCCACGTGGTTGCACGTCACTTTTTCGATCTGCTTCGACGTGATGTAACCGTGGGCGTGCAGAGCTGGGCCGCAGATCCGCTTCTTCAGATCCGTGCGCAGCATGTAGAAGAGCGAGATGAACACCGGCAACTGCATGAGCAGCGGCAGGCACGACGCGAGCGGGTTGATCTTGTTCTCTTGGTAGAACTTCATCAACTCCTGCTGCTGGCGCTGTTTGTCCTCCTTGTACTTTTCTTTGAGCGCGTTGATCTGCGGAGCGAGTCGCTGCATCTCCTGCATCGACTTGAGCTGGCGAAAGGTCAGGGGCACGAGAATCGCCCGGATCAACACCGTCAGGCCAACAATCGCCAAGCCCCAGCTCCCACCCACGAGGTGGGCATGGATGAACACCATGATCGACTCGAACAGGGAGATCAGAGGCGAGAACGCGTCCTGGATCACATTGGCGAGGATGGGCATGATCTAAGAAGTTCTCGGCGGCTTGATCGTCGGCAATTGGCTGTGGCCTGGGGTCCTGCGGAAGTTGGCGGCCGGCGGACTGTTTCCCGGCACCCACTGAGGCGCCGATCTCAAGGCCCGTCTGTCGCAGCAGTCCTGAAAACTCGCTGGGCCTCCACCGGATCGTATCCGCCGTGGCTCCACGGATTGCACCTAAGCAACCGCCAGCCCGCGAGCAACAGGCCCCTAAGTATGCCGTACTCGCGGATTGCGTCGACCGCGTAGCGCGAGCACGTGGGCTCGTACTTGCAGCGACGGGGAATCGCCGGGGAGATGAAGTGCTGGTAGAGCACGATGGGCGTCATCGCCACAAGACGAAGCGCGCGCACAACCGACCGCGCTTCGGCCGAAGCGCGGTCGCTAGAGGGGGACGCGCTCACTCGGCTCCTCCGCCGGCGCCTCGCTCAGGGCTGCCTTGGCGAGCAGCTCGCCGAGACTGCCAGCGATACCCGCCAAACCGTCGCGCTCGGCAAGCTCTCGGGCGGCGGGCCGTGCGACCACCACAACGTCGTGTCCCGCCTTCAGGCCGTCCTGCGCCTGGGCGAACGCTTCGCGCAGCAAGCGCTTGACGCGGTTGCGGTCGACTGCTCCGCCGATCTTCCTCGACACGGAGAGTCCAAGTCGCGGGCGCTCGGCGCTCTCATTGGGAAACCAATAGAGCACGAGATAACGGTTGGCGGACGAGCGGCCATGTCGATAGACACGCTCGAACTCCGCGCTGCGCGACAGGCGGCCGCCACGGCCGGCAACGCGCGGGATCATCGCGCGCCCGTGCAGGACTCGGCGCTCACGTCGACCTCAGACGGAAAGGCGCTTGCGGCCCTTGTCGCGGCGACGCTTGAGCGTCAGCCGTCCCGCCCGCGAGCTCATGCGAGCGCGAAACCCGTGTGCACGGGCCCGCTTGCGCTTCTTTGGCTGATAGGTGCGCTTCATGATCTAAGTTCTCCCACGGCTGCATCGTCCTTCTCGCAGCACTCGGTTATCGCCGACAACGGAGGCAGAAGTATAGGACCGATCTCACGCCGCTGATTTTTCTCGCCAATTGCGAGCACTCACGAAGCTCTCGCAAAACCGTTGGATATAGTCGCTCGACCGGGCCTCCTGCGGGTCCTCCTTCGAATAGTTCTGACATCTGCCTCTGGGAGAGGAGCCGGATAGCGCTGCCGTGAGCGTCGAGCTCGAGCACATATGGTCACGGGTGCAAGCCCAACTTGCCCTCTCGGTCGACGAGCCCACCTACCGGATCTGGTTGGGCTCACTGCGCGCTGTGGAGATCGACGGCGACAGGCTCCTCATCGAAGCGCCGCCGCACGCACGCAGGTGGGTTCAGGACCGTTTCGGCCGGATCATCCAGGCGGCGGTTGAGCTCGTCCTTGGAGAGGACGCCACCGCTGAGCTGCTCGAGGCCGACATATCCAGAGTAGAGACCCGCCGCATGAGCGACCGGATCTCAAAGAGCAGATCCAAAGACTCACCGAGGGACCGCGTCAAGGCACTCGAGATCCCAAGCGGCAGCGGGCCTCTGGGCAATCCAAAGCTGACCTTCGACCACTTCATCATTGGCGACAGCAATCGCCTGGCCCATGCCGCAGCCCTGACGGTCGCCGAAATGCCCGCACAGGCATACAACCCCCTCTTCATCTGCGGGCCGCCTGGCGTCGGCAAGACGCATCTGCTCAGCTCGATCGCCAACCTGCTGCTCACCCACAACCCAGATCTGACAGTCCGCTGCACCACCGGCGAGGCCTTCACCAACGAGTTTCTGGCAGCGCTCTCCGGAGGCGACACAGAGAGCTTCAAGACGCGATTCCGCGACATCGACGTCCTCCTGCTCGACGACGTGCAGTTCCTGGAGCGCAAGACCAAGACCGAGGAGGAGTTCTTCCACACCTTCAATGCCCTGCACGACAACGGCCGTCAGATAGTGCTCAGCTCCGACCGACCACCCCACGACCTGCAGGCGCTCGAGGACCGGTTGCGCGAGCGTTTCCAGGCAGGCCTCGTCGCAGACATCGAGCCACCCGACCTCTCAACACGAATGACGATCCTGCGCAAGCGAGCCGCACACGATCAGATCCCCCTGGCCGATGAGGAGGCCCTGGCTGTAATCGCGCGTCGTGTTCATTCCAACGTGCGCGCACTCGAGGGCGCCCTCATACGAGTAGTCGCCTTCAGCTCCCTCACCGGCAGACCTCTCACTGCAGAGCTCGCCGAGGAAGTTCTCGCCAGCCTCTACCCGAACGCCTCGCGAGCAGGCACAAGCAACCGAACCGTAAAAGACATCCAAAGCGCCACTTGCGAGCTCTTCGGCATCTCCCCGCAGGAACTGCTCTCCGGTTCCAGGACGCCGCGCATCGCATGGCCACGTCAGCTAGCCATGTACCTCTCACGGGAGCTGACCGACGAGTCCCTGCCTGCCATTGGCCGACACTTCGGTGGCCGTGACCACACCACCGTCATGCACGCCTGTAAACGCACGACTGCTCGCATTGATGCCGACCCTGAGTCCCGTGGAGCTGTGGAGAAGTTGTGCAAGGCTCTCGACTGCTCGCCTCCGAGCAGCTCGTCCGCCACCCCCGACCGACCTTCCTGAGAGACTTCTACTGACCCATCCACAGACTCATCCACAGCTACACCGCTGCAATCGCCTCTATCCAGGCCAACTCCACAGCTTCAGAGCCTCTACTACCTTCTATCTCCTTTCCATCATCGAATCATGAAGCTCTCCCTTTCCTCATCAAACCTACTCGCTCAACTGCAAACCGCTACGCGTGTCGCCTCAACGCGCAGCGCAGTTCAAGCGCTGTCGGGGATCATGATCTCGGTCCAGCCGGACTCGAAGCCCGAGTTGCTGGCGACCGACATGGAGATCGGGCTTCGCGTTCCCTTGGAGGCAGAGGTCATCCGGCCCGGGTCTGCGGTGCTGCCTGCCCGCCTACTCCTCGATGTCGCTCGATCGCTGTCATCTGACGAGCTCACGATGGAGTTGCGTGGGCCTGAGCAGGATGTGGAGCTCATCTGCGGCCCAACTACGTTCCACCTGAGGACCTTGCGCGCTGAGGACTTTCCGACCCTCCCTCTTCCCTCGCCGGACACCCGGGTGACGCTGCCGACTGAGGCTTTTATGCAGACGATCTCTCGCGTTGCCAAGTCGGCTTCGCGCGACGAGACGCGCCCAGTGCTCACAGGCATCCTGATGTCTGCATCGGGGCAGGAGCTACGCATGGTGGCCACTGACTCCTACCGACTGAGCGTCAAGGAGACCACGCTCGAGACCCCGCTGCAGGGGACTCTCGAGGCCAACGTCCCGGCCAGGGCTCTGCAGGAGCTGGTACGTATCTCCCAAGGCGCGCCGGGGGAGTCGTTGGCGGTGAGCGTCGGGCAGAACCAGGTCATCTTTGAGCTCGGCGACATCGTCCTCTCATCGCGTCTCATCGATGGGCAGTTCCCCAACTACCGCCAGCTGCTCCCCGAGTCGGTCGAGCACGAGCTGCGCCTGGCGAGCGCAGAGGTCACGGATGTGGTGCGCCGGATCAGCCTGCTGGCGCAGAAGAACTCGCCGCTGCGGCTCAGCTTCTCGGAGGGAACGCTCACCGTCTCCGCCCAGACGCCCGATGTCGGAGAGGCCAGCGAGGCGATTCCGGTCCCCTTCCACGGTGAGCCGTTCGAGATCGGATTCAATCCGGAGTTCCTCAGGGACGGCCTCGAGAGCGTGGACTCCGATGAGCTCGTCCTCAAGCTGATAAGCCCGCTGCGCCCCGGCCTGATCGAATCCCCCGACACCGGGGACTTCGTGTACCTCATCATGCCGATCAGACTCAACGTGTGACCTCTGGCCGGCGCATATCCGTGTCCTCGGTCGCTCGCGTGCGCAGCACGCCACGCTCCCTGCGTCCTTG
>JASLDD010000234.1 GCA_030151725.1 Solirubrobacteraceae bacterium
GCTACCGCGTGTGGGCGGCCGACATCACGCCCGATGAGACTCCGTATGAGGCCGGGCTGGGGTTCTGTGTGAAGAAGGAGGGTGAGTTCGTTGGGTCGGATGCGCTCTGCGGGGAGCCGTCGAAGCGCCTGCGCTGCCTCGTGCTCGAGGACCCGCGCTCGGTTGCGCTGGGGAATGAGCCGGTGCGCGTCAACGGCGAGGTGAGCGGGCGCGTGACCAGTGGGGGCTACGGCTACACGGTGGAGCGCTCGATCGCCTACGCCTACCTGCCGGGTGAGATAGAGATCGGCACGAAGATCGAGGTGGACATCTTCGGCGAGTGGGTGGCCGGGGAGGTCGCGCGGGAGCCGCTGTTCGATCCGAAGGGCGAGCGGGTCAGGGCCTAGATGGTTGATTCCGCGGTCTAGCGTTTGCGGCGCGAGCCCCATTCGCGCATCGAGCAGACGATCTGCTCGTCGTCCAGCGGGGGGACAGGCATTGGCGAGGGGCGGCGGCGGTCGGGGCGCAGTCCGTCGAGGGCGATCGTCAGCGTGCGCCGCCATACCTCGGGGGCGGCCTCGCGCGTGTAGTCGGCGACTTCGCCGATCCCGTGCTGGAGCAGGAGCAGGTCCGCGACCACGACGTCATCGCGCACCACGCCGGCCTGCTGGGCGCGCTCCAGCACCGCCGCGACGACCGGCTGGATCTGCCCGCGTGCGCGCTCGATGCGGGCGTGGGCCTCGGAGGTGCTGAGCAGCAGCTCCTTGAGTGCCTTGTCGTCGGCCTGCATCTCGAGGGCCCGCTCGAGGAAGTGCACGAAGCCGCTCCACGGATCGCGCATCTCAAGGCTCTCGCTCGCCGCGGTCAGCATCTCTGCGATCCGCTCCTCGAACAGCGCGTCGATCAGCTGCTCCTTGTCGGGGAAGCGCCTGTAGACGGTGCCCACGCCGACGCCCGCGTGGTGGGCTATGTCATCTAGCGAGACGCCCAGCCCGCGCTCGGCGAACAGCTCGCGGGCAGCGTCCAGGACGCGCTGGCGGTTGCGCTCGGCGTCCTTTCGCAGCGGTCTCGGAGTGACGGTGGCCATGCACTGATTGTAACAAAGTGGAGGTCTGTGCTCCAAGTGGAGGAGACTGCTCCGTTTGGCTGCTATCTTGGAAGTTGAGGGAAGTCCTCCACATCTCCGAAAGTCAGGTAACCCGCATGCCACACATCTCCTCCTCCACCCAGCACGAGCGCCGTTGGCTGATCCTCGCGATGCTCGGCGTCGCCCAGCTGATGGTCGTGCTCGACGCGACCATCGTGAACATCGCGCTGCCCTCGGCCCAGCACGCGCTCGGCTTCTCAAACGACAATCGCCAGTGGATCGTCACCGCCTACGCGCTGGCGTTCGGCAGCCTGCTGCTGCTCGGTGGCCGCGTCGGCGACCTGTTCGGTCGCAAGCGCGCGTTGATCGGGGGGCTCGGCGGCTTCGCCGTGATGTCGGCCGTCGCCGGCTTCGCACAGAGCTTCGACGTGCTCGTGGCCGCCCGAGCGCTGCAGGGCGCGTTCGGCGCACTGCTCGCTCCCTCGGCTCTGTCGATTCTCACGACCACGTTCAGCGACCCCGAGGAGCGGGGCAAGGCGTTCGGCATCTACGGCGCCATCGCGGGTGGCGGCGGAGCGATCGGCCTGCTGCTGGGCGGCATCCTCACCGAGTACCTCGACTGGCGCGCAACCATGTTCGTCAACCTCGTGTTCGCGATTCCGGCCGCCGTGGCCGCCACGGTGCTGCTCGTCAACGAGCGCTCGACCGTCCACGCCAAGCTCGACCTGCCCGGCACGATCGCCGGAAGCACCGGTCTGTTCGCGCTCGTCTACGGCTTCGCAAACGCCGAGACCCACAGCTGGGGAGCGCCACTGACGATCGGGATGCTCGCCGCAAGCGTTGTGCTGCTCACCGGCTTCGTGGTCCTGCAGGCGCGCGGCAAGCACCCCCTGCTGCCGCTGCGCGTGATCCTCGACCGCGACCGCGGCGGCTCCTACCTGGCGATCGGCGTGACCGGCGCCGGGATGTTCGGCGTGTTCCTGTTCCTGACCTACTACCTGCAGCGCACGCTCGGCTTCAGCCCGATCGAGACCGGCCTCGCGTTCCTGCCGATGATGGCCACGATCGTCACCACGGCGACGCTCGTGAGCACGGTTGTCCTGCCCCGCACCGGCCCCCGGCCGCTGATACCCACGGGGATGGTGCTGGCGTCCTTCGCGATGGTGCTGCTGACGCGGGTGGGCGTGAGCACCGCCTACGCCTCCCACGTGCTGCCCGCCCTGCTCGTCATGGGCATGGGCATGGGCCTCGTGTTCGCACCGGCGATGGCCACCGCCACCGGCCAGGTGGCCGCCCACGATGCGGGCGTGGCCTCGGCGCTCGTCAACACGATGCAGCAGATCGGCGGCTCTGTCGGCACGGCCCTGCTCAGCACGTTCGCAGCGACCGCTGCCACGAGCTTCGTGACCGCGCACGGTGGCGCCTCGTCGCGGGTGCTCGCACAGGCAGCGGTGCACGGGTACACGACGGCCTTCTGGCTGGCCGCCGGCGTCTTCGCCCTCGGCGCTGTCGCTACCAGCCTGCTGTTGCGCTCAGGCGTTCAGGAGACCAGTCCGTCGGCAGCGCCAGCGCTGGCTCACTAGACGGCTGGCACCTGCTGGGTGATGCAGTGGATGTTCCCGCCCCCGAGGAGAATCTCGCGGGCGGGGACGCCCACCAGCTCCCGCTCCGGAAAGCAGGAGGCGAGAACCTCCGCGGCTGCTGCATCGGTGCGCTGGTCTAGCAGCGGGAACACGATCCGCTCGCTCGCCGCATAGAAGTTGACGTAGGAGCCGGCCATGCGCTCTCCCGCCACGCGCGGCTTGGTGTCGGGGGCCGACTGTACTCCGGCGGCCTCCTGCTCGGTGATCGACAGCGGGCCCGGCGCCGGGAGGCGAACGACCTCCAGCGTGCGCCCCGCGGCATCCGTGGCAGATTCCAGGCGTCGCGCGGCGTCGAGGGAGATCGCGTGCTGAGGGTCGGTCTCGTCTGCCGGCGACGTCAACAGCACGACGCCCGGGCGAACGAAGCACGCCAAGTTGTCCACATGACCGTCGGTCTCATCGCCGTAGACCCCCTTGCCGAGCCAGATCACCTTCTCCGCTCCCAGGTAGTCGAGCAGCGCCTGCTCGATCTCGGCGCGTGAGAGCCCGGGGTTGCGGTTGGGGTTCAGCAGGCACTCTTCGGTCGTCAGCACCGTGCCCTCTCCGTCCACGTGGATCGATCCTCCCTCCAGCACCAGCGGCGCGACGTAGCGGTCGGCGCGTTCTATCTCGAGCACCTTCTCGGCGACGCGGGCGTCCCGATCCCACGGGGAGTAAAGGCCCCCCTCGTGCCCGCCCCAGGCGTTGAACTGCCAGTCGACGCCCCTGCGCAGGCCGTGATCGTCGATGAGGAACGTGGGCCCGATGTCGCGCATCCAGGCGTCGTCGCTCGACATCTCCACCACGCGGATGGACGGCGAGAGCAGCGAGCGGGCGCGCTCGAACTGGGCGTCGGAGACCGCCATGGACACCGGCTCGCACGCCGCAATCGCCTCGGCCACGGCCGCGTAGGCCTCCTGCGCGGGGCCTGCCTCGAGGCGCCAGTTGTCGGGTCGCTGCGGCCAGGCCATCCAGCAGCCGCTGTGGCGCTCGAACTCCGCGGGCATGCGCAGGCCGTCGGCGCGAGGAGTGGAGGGGATCGCTGCGCTCATCCGTTGAAGTATGTGCGCTCACGCGCGTTGCAGCCCCTACAGTCAATCCCTGATGCAGGAGATACGCCTGATAACCGCGCTGGGGCCGATGGGGTCTCCCGCTCGTGTGAGCTCACCTACGCGCGCGCCGTTCAGGATCGCCGCGCTGCAGGAGCGCTGGCATCCCGACCCCGACGAGCACATCGCGGCGTTGACAGCCGGGGTGAGGCTGGCGGCGAGCGAGGGCGCAAAGCTGATCTGCCTGCCGGAGCTCACGCTCAGCCCCTACTTCGCCGTCGACCCCGCGGGACCTCAGGCGGGGCGGGTCGAGCCGGAGGAACTGCCGGGTGGGCCCACGTACCGCTTCGCCGCGCGCGCAGCCCACGAGTCGGGAATCCATGTGCACGCCTCCCTGTATGAGCAGACGCAGGACGGTGACGGCCTCGGCTACAACACCGCGATCGTGGTGGCGCCGAGTGGGGCTCTGCTGGCGCGCACCCGCAAGCTGCACATCCCGGTGACCGCGGGCTATCACGAGGATCGCTACTTCCAGCCCGGGCCGGCCGGCGCGGATGCGTTCTCGCTGGCAGAGCTCGGCGGCGCGCAGCTCGGGCTGCCGACCTGCTGGGATCAGTGGTTCCCGGAGCTGGCACGCGCGTACAGCCTGAAGGGCGCCGACGTGCTCGTCTACCCGACCGCCATCGGCTCAGAGCCCGAGCATCCTGACTTCGACACGCAGCCGCTGTGGGAGAAGGTCATCGTTGGCAACGCGATCGCAAACGGTGTGTTCGTTGTCGCCGTCAACCGTTTCGGCGATGAGCCGCCGCTTCGCTTCTACGGCTCCTCCTTCATATGCGATCCCTACGGGCGCAAGCTCGTCCAAGCACCGCGCGAGGAACCGGCCCTGCTTGTGGCCGATCTAGATCTCGATCAACGCCGCGACTGGCTGGCGCTCTTCCCCTTCCTGACCACACGCAGACCAGACGTCTACCAAGCGCTCGTCGAGGAGCCCGCCGACTGAATCGGCGTTGGCAGCGGGGGTGCGTCAAACCGCGAGCTCCTGTTGACAGGTGTATTTAGAAAACAGCAAGCGCCCAATCGCCTAGCGATAAGGCTACTCGCGTTGGATGCCGATTCCTGCCCCCATGTCGAACACAGACGAGGACCAACGGCGCGATCAACTGCACGAGCTCGGGCGAGCGCTGAACAGCCGCACCGAGGATGTAGTGCGCGCGATGCTGGCGCGCACGCGTGCATCGGAGCAAGAGCTGGATGAGTCTGTGGAGGAGCGCTTCGCCCGCGTGGGAACCGTCTCAACTGTGGCGGTCGCGCGGTGGATGGCCGGCGAGGCCGTGGAGGTTGCGCGCGAGGTGGGCCAGGAGTCGTGGCAGATCTTCGGGCAGCTGGCCTCCCAGCGCGCGGCTCCGCTGAACGAGGTGACCAAGCGCTGCCTGCGCTGGTGCGACGCCGCAGCAGACGTGCTGCACGACTGTGCCCGCGACCTGGACACCGAGCAGTCCGTGCTGACGGAGGCGATGGCGATGCTGCAGCGCAGCCTCAACGTGACCTTGGTGCGCATGTGCGAGTCGTTTGAGACCGAGCGAAAGCGCGCTGATGAGGAGCTCGAGCGCCGCCAGCACGAGCTCGCGTTCCTGGCCACGCACGACGCTCTGACCGGGCTTCCCAACCGCACGCTGATCCTCGATCGAGTCGAGCAGATGCTGGCGCGCTCACGCCGCGACCGCACGCCCCTGGCGGCGCTGTTCATCGACCTCGACAACTTCAAGGCGATCAACGACTCGCTCGGCCATGCCGCCGGCGACAAGCTGCTGCAGGCCGTCGCATCGAGGCTTACGGCGGTCGTCAGGGAGACCGATGCCGTGGGCAGGCTCGGCGGCGATGAGTTCGTTGTCGTCGCAAGCGAGTTGTCGCTGGCCTCGGGACCTGAGCTGATCGCCGAGCGGCTGCTCGAAGCGCTCAATCACCCGTTCAAGCTCGACGAGGGCGGCCATGGGCCGCTGAAGGTGACCGCCAGCATCGGCATCGCCTCGGGCGAGCGCGAGCGTGCGGGGGACCTTCTGCGCGACGCCGACATCGCCATGTACCAGGCCAAGTGGGACGGCCGCCACCGCTTCGCGGTGTTCGAGTCGGGCATGCAGACGGCCGTCCAGAACCGCATGGAGCTGGAGATGGACCTGCGGATGGCGCTCGAGAACGAAGAGTTCTTCCTCGTCTACCAGCCCACGTTCAACCTGCAGGACATGGCGCCCACCGGCATGGAGGCTCTGATCCGCTGGAACAGGCCCAGCCGAGAGGTGGTTCAGCCGGACGACTTCATCGGCCTGCTCGAGGAGACAGGCCTGATCGTGGAGATCGGTCGATGGGTCCTTCGAGAGGCCTGCGAGCAGGGCGTTCGCTGGCGCGAAGCCGGACACCCGATCGGCATCGCCGTGAACGTCTCGGCAAAGCAGCTCGACAACGACGACTTCGTGTCAGACGTGCGCGACAGCCTGCAAGAGACGGGCCTGGAGCCGGACTCGCTGACGATCGAGATCACAGAGACGGCCCTCATGCGCGACACCGACGCGACCGTCCTGCGCCTGATTGCGATCAAGGAGCTGGGCGTACGGATCGCAATCGACGACTTCGGCACCGGCTACTCCTCGATGGCCCACCTGCAGCACTTCCCCGTCGACGCGCTCAAGATCGACCGCTCGTTCATCACGCAGATGACCCACAACCAGGAGGGCGAGACGATCCTCCACACGCTCGTGCAGCTCGGCAAGGCGCTCTCCATCGAGACCTTGGCCGAGGGGATCGAGCAGGCCCAGGAGCTTTCGCTGCTGCGCGGCGAGCAGTGCGACAGCGGGCAGGGATTCTTGTTCGCTCGGCCGCTCGATGCGGATGACACGGCTGCTTTTTTGCAGAGCTGGGCTGAGAGTCGGGACGCGGGGGTTGTGGCTGAGGCTTAAGCGGGTGAGGCGGCGCGTTCGCGGGTGATCAGCCGATCTCTCCGCGCGGAGCCACCCACACGCTGGGAAACGACAACGACGTTTGCTCAGCGAGCGTGTCGTAGTCGTGGTCGTAGTGCAGGACGCCGAGACCCTCGGTGGCGGCTATGGCGGCGACCAGCAGATCGACGGGCTTGACGCGATGGGAGATCCCCGGGGCAGCCGCAAGCTCGGCCTGTGCCGTGAGCGCGGCGGCTGCAGCCTCAGCGGTCAGCGGTGCATGGGGCAGCGCGTCGAGGCGCCTGGCGGTAATGGCGAACCCTTCATTGTCACGAGCGCTGTAGCGCATCTCCAACAGGGTCGGGGGGCAAGTCCACAACTCATCGGCGATAAGCGCGGACTCGAATGTCTCGCGAGCGGAACCGATCAAGCGTCCGTCGAGCAGACGGGCCCAGACGGAGTTATCGAACAGCAGCGGCCTTTGGTAGCCGCTCAATGCATCCAGCCGTGCTCGCGAACCTCGTAGGCCGCCGCGGCGTCGAGTCCCTCTCCGCTGCGTAGCTGCTCCACCAGCTCACGACGAAGCTCCGCCTTCTCAGCGTCCTCTCCGCGGCCCACTTCGATCTCCCGCAGCCGCTCCCGCGCTCCGCGGATGACGAGATCGTCGAGCTTCACACGCTCTCCGCGCCGACGAAGGGAATCGAGCGCTTCACGGACGGGAGGCGTCTCTGTGATCGAGTGACGTGGGTGACGAGTGGGCACTCGAGAAGTGTAGCACCCGGTACAGCACCTAAACGATGGGCGATCCAGGATTCGAACCTGGGACCTCTTCCTTATCAGAGAAGCGCTCTAACCAACTGAGCTAATCGCCCCGCGGCCGCGGATTCTAGCGGCCAGCTCGATCGCCTCGTCAGGGCTCGAGAAGGAAAGCTCGGCGCGGTATCCACCGTCGCGCGTGGGCTTCACCTGAACGTCCGCCCCCAGGGCCCCCGCGAGGGCCTCGGCGATCTCCTGAGACGCCTGCTCCTGGTCTGGATGAGCTGCTCCGGAGCCGCCCCGACGGCGCGCCCGGGTCGAAGGAGATGACGGCTTGGCGTTGCTCTCGCGCGCACGCTCCTCGACCACGCGCACCGACCAGCCCTGCTCGGCAGCGGTCCGGGCAAGCGCTCGGCGCGTGTCGTGGTCCTCCGCCAGCAGGAGCGCTCGGCCGTGGCCCTCGCTGAGCGCGCCTTGCTCGAGCATCTCAATCACGACATCCGGGAGGTCGAGGAGTCGCACCAGGTTGCTGACAGCCACGCGGCTGCGGCCCACGCGCAGGCCGACCTCCTCGCGCGTCAGCCCCAGCTCCTCCACGAGCGCGGCGCACGCGCGGGCCTCCTCGATCGGGTTGAGATCCTCGCGGGCCATGTTCTCGATCAGGGCCACCTCCAGGGCGGCCGCGTCCTCACGGTCACGGATCAAGGCTGGGACGGTCTCAAGGCCAGCAAGTCGAGCCGCGCGCCAGCGCCGCTCGCCGGCCACCAGCTCGTAGGTCCCTCCGGGCCGCGGGCGCACGAGCACTGGCTGCAGAACACCGCGCTCTCCTAGTGACCCGGCCAGCGCCTCGAGCGCCTGCTGGTCAAATGCGCGACGCGGCTGATTGGGGCTCGGTGAGATCAGCTCGACGGGCAGCTCGCGCAGCTCCTCCTCCGGCGTCTCCACAGCTCCGCGCGCCGACACCGACAGGATCGCGTCGAGGCCCCGTCCCATTCCCGGTCTCGGCTTAGCCACGGGCGGCCACCTCCTTGGCGAGCTCGAAGTACGCCTCCGCGCCCGCGCTGTGGGGATCGTGGTGGGTCACCGGCAGCCCGTAGCTGGGTGCCTCGCCGACTCGCACGTTGCGCGGGATCACCGTGTCGAAGACCAGCTCCGGGAAGTGGGAGCGCACCTCCCGCTCCACGTCCTGTCCCAGGCGGGTGCGGGCGTCGTGCATCGTCAGGAGCATTCCCGCGACCGTGAGACGTGGGTTCAACTCGCGCTGCACTAGCGAAAGCGTCTCAAGCAGCCCGGCCAGCCCCTCGAGCGCAAAGTACTCGGTCTGCACCGGCACGATCACACGGTCCGCGGCCACGAGCGCGCAGACCGTCAGCGGCCCCAGCGAGGGCGGGCAGTCAAGGATCATGTACTGGAAGCTCTCCCGTAGCGGAGCCAGGCAGTCGCGCAGGCGGTACTCGAATCCCTCCAAACGCGGAAGCTCGACGTTCGCGCCCGCCAGTCCGGCGCCTGCGGGCAGCGCCTTCAGGCCGGGCACCGAGGAATCCGTAATCGCCTCCTCGGCGCTCGCCTCGCCGGTCAGGACCTCGTAAAGCCCAGGCGCCTGTGCCCGCGGAATCCCAAGGCCCACCGTCGCGTTCGCCTGTGGATCCACGTCCACCAGCAGGGTCGTATAGCCGGCCTCTGCGATGCAGGCCGCCACGTTGACCGCCGTCGTCGTCTTGCCAACACCGCCCTTCTGGTTGGCGACCGCGTACATAGTGCCCATGGCCTGCAAGCTAGCGCCGATCGGCGGGCAAGGGCTTGCCCAGCGGCCGCTTGCGTGCGATCCCTGGCCTTCTCGGGAACCGCTCCGGTGTCTCCGCTGTCTTCACAAAGACGTGCAGGTGATGCTCAGTCGCCCCCGCCACAGGCGCCGGCCGGTGTATCTCTTCGCGGCGCATGCCCAGGATCGCCGCAGCCCGGTCGGCCCACTCCTCCTCCTCGGGCGCCCGCCTGCCACGCCAATCGACCAGCGAGCCGCCGATCCGAAGCAGCGGTGCCGCGTACTCGAGGACTACCGGCTGCGCGGCAACAGCCCGGGCGACAACCACATCGGCCTGTCCAGCCCCCGCCGACCACTCCTCGGCCCGTGCCCGGATGACCTCTGCGTTATCGATGCCGGCTCCAGCGCAGATGCCCTCTAGGAAATCGCACTTGCGCCCCTGGCTCTCCACTGGCGGTCGCTCTCCCTAATTCGCGAGTCAGCCTCGTGGAGAGCCAGGGGCGCAAGTGCG
>JASLDD010000009.1 GCA_030151725.1 Solirubrobacteraceae bacterium
TTGCCCAGCCGCCGCGTCACCGCGACGCTGGTGCGCTCTTACCGCACCATTTCACCCTTGCCGGCCCGCCGTTCACGTGGGACGGCGGACGTAGGCGGTTTGTTTCTGTGGCACTTTCCCGCGGGTTTCCCCGGGTCGATCTCTCAACCACCCTGCCCTGTGATGTCCGGACTTTCCTCGAAGG
This sequence comes from Solirubrobacteraceae bacterium, assembly GCA_030151725.1. GTDB lineage: Bacteria > Actinomycetota > Thermoleophilia > Solirubrobacterales > Solirubrobacteraceae > Palsa-744. The sequence goes on from JASLDD010000009.1 coordinate 185, forward strand.
CTCTCGCCTCCGCGGCCGCCTGACCTGCGGGTTCAACTTAGCGGGTCGAGGTGGCGTTGGGAAGAGCTGGGCGCGTCCTGGAAAAGCGAACCTAGATGCTGCGGGTTCGCGCTATGCCCCTTCGAATGCGGACTCCTCAGACGCGCCTGAGGAGTCCGACCACTCGGCCGAGCACCTTGACCTCTTTGCTGCGGATCGGCTCGATGGCGTCGTTCTCGGGCTGCAAACGTACGTGGTCGGGTTCACGGAAGAAGCGCTTGACCGTTGCCTCCTCCCCCAACAGCGCCACAACCACGTCGCCGTTGGTCGCCGTGTCCTGGGGATGCACGACCACGTAGTCGCCTTCCAGGATGCCCGCATCCTTCATCGAGTCACCACGAATACGCAGGAGATACTCGCCGTCTTCCCCGCCCGCGATCTCGGGGACCGACACGTATTCCTCGATGTTCTCCTCTGCGAGCACCGGCTGACCAGCAGCCACGGAGCCAAGCAACGGCAACCCTTCGGCGCGCACCATTCCCCGCACGCTGTCCACCGCCGTCCCCACCGCCCTGTCAAGCAGCTCGATCGCCCTCGGCTTGGACGGATCGCGCCGAAGCAGGCCGATCTTCTCGAGATTTGCTAGATGCGCATGGACCGTCGAAGAAGATGCAAGCCCCACCGCCTTGCCGATGTCGCGCACGGTCGGTGGATAGCCGTACTTGGCCGAGTACTTGCGGATGAAGTCGAAGATCTCCTGCTGGCGCTTGGTCAGATCCATGCGTGGATGCCTCCGCTGTGGGTTGGAAAATGCGCTTCAACGAACATGTGTTCGTAATCTAGCGTCCCCCCTGGACGGATGCAAGTTGCGGGCTTTTCGAACCAGCCGCCGTGGGCCGTCCCACGGGTATACTCGCCCCCCTGCGCCCGTGGCGGAATTGGTAGACGCGCAAGGTTGAGGGCCTTGTGGACTTCACGGTCCGTGGTGGTTCGAGTCCACTCGGGCGCACCAACATATTCGGACTCCAACCGCGCCCGAAGAAGTGGCGGCGGTCGTGGCACCCACAAGAATCGACTCAGATTGGGCGTGGGTGCCACTCTTTTTCCCGCTCGGCTTGCTCAATCGCGCCCGTCAGGCTCTCGGCTTTCTTGAACGGCAACCGCCCTGCGCAGCTCATCTCCCAGGATCACGTCCCACGGCTCGGCTAGCTCCCCCGAGACGGTGCCCTCATCTCCGATGACGAGCCGCTTGAAGAACGCGAGATTGAATTGCCGCCGCATCCGGCCCGTAGCTTCCAGGTAGGCCCCCTCACAGTCGCCAGCCCGCATCAAGGCGCGCTCTAGATTCGTCTCAGCCGACTTGAAGTCGGCGGCGATGGCAGCCAACCGGCCTTCTGCACCGGCAATCGCGGTGTGAGACGGTTCTGCTCGCTCTTGAGCAGCTCCAACGGAATGGCGTCGGCGTAGTGTGATTGCAGCAGCTTCTCGCGTTCGCCTTGCAGCTTGCGCAACCGGCGCTCCTGCACGCCCCGTTCACGGTCGGATTCGCTGCGGAGCTTCGCTAGTTCCTGCCCCAGGAAGGCACGGAGCCGCTCGACCTCCTCAGCCGGGAGCTGCACGGTGCCGTAGTAGGCGCAGATTGCGGCCTCGACTTGCTCAATCCGCACGGCCCTCTGCTTGCAGCTAGCCGGATCGCGCTGGCGTCCGCCACAGACGAAATACGGATAGCTGCCGCCGTTACCTTTGGCGTGGTTGACGATCAGGCGACTGCCGCACTGGCCGCAGTAGATGCTCCCCTTCAAGTCGTGGGGGTGATCGCGGTCCTCCTCGCCCGTCAAGTACTTAGCGGCCAAGACCTTCTGGACTTCGTGCCAAGTCTCTGGCGTGACCAATGGCTCATGCCTGCCCGCATAGACCACTCCCCGGTAGCGCACTATGCCCACGTAGTAGGGATTGCGCAGTAGCTTGTGCAGGTGCGAGACGCCAAGCGGTCGGCCAGCCTTCTGCCGTCCCGGTGCCGTCGTCAGACCACGCGCCGTCAACTCAGCCAGCAGACGACGGATTGTCCGCGACTGTGCAATCTAAAGCCCGGACAGACTGGATGAGACTGATGGTTTCGTTTAGGTCTGCGCTTCCTTTAGCCGACGCGGAGCGGAGTTGGCTATTGGACGGCTATAGATCCGATGAGGCCCGGAGTATTGGGCCGCCGTCGCTAGTCCTGAGTGGTTAGAGGTCACGAGACAAAGCGAAGATCAAACTGATTTCGGCTGGTATTTCTCGCGTCATCCACGAGCGTGATCTTTTACAGCGATGGTGGTCATGGCGACGTGAGACCGGCGAATACACTGGTCAGGGCAGCCTCGACCAAGCACGCTCCGCGCTGGAGGGCGTTATTGACCTACTGGCTCCCGAACTCGGTCCGGCTCAACAGAGCCTGCGCCGCGAGATGCGGGCAGGCTTTGAGCGCCTGAATGCAGCGGTATCGGCACAGTCCAAGAAACCCGACGCGACTTAGCCACTCGCGGTAATCGCATATAGGCACGACAAAAGCGTTTTTTATATGCCACCGCCGCCAGAAGCACTGCGGCAGCCGCTTGGACGCTGGCAGCGATGACTGTCAGCCAGTCGGTTACGAGGGTCGCCAGCAGCGGCATGTCCGGCAACCATGGCATAAACCGGTCACGCACGGCCTGATTCCAAACGTGAGCCGAGTGGCAAAACTAGTGCGATGCCTTGACGACACGCCTGCTCGGCAGCTTCTACATCGTCCCTTAGCCAAGTCCCTCTAGCGCCTCGTCGTACATGTCGATCCCGACGGTGCGACCCATGGCTTTGAACATCTCATTGATGGTGTAGGCGTGCTCATAAACACAGAGCCGCCTATTCAAATCTGCCTCGAAGCGCGCAAGGTTGAGCTTGCCCCTGATCGTCGCTGGCGGGTAGCCCGCTGGCCCGAGCACGAAATGCGTCGTATGCGTTAGCTTGCCGCGCTCATCCAAGAACTGCGAACGCAACTCGGCTGCCCCCATCGGCATCCACAGCACCGTGGCGAGCACGAAGATACGCGGCGCGTTCCACCGGCACGTCGTCTCGCTCTCGACCGCCCGCCTGTCGATGGTGATCTCCAGCGGGACTGGCTGACATGTCTCCACGGACAGCAGCCTAGGCCCTATTCGGGTCTGTTGTGTCCGGCTGCAAGCTGGACTATGCATGCCAAGTTGTTCTCTGCTGTCAGCTCGCTATGCGACTCATAAGTCTGTAGACCGTTGAGTAGCAATTCGGGACGGTTGCCGGTGTGGAGGGCGAGCTACAGGGGCAGGTCGGCCGCAGCCTGCGGGCCTATCGCGAAGCCCGAGGACTCAGCCAGGAGGCATTTGCCGACGTGCTCGGTGTCCACCGCACCTACATGGGCGGCGTGGAGCGTGGCGAGCGCAACCTGACGCTCAAGAGTCTGGAGCGGATTGCCGCCCGGCTGGGCCTCGATCCGCTGGAGCTGTTGGCCCCATCATCAGCAGACGGGAGACCGAGCGGATGAGCCTCGATGAGAAGCAGCAAACCGGACGCTGAGGGCTCTCGGGGATGACTCCCGAGAGCCCTCAGCGCGAGAGGCGTAGCACTTGCACTCGAACGCTAGAGCTATGTCTCCGGCTTGCACTGGCGAACCATCTGTGGGGACGATCCGTGCCACTCATAAGTATACATAGCGCGAAGTCCGAGAGATGGAACCCTGGACTCTGACTCTAGGGGCGTAGCATGTTTACTCCATGCCCGTGCGGCCTGACCCGGCTCTAGCTGCACTTCTCAAAAGACTACGAGAAGAACGCTCGCTGACCCAAGAGCAGCTGGCCTTCGACGCCCACCTCACCGTCTCGGCACTCTCACGAATCGAACGAGGGCTCAGCAGCCCCGGCTGGGCCACAGTCAGCCGTCTAGCCATGGCACTAGGCGTCAGGGTGGCCGAGGTAGCGTCGGCCGTCGAAAAACGCCGCCCGCGCCCGAACAGGATGGAGCGACGTTGATCTATATCCATTTCCATGCGTGTCCGGCCGGATCACGTTTTAGCCTTGGATCGCTTTGGAATGGGAGTTCAGGATCGGTCAAGCGCTGCCAAGGACAGACGCCGTCGCTCGCTTCGTCACGGGGCTGGCGATGGCTAACAACGAATGGCACCGAACGATGGCCCTCATGCCGATGACCGACCCCACAGAGGCAACGCCCGAGGAACGCGGCCTCCGGATGATGCCCGCTCGCCAGCAAGCCGCCTTGTGTTACGAGGGCATCACCTTTGTCAAGGCCGCGCGGCGCACTACTCGGACCTGATCGAAGCGACCGATAAGAAGTCGCCGTTCTACCTTCCCTGGCTGCGCGGGCATCGGAACGTAACGCTGCACGTACCGGCCGTCACTCCGTCCAAGGACGAGCGGGGGGTGACGCTCACCGAGGCGCTAACCAAGGCTGCCGGAAGATTGGGCCGCGTCAGCCACGAGGGCACGGTCAAGACCGTGCGCTTCGGCTTCGCTGATGTTGTAGCCGAGGAGTTCTTGCCGTGGGAAGAGGAACGGGACCTGATGAAGCACCTCAGCCGCGCTCTGTTGGCGCTGGGCGGCTTCGCGCATGAGGCGCTCGACGTCTACCTCAAGGCGCGGCTGCCGGGAGTTGTGCAGCCGATAACAGAGAGCGAGACGCCGCATCGTTGACGGGGCTATACGCCTACGTAGACTTACGTCTGAGGCCGTCTACTCCGATGACACATTATGACGCCTGCCACCATTGTTACCATTTTAAGTTGTACTTTTGCCCGCTTCACTTCGCAACCTCCTGGAATGGCGTAGTCCTACCTATTTCCGTGTGCCACGCACAACTGGGTATCGTGCCCCATGCTCGTCCGCACCCAATCGGCGGAGGCTACCAGCGGTCGTGCGAATCGTAAGCTGCATAAACTTCTGCCCGGCGGCGGTCCCTAGACCGCCCGGGTTCGGCCTAACGTGATCTATGGCTGAGTGACGCTACTCTGGCGACAATCGCTGCACAACTCGTGCCCTGCACATCACAGGGGGAACTGCGCATAACAAAGCGACTACGGCATGTCGCGGGCTACTGGTAGTTGACGAGATGTCTCTGACTGCAGCAAGGGCGCGAAGTCAGTTCCCGAGCGAGGGCGACAGCAACTTCGCAGTGGACGCGCAGCCAGGTCCTGCTCTCGTAGTCGGCTTGGGCTGCTCCATCTCTGACCTGTACAACAGCCCGGTGCCGTCACCCGCGCTCGCGGCGAAGCTGAAGGTGCAGCCGATGGTCGTTGCGCGCCGCCGTGCAGCGGGTCAGCAGGTTCGTGCTGCCCTGGCTGTGTCTTCAGAACTTCTTGGTGCAGATCATGTGGAGCGATATCTCCGTTCCCATGAGATATTGCCACCAGACGTGCGCGCGGCGCGCGAACGCACGGCGACGAGCGACATTGATCGTAGCCAGCTTGAATGAGCCCAAGACGCTGGCTTTCGACGTCAGGTGGATTGGTTGGTGGGAGAAGAAGATGTCGAGCGCCTGCTCCAAGATCTGAAACCGGCGAAAGCCAGCGCCCCATGCACTCTGCAGGTACTCAGTAAAGAAGTACACGTGCTCGTTGCCGGCGAATTGTGCCACCTCGGAGGCATGGTCGCGCTTGAGATCGAGCGGCCAGCGCAGGGGCTCATTCACGATCAGAATGCTCCCACCGGGTCGAAGTACTCGATGAATCTCGCGCAGCGTCTGGGTCATCTTTGGTCGGTCGTTGTGATGGAGCACCTGGCAGCAGAAGACCCAGTCAAAGCTATTATCGGCGAAGGGCAGGTCAGACATCGGCGCGAGCACCCGCTCGAAGTAGGTCCCAGGCTGCTCGAACCACCAGTCAGCGGTACGAAGACCTTGCATCTCGACCATGGAGATGTCCAGCGCCACCGTGTACAGACCTAAACGGGCAAAGGTCGCCGAAGCCCAGCATGTGTTCGCGCCAACGTCAAGGATGTTCTGCCCAGGAGTGAAGGAAATCCTTTCGAAGAGGCGCTCAAGTGCCTGCGCCTGTGCGAACCAATAGCCGCTCTCCTCATACGGAAGCCTCAAAATGCGAGCGCGATCCCATCCGTCGCGACGCATCTCCTGCGCAAACCGCTCCAGCCCCTCCGCCTCGGCGATTATCTCCGAACACTGGCGATCGTGCTAGCTCCGGTCGGCTGGACGCTGTTCGCCGTCGCGGGTATCGCACATCACAACGGTCCGGACACGAACTCGTTGGTGATGATGCTCGCGCCCGACGCCGGTATCATGCTGGCCGCCCTAGTCGGCGGTGCCACCCTCGATCAGTGTCGAGCGGCGCTTGTCAAGGACATCTCCTGATCACTGAGCTCGCACGCCCGCTGGCTCGAATAGCTGATGCGTCCAGCCTAGCCCTGAACCCGGACGATGCAGACGCGTTGGATGGTTATCAACAGATCTACACGCGGTGTCTACGGTTCAGCGCGCACCGGATCGCGCCAGACCCAGCGAACTCTCCCAAACTTTCCCCAAACGAGCGACTTCGGAGGTCATACGAGAGCGCGTCGTTTGAAGGTCAGGTGCTCAGCGAACTACAGAGCCTGCGCGGCGAGATGCGGGCAGGCTTTGAGCGCCTCGATGCGGCGGTATCGGCACAAGAAACCCAACGCGACTTAGCCGTTAGCGGTATTCGTATATAGGCATGACGAAGAGTTTTTTATATGCCGCAGCCGCCAGAAGCACTGCGGCAGCCGCTTGGACGCTGACAGCGATAGCTGTCAGCCAGTCGTCGGTCACGAGGGTCGCCAGCAGCGGCATGTCGGGCAACCCTGCCATAGACCGTTCACGCAGGGCTTGATCCCAAACGTGAGCCGAGCGGCGCAGCTAGCCCGATGCCTTGACGACGCGCAGATGTACGCGGGTCTTAGCCTCGGTCTGCTCGCGTCGGCGTTCGCGGCGTGTCACAAGTGCCAGGCGCTCGCGGGCTGCTTCAAGCCCCAAGAGGGCATCTCTGGCGGCCTGCTCGGCAGCTTCGACATCGCGCACGGCTAAGCACTCGGCCCATGTCATCGATCGCGGCTCCATCCAGCTCAGACGGCGATCAGGTTGAGCTGCTCCAGCCGCGTCAGGGCAGCGGACGCCCTGATGGTCTGGCCGTTGACCGCCACCACCCCGGCCTGCTCCAGGCTGGCGATGGCAGCCTCGATGTCTTGGCGACCGTGGTTTCGCAGGGATCGATGGAGCCGCTCCACGTCGCGCCCATGTGGCCGGTTGAGGACTTCGATCACGACTAGATACTGTGCGGACTGCATCGGATGATGCCCTCTCCCCTGCGATTCGGCCTGAGCGAATGCCAACTATACGCGGTGGAAGAATAAGCGGTGGAACTAATCGCGTCAATAGAACAAGCTAGGGCCAATGCCGCCTAAAAAGTCCGCCGCCAGCATCGCCCTTGGGAGCGCCATCCGCGCCGCCCGCAAGGAGCGCGGCTACACCCAAGAAGCCTTTGCCGCCGAGGCCGACATCGACCGCAGCTACTACGGCGCCGTCGAGCGCGGCGAGTTCAACCTGACCGTAGACACGATCGCGAAGATCGCGGCCGGACTCAAGCTGACGGTCTCCGAGCTGTTCGCTCGGGCTGGGCTGTAGAGCGCAGCTCAGTCGCGGCGCCCTGCGGGGGGCCTGCGCCACTTCGCTTCCGATGTTGATACATGAGGACCGCTAGATGTTTCGTCTGTCTGATCCTTCCCCAGCAGCAGCGACGGGTGTAGCCTGAAATGTCCGATGGATTGTGTGCTCGCGCCGATAGTGCCTGACGACGTTGGCGAATGCCGGCTCGTGCTCTGCTGCCTCGAGATATGTGAAGCAGCGTTGACGTCAACGCATCCCCAACTTCGTCCATCCGGCCTTGTCACTGTCCTCGAAATAGTCACATGGGCGGGAACCAAGTGGCGTGCGTTTTGGACGATGGGCAGTAGGAAAACAGGTGGAACTGACTATCAGACGGGTGATGTATGTCCGCAGTCAGTCAATGCGCTTCGCTTCCTATGCCCCAGCCCCCTTCGCACATATCCTACGACTTCCCCGACTATCCACGGGCTCGTCGGCCTACGTCAGAACGCGCAGCACAACCAAACTGGCGGGTATCCGCACGGGCGTGGATAACCACGATCGCTGCAACCTTGTCGATTCTGACGTATTTCAGCCTTAAGCCAGAGATGACAGTCACGCCTATCACATCGGCCAGGACGTGCATCCGCATTATCAGTGAACACACTGAAATTACCCTCAACTCGCACCGACGAAAACCTCGCCTGCTCATCAATCATAACGTCGAACGGCGCTCGTACTGCCTCCAGCCGTAGGCAACGCACAATGCCGCTTGTGCGACGCGAAGATGATTGGGACGATTAGAGAGAACTTTACGCTGACGTGAGAGTGAAACATCGTAGTGATGCCTGGCGACGGGGCTACGGCACCGGCCAGCTGCGGTAATGCAGTTGGATCAGTTTTTCGATCCGTTCAGTCTCTAGCCCCAGCTCGCGTAGCAGGCAGGCCTGCATGAGAACATATAGTCGCCGGGTGGAATCGAACGTGCCGTAGGCGATTTCCCCAGGCGTCAGCTCTTGGTCGCCCAAGTGCCCGTGATACTTGCGCAGCCCCATGAGGGCGATCGCATCGTTGTCGCAGTGGCTGACGGCCTCTTGGATACCCGCGCGAGCGCGAAGCTTCGGTAGTTTCCAGTTCGGCTCGCCTGTGACTCGTTTCCAGTAGTTTCGGCGGCCTTGTACAGTGTCAAAAAGCGGTCCGGTGAGTAGGTGTTGCCTGCATTGATGTATTCCCCGAAATAATCAAACGCTGGATCGGTCTGGCGCCACAGAGCGATCCAAAGCTGGATGACCTTAGCCTCGCCGTCGATATCCTCAGCCTCGAAGAGGTAGTGACCGTAGTTAGGTCGCCACTCGTAGTCGTAGGTCTGGCGGTCGGTGCGCAGGACGACGATTTGTCGTTTTCTTCTCGCGTTGTAGTAGGTCTCGCGCCGAAGATCGTCCGGCCTGTTCGAGGCGAACATCACGAAGCCGATGAGGGGACTCCGGTACTGGCGCCTCCAGATCCTGGTGGAGCACTGCCGACAGGACCCTCGCGCGCGAGGACCTGACGGGATCGTGCTGGAACGAGGCCGATGACATCATGTCTGCTACCATGACATCATGCGCCAGCTGACGTTGAGAGTGCCAGACGAGCTTGCCGAGCGACTGAAGGTGGCGGCGAGCGACCACGAGGACAGCGTCAATGGTTACGCCGTCAAGGTCCTCTCAGCCGCGGTCGATCCAGACCTCGCCGGCGACGAGATCACGGGCTTGAAAGAACGCCTCTCGCAAGCCGGGCTCCTGCTCACGCCCCAGCCTATTCCGACTAAGCGCCCCTCCGCGCGAGCGCTCAGTCGAGCTCGCGCCGCCGCCGGACTTGGCAGACCGCTCTCTGATTTCGTCACAGAGGGCCGTCGCTGAGCACCTTTGCCGATTCCTCGGCGCTCGTGAAGCTCTACGCCGACGAGCCGGGCCACCGGGAAATCCGAGCGCTGCAACTGCTCGTCATCTCAGTCATCACCCGTGTGGAGGTACCGTCCGCCCTGTGGCGCAAGGCCCGAACACGCGAACTCGACGACAGCACAGCTAGCCTCCTGGTCAGCGCATTCGAGTTCGACTTCCATGGCGATCCCACCGCAGGGTCTCGCTTTACCATCCTCTCGCTGACCGAGCAGGTACTCGTGGCAGCCGCTCGGGAAGCGGCCCACCATGCACTTCGGGCTTACGATGCTGTACAGCTCGCGAGCGCACTTGCAGTGCGCGAGACAGATCCGCGCTGCAGCCACTTCGCATGCTTCGACGCTGAGCTACGACGCGCCGCCAGTCGCGAGCGCTTCACGCTCATTCCGGAAGCAGTCTGACTAAGTCGTGCGCCCCTAAGTTGAGGGTCTTGTGGACTTCACGGTCGGTAGTGCAAGACGCATATGTGTACGCTATTTGGCACACTACGCTCATGGCGAAAACCATCCCTGTGCGCGAGTTTCGAAGCAACTTGGCTGAGCTGTTGAGTGACGTCGCGGATCGGCGCGACCACGTTGTGGTGACGCGTAACGGCAGACCTGCGGCAGCGTTGGTGCCGATCGACGAGTACGAGGCACTGGAGGAGACGGCCGAGATCCTCTCCGACACGGCGACACTTGACGCAATCCAAGCTGGGCTTGATGAGATCGCTCGTGGCGAGACGATTGGGTTTGAGGATCTCCGCAGCGAGCTAGCCGCAAAGCGCCCGTGAGATAGAGGCTCATGTGGCACGCCTGGTTCTCGCACGGCGTGCGCGCTCAGATCTGCTTTCTCTCGCCTGGCCGCTCATCGACGCCGTCGAGGAAGCGCTTGGTCTTCTACAGCGCGAACCGCTGGCGGGATATCCGCTTCGTGGCAGGCTCCGTGGTCTCTACTCGCTGCGCATCGGTTCCTACTGGATCATCTACCAGCTCGCCGACGGCGATCGGACGGTCCGGGTTGCCGCCATCCGCCATCGCTCGGTCGCCTACCACACCGATCCGCGATAGCGCTGGCCGAGTTCGCTTCAAGCATCACGAGCGTCTCATCCAGAGAACGCCGACCGCCAAACGCCGCCCGAGCACACCGTCGGGCCACCCCCGATCCTCGGATAACGCATGGGTCGGCCTGAGGGACCGACGGGCTAGACTTCAGCGATTGTGTCGCTGACCGCCCTGACGTCCGCGGAGATCTCGCTGCCGGCCCAGGCCGATGGCGCACGTGTCAGCGACCGGATCGCTGTTCTTGCCGACACTGTCGATGTCGTCGGGTTGACCGACAATCACGCCGGCCAGCCGCGGATGTCGCCGCTGGCTGCGGTGGCGCTCGCGCGGGAGCAGGGCGTGGGCACAATCGTCCACGTTTCCTGTCGCGATCGCAACCGGCTTGCCCTGCAATCCCAGGTTGTGGGCGCGGCGGCGCTCGGCGCTGAGGCGGTCCTCTGCATGCAAGGCGATCCGGTGCCTGGCATCGAGCGTGTTGGCGACATGACCGCCACGCAGCTGATTGCGAGCGCGTCGCCATGGAGCGCCCCGTATCCGCTGGCGGTCGGGGCGGTTGTCAATCCCTTCGCCGAGGACGTCGATCGGGAGTTGCGGCTCCTGCGGCGGAAGATCGCCGCTGGAGCAACCTTCGTGCAGTCGCAGATGATCTTCGACGTGGGGCGTCTCGAAGCGTTCCTCTCGGCGGCCGAGGACATTCTCGCGGGCGTGCGGTTCTACGCGAGCGTCGCTCTGCTCCGCAGCGCGCGCATGGCAGAGCGCGCCTGCGCCCTCCCAGGAGTCGCGATTCCCCAGCCAGCCCTGGCGCAGATCAGTAACGGCGGCGGCATCGACCTAGCGCGCGAACTGGCGGCCACCCTCGCCTGTATCGCGTGCGTAGATGCGCTTCACATATTTCCGCTCGGAGCCGAGGCGGCTACACGCGAGGTCGCTGCGGACTTCCGCGTCGCGCGAGGTGTGAGCGCGCAACGCCCGGCAGGAACAGGCCGATAACCGGACACTCGAGCGGCGACGTTCGTGACTGTCGTTAGACGCGCCCGCTGAGAATCCCAGACCGAGGCGCGAGTGCACCGGCGGCTCGCTATCCGGATCGACGACAACGCTGGCACTGTCGGCGACCCACCACACCAGGTCAGCTGCATCTGACTCGCTGAAATAAGGTCGTAGCTTGGGCTAGGTGAGCGCTCCGTCAAGCTCGTCCAATAGCGCCAGGGAAGCAAGGAGCTCAAATCGCCCCCGGCGAGCGATCGCAGTATGAAGCAGTCGCATCACGAGGGCCGTCGCTCTGGGCAAAGGTGACGACTCCCGGTCGGCTCGCCGCGATACTCTCCGCGAGTGTCCCCCCTGCGAATGCTCTGGGTCATTTGCTTGTGTGCCGCAGGCTGCTTGGCCGTGGCGGCGGGCCCGGCGGCCGACATCGGTGCGGCGGAAGGGAACGGTGGCCCGTGGTGCACTACGTATAGCGGGAGCGGGATACCGCCGGGTAGCGGCATCCCACCGTGGGGATTTCACGCTACACAATCATTTGGCCACGGGAGCAGCGGTTCTGCGCACGGTTGGGGCGAAATCAATCTTGACGCGAACCGGATCTCTGGCAAAATCTGCCAAACGCTGTCCGGCGGCGGCGAATCTGGTCGTATGATCGCCGTAAGACTGGGGCCTCGCATCAACTACCACTCCCACACTGCGTCCATGTGGGGCTATGAGGGCAATATCGTCAAGGCCCCGGTGAAGGTCATCTCCAGCACGGACTCCAAGTGCGAGGTCGGCACGCGCGGGCGTGTGACGATGTACGCGAGCTACAACGGAGTCAAAAGCGACAGCATCCAGCTCTTTATGAACGCCGGGTGCCGGGACGGGAGTCGCCTGTACCACGGTTCTGCTTCACAGGTTAACGCGCAGGTTCCACCGCTGTAACCGTCGCAGCGTACGGAAGCCTCGGCGGCCGTCACCACGATCCGAAACGCCGCGCTGGCTGATGCAGGCCCCATTTTGGGGGCAGCGCCACCGTCACAAATCGCGCCGTGGCAGCGGATCGGGGCCCAGCGCCGGCTGCCGTGTAAAAGCGCAACTATGGAGCCAATCCAACAAGTCCCACCGACGACAAGCCGACCGTTACGCTCGAGACGCCTCCCGACCCGAATCGGGTGAGCAGCTTCCTCAACATCCGGGTTGCGGACATCCAAGCTGTCTACGCCGAGTGGAGCGCGCGCGGCGCCGACTTCCTAACGCCGCCAACGCACCACGAGACCGAGATGCGCTGCTACATCCGTGATCCTGACGGCTACCTGATCGAGGTGGGCCAAACGACCCTCGCCAGGGGTTGGCGTCCACCGTCCTGATCACAACGGCTAGGCGCTCGTATCGCCGACGGGAACGAATTGGCGAAGCGGTATATAGCCGTGGGCGTCATCGCGGGCAATGCGCCGCAGCCCTCGTAGTCGTCGCCGAGTCTCGGGGTCCTCGAGCGCACGATCGCGCTCAAGCGTGGAGCCCATCACGGCGACCGAGATGTAGCGCGTGGTGTTGGCGCCCTGCAGGATTTGCCCGTGCACGAACCCGGGAACGGTACGGACGTGCTCGAAGAGATCCGTAAGGTCCGCAACGAACTGATCCTGCAGACCGTCCTGAACGCTCCATGTGTTCACAATCAGAGCACCAGCGTTTGTGGCTGCTCGCTCATAGCTCGAAGATGCGCGGGTGACGCTGCACAGACACGAGATGCTCGGTCGTCACCTCATCGAGAATACAGGGCGTGGCGAAGCTGTCCGATGCTCGCCGCCGAACCACGCCGGCGCTCATCATCGTGCAAACCTTCACAGGGCGGCGCGTGAGAGCATCAGAGCCCGAGTTTGCGTACGCCTGCCTCGTCGAATCCGAGGTGGTGAGCCACCTCGTGACGCACCGTCTGGACTACGTGTGCCCTGAGGCGCTTCGGATCCTCGCCGAAGTCGCCTACGAGCGTGTCACGAAAGACCAGGATCTCATCTGGCAAGCCACCG
>JASLDD010000058.1 GCA_030151725.1 Solirubrobacteraceae bacterium
CTCGATCCTCGGCCGCCCGTCGTGAACGGGAACTTCGATGGCGGCAGCGCGCAGCCCATCAGGGAGCGTGATGTTCGTGGTGGTCGGGATCGGCCTCCCGCCATACACCGACACAGCCGCGACTTCGCTCCTCGTCAACGCATAGACACGAATTATCGATTCACCGCCACCCGAGCAGCCGTCTTCGGCGAAGATCGGCCCAGTCGAGATCATCGCCGCATCTCCGCATCCCCCGCCGCCTTCCGTGGCGGTCCGATACCCCGTCGCGAAGCACCATCCCGCTCTACCGCCCCGAAGTTCGGGCACCAGCAGCACGTGACCGTTTGAAACAGGACGCGAGACATACACGATGTGGTGAGCGCTATGCGAACACCCCGACATCGCGATACCACACGCCAAAACAGTCGCCACCCTTCCAAGAAAACTCAAGACGGTTCACCCCCCTGCCCAACCGGAGACATATCCACAGCGCAGCCTACACTTGCACCTTGGCGGTCAGATCTTTCAGAAGCTGTAGCCGCTCGCTCGGCTGAGCTCGACTGACGACAAGCCATCCACCGGGTATGCGTCTCGCATATAGTTCTTCGGCGGCTCCCATGCCTCCAGGTCCCGGAGCTGCAAACACATCCTTTTTGTTGAGCGCCCTCATCTCGGGAAGCGGTGGTGGACTTACTCCCGGCCGCCCTGCATCAATCAAGACCGTGGCTAGCATCGGCCACCCTGAAAGTTCAACTGAAACACTCGCGCATGTGATGAACCCTGTTCCAATGATCCCAGCATAGCGGTGCACGGTTGTTATCACACTCCCGCCGTGCACAACAAGTTTACTCAACCCACGCACACCCGTGATGGTGCAAAGTCCGTGGCCCGCCACCATCTTTTCCGTCGGGATTTCCGCAAGCAGGTCGTCCGGTGTTTCGCCAACCGGCTGCTGCAAGGGGCGTCCACTTGCGTCCAGCGGCCGAAAATGTCGAGGCATCCCACTTGAGTTCGGGCGCGATATTCCTCCCAGTCTAACCGCGACAGTACGCAACCCCGCCGGCAAGCCCCTCTCCGCGGAGGTACGAACCGAGAACCCGTCTTCAAAGTCTACGCGCGCAACCGCGCTAGTTGTCACTGCAACGCCCACCGTCTCTGGCGGCTGGTCGCTACGAAACCACGTTTCAGAAATCACCGGAGCATGGTGCAGCGCTCCGTCGCACGCTCCACCGTTGACCCCCAGAGCGATGAAGCACCATCCCGCCCTGCCAGCGTTTACGTCCGGAGTGAGAATCACACGGAATCCACTTGTCAGGCTCACCGCAGGCATGAAAGCACCACAAGCTGTAGCACCTAGCGACGCAATGATGGCTGCTACAACGATCGATAGCGATCTACTCCACACACACACCCTCCTCCCATCACTCATCAGGGCTGCCAATTGGATCCGGTCCTGGACCCGGCTCCGGAGGCTCTCCCTCCCCCAACGGCGGTGGTGCTTCGCAGGTAGCCGTACCGTAGGACACACGACTACCCGACCATATGGTACTACCACCGTAACCGTGCCAGTAACGCGCATACGCCCAACTACGAAACACGCGAGAGGTTTTGCACTCCCAATCCTGCTGCAACGCTCCCGATGAATTGTCAAAGGCGTTGTAAAACCGCTTGGTCAGTTTTGACCCCGTGACTTCTCTAAATTCACCATTCGCCTGCTGTTCCTGCAGCACAACCTGAAGTTCCAACACATTCACATAAATACACCTGAACTTACCGGCATAACCTACTTCATTTCCCGCGAACGTCCAGATTGTAGCGCCGACTTTACATTGATCGATATTGACCCCGTGTTCCGGGTCAGGAGCGCAGTATGCTACTTCATCGTCACATTGCGCATTTGGTATCGCTCCGACTGGGATATCGGCTAGTTCTTGTGCCCGTTCTGCCTCTCGGACTTCGGCGATGCGCAGCGCTGCTGCGGCTGGTCCCCATGTCGCGCCTTCGGCGTTTGGTCGTTCGTATGCGTTGTAGTACTTAGCGGGTTCTGGCGGTTCGACCGGCTGTGTTTGCAGCGGGCGACCCGTTTGCGGTACGTAGCTTGTGCCGTCTTGGGTGACGGTCCCGGACGGCAGTTCGCTGGCGAGCCCTCCGGCGCCTAGCCAGGCGTACTTCGGTGGGGCTGTTTTTGTGCTCGGCACGCCGTACTCGGTGGAGTTATATGTTTTCAGCAGTTTGGTTGCTGTTGGGCTGATGGATGCTTCGGCGACGACGTTGCCTTGGAGGTCGTGGAGAAGCAGGACGGGCGCGCTGACGCTGGTTTCGGTGGCCGTCAGAGTACCATCGATGCCGGGAATGTTGCGCGTCCATTTGCCGGTGGTGGGTTCGAGACTCCACGCGAGCGTGCTGCCCGGCCCGTCGTAGTGGCTGATCATTTTGGTGGTTTCCGCGCCCGTGCTGGTGACGGTCTGGCGGGTGCGGGCTTCGGGGTCGGTCTGGTATTCGATTGTGGTCGTGCTCTGGGTCTGCTTGTAGAGTTGATTGTCGACGTAGTAGCTGCTGGTTATGAGTTCGCCGCCCGCGTCCGCAGCCGGCAGCGAGGTCGTGTCGCCGAACGCGTCATAGCTCACGCCCGCGTCTGTGAGATGGTTGGCCGTGTCGTAGGTGTGCCATTCGGTGCTGCCGCCTTCGCTTGCGCACTTGTTTTCAGCGTTTGGCGCGCGCGTTGTGAGCGCGGTACGGTTGCCTTCTTCGTCATAGGCGTAGAGGCGCGTTTTGCAGCCTTCGCCCGTCGGGGTTTCCTGGACCTGGCTGAGCCAGCCGGCCGCGTTGTAGCTGTAGGCCTCGCTGGAGAGGCTGCTGGCCTGCGTGACGGTTTCGCCGTGGATCGAAGGGACCTCCTGGTCGCTGACCCACACGCATTTTTCGGTGCAGCTTGATTCCTTCTTGTATTCGACGCCCGTCGCTTGACCCGCGGGGTTAATCGCGTAGGTCGCGCTCATGCCGTTGGGGTAGGTCTCTTTGGCGAGCTTTCCTGCGACGGTGTAGGTGGCCGTGAACGTGCCAGCTGTTTGGTCTTCGAGCTTGGTCATGAGGCCGGTCGTTGCGTCGTACTGGTATTTCTGCGAGCCCAGATAGGCGTCTTTTTTGACCGCTTCTTCGCTGCCGTCGGTGACTTCTACGACGCGCCCGTCGATGTCGCGCTTGTATTCCGCGGTGTTCCCGTCGGCGTCGGTGTAGCGTTCCAGCTCGCCGAGCGTGTTCGCTGCGCTCGTGATCGTCTCCGCCGGGTCGCTCGCCTGCTGGCTTTCGAGAGCTCCCGTGTGTTCGTTGTATTTGTCGGTGATCTTCGGCAGGGGCTGGCCGCTGCTCGATGTCTCCGTCGTTTCGAGTGGACGGCCCGCTTCGTCGAAGGTCGTGGTCTTTTTGCGTTCAGTGGCCCCGAACTTTTCCGTGATCTTTTCTATCTGATTCCACATGTTGTAGCTCGTGGTGGAGATCGGCAGTTGCGGCAAGCCTTCTCCTGGCTGCGCGACCGGTTCCCCCTGGCATGCCAGGCCGACCCATTCGGGGTGGTTGCGACAGGCAGCCGCGGATGCTTCTTCTTTGGCTGTGTAGTAGATCGTCCTGCTGGCGTGCGCGCCTTCGTTGCCGGCGACCTCCGGTACCCATTGCTCGACGCGATCATTGCCGAGATCCACGACGTACAGCTTGCCGGTTGAGGTCGCCGCGGTGCCCCAGGCTTCTTCGAATTGCCCGTTTCCCGCTCCCTTTTCGCCGAAGGACGCGATGAACGTGCCCGAGGATGTGAGCTCCTGCACCCGGTTGTTGGTTCCGTCTCCAACCAGCAGCGTTCCCGCGGAAGTGACGCCCATGCCCTTGGGTTCTTTGAACTGTCCGGGCCCCGACCCGAGCGAGCCGAACTCGAGCTTGTATTCGCCTTTGCCGCCGTAGCCCTGAACACGGTTGTTGGCGCTGTCGGCCACCCATACGTAGCCGTTCGGTGCTACGGCCAGGCCCCGTGCCGCTTTGAATTGCCCTTCGCCTGACCCGGCGACGCCGGCTTTGCATTTGCTCGTGCAGACTTCGAATTTGGACGCTTCGCCTTTTTCATTCACACCGTTTCCGAACGTCGCGACGAACGATCCGGCTTCGGTGAACTGCTCGACGCGGTTGTTGGCGCCGTCCACGACATACACGTAGCCGCCGCCGACACCGATGCCGCGCGGTTCTTTGAACTGACCCGCGCCGCCTCCTGCGATGCCTGCTTTGCATTCTTTGGTGCATGTCTGGAGTTCGGATGCGCCGGTGGCCACGCCGAACCCGATCGTTTTCACAAAGACGCCTTTTTCGCTGAACTCGTCGACGCGGTTGTTGGCGTTGTCGGTGATCCACACGTTGCCGGCAGCGTCGACCGCCAGTGCATATGGCAGTTTCATCTGCCCCGCACCGGTACCCGCCGAGCCGAACTTTGCTTCGTATTTGCCTGCCTGGGTGAATTCCTCGACACGGTTGTTTGCGGTGTCGGCCACGAGCAGGTTCCCGTTCTTGGCTGGAGCGATCCCTCGCGGTTCGCTGAGCTGGCCGTTTTCGCTGCCTTTGGCGCCGAACTGCGTGAGGTAGGCGGGCGGCACGTTGGCGTCCTTGCCGACTGCTGCCGGCGTCTGCGCTTCTTCGATGTTTTCCGTTGGTTCTTTCTTGCCTTCGCCGTTGGTGATTTCCTGGTACTTGATGGTGCTGGTGAGGCTCAGGCCACCCGGATCGGTCGTCGTGGATGTCGGTTTGCGCAGTTTCCAGCCGAGATTGCCCTGGCCGCTATAGGAGGTGGTCGTCGTGCGCTGGTCGAATTCTTCTTTGCTCGGTGTTTCCGCGCCGTCGATGACCTTTGTGATCAGCTCGTAGGTTTCGCCTTCTGGCGCGCCTTCGTCATAGAAGTATTTGACATGGTTGCGCGCGAGCGTCGTTTCGTTGGCTTCTTTCTTGCCTTTGGCCAGCTTCACGGTGTGCTGTGGACCCCACGTGTCGGTGAGCTTGCCTTCTTCGTAGGCGCTTTTCGTGTCCAGAAGTTCTGACGCTGCGGCGGGACTTGATTCGCCGAGCGCCGTCGCTCGGTTTTCGGCGCTCAGCGCCCGCACGACCTCGTTGTCTGAGTTGTATTCGCTGGTGCTCACCCCGCCCGTCGGGCTCGCGACGTTCACGGTGCGCATCTGTTCGTCCTCGTAGTAGGTGGTTGCGCGCCTGTAGTTGGCCGCGGGCCAGCCCATCGGCTCATCGGGCGGGAAGATCGCGGTCCCTTCGACGGGGTCGTCTTTCTGAGCCCATTTCGCGACTTCTCCCCCTGTCAGATTCGGCAGTTCGCCACCCGAGAGCCCCACGTTGTAGTCGATCGTCGTGACCGGATCTTCGCTCAGTGGCGGGGGCGCCGGCAGCGGGTTGCTCGTCGAGTAGCTTGCTTTCCACTTCGAGATACGGTTGTTGGCGGTGTCGCCCACGTAGAGCACGCCCGCCGGCCCGACCGCCACGCCGGTCGGCGAGGAGAGCTGCCCTTCGCCGCTTCCGAGGCTGCCAAGCTTCAGGAGGAACGACCCAGCGCCGGTGAACTCCTGAACACGGCTGTTGCCGGAGTCTACGACGTAGACGTCCTCGCCGGCCGGGTCGCAGGCCACCTGCTGTGGCTTGCTGAACTGGCCGTTGCCCGTCCCGGCCGCCCCGAACGTCCGTATGTACCCGCCCGCGTCCGCGAACTCCTGCACGCCGCTCTTTCCTTCGTCCACAACGTAGAGCATGCCGTTGCATTCCGCGACACCTACCGGTGATTCGTACTTTTCACTCATGATCTGATGTCCGTAGATGCTGCTGAGGTATGTGCCCGACGGAGAGAACTCCTCGGTGCGCCTGTTGCCCGTGTCCGCGACCCATACGTCTCCGTGCGAGTCCACCGTCAACTGGCTGGGGCCGGCCAGCTTCCCGAGCGCGGAGCCTTCCCCGCTGAAGGAGCGGATCAGCGATCCCGACACGGACAGCTGATCGATTCGATCGCGGCCCCGGTTTGTCACATAGACATCCCCGTTGGTGGCGCTGAACGCGACGCCCGCCGGTTCGAGCATCGAGTCCGGGCTGTATGACGCGAGGAACGTCCCCGTCGAAGAGAACTTCTCGACGCGGTTGCCGCCACGGCTGGCGACCCACACATTCCCTTCGGAGTCGACCGCGACCCCGCCGGGTTTGCTCAGCTTTTCGCTTTCCGAGCCGGCGCTGCCGAAAACGCTCGAGTACGTCGGCGTGGGCATCGCCACAACGTTGCTCGCGGCACTGGAGATTGTCGCCGCTCCCCACGAGTCAAGCGCAGTGACCTGCGCCACCAGCGAATACCCGGCGTCTCTGGGCTGTGGCGTGTAGGTCGCGTTCACCGCGCCCGGGATCGCAGCGCATTCCCCGCCCGCAGCGTTGCAGTCCTCCCACTGGTAGCCATATAGGGCCGCTGCAGCCGACCAGTTCCCGTTTGTAACAGACAGCGTCGTGCCGATCGCCGGGCTGCTGCTCGACAGCGTCGCAGCGGCCGTGCTTTTCAGGACTTCCCCGTTCCACAGAGCCGCTTTCGCTCCGAGGCGCCCAACCGAGAGCAGCCGTCCGGGTGTCGTGTCCTGCGCGGTGGTGCCGTAGTGCATCAGCCACGGCTGCTGCCCGGGCTGCGTCACCGCGACCACATGGTTTTCCCCGTCATACCCATAGACCGTCTTCAGAGCCGGCGAGACGCTGGGGTTCCACTCCGAGCGCAGCCGGCCCTGCTTGTCGTAGCGGTATGCCGCGACCGGCGTTTCCTTGATCGTTTTCGTCGCAGGGTTATAGGCGATCGCGATGACTTCCTTCAGCCTGTTCTTGTAGTTGCCCCATTCGCTTTCGGCTTCCCCGGGTTCCGTCGCCGATTCCCAATAAACGAATTCGAGCGCTCGGCAGCCCGCGTGCCAATGCCCCTTCGCGCATTCCACGTTCGGGTGCGGCGCGAGCTCGAGCGAAGGCTCCACAGCCCACTTGTTCTGCCCGATCGAGACGGCCCTGTATTCATCCGTAGTCGTGCTCGTGGCCGTGGGCCCCTTCGCGACCGTCGGCATCCACACGCTCGCGTGTTCGGGGAGCGTGAACACCGTCGTCGTGGCGTCCTTGCTGTCTTTGAAGAGGTAGGCCGGCTTGCCGGATTCATAGCTTGCTTCGTACTTCAGTTCGAGGTTCGAGTCGCCTTCGGGCGGTTCAAAGCCGCCGCCGCTCCTGACTTTGAAGAAGCTCAAGCCTGTCGGCCCTGTCACCATCGCGCTTCCTTCGGGCAGCACTTCGAGGCTCGCGAGGCTCCCGAGGCTGGAGCTCCAAGGCGCCCCGAACGGGCCTTCTCTTCCTTCGGCGGGGTTTCTCGAGTCGTAGTGGCGCGAGAGCGCAAGCGATCCCAAGCCGCCACTGAGACTCACATCGGAGGATTCCATCGCGAAGTCCCCCGACTCCGGGTTCACCGACCCGGGCCCCGCCCCCAGCGGGCTTGCCGCGTACACGTTCAGCAGGTAGCTCGCGGTTTCGACGTTGCCCGCGTTGTCTTCTGCGACCACCGTCAACGTGTGCTGACCGACCCCGAGTTCTGAGCCCTTCAACGACCACTGCGCGGCGGCTGTGCATGGCCCTGACGGACAGGTTCCACCCCCCTGACCGATTTCTGAGCCATCGATGCCCAGCCTGATGTCTTTCATCCCGGAGCTTGGCGTGGTGCCTTCACCATCGCTCGCTTCCACCACCAGATGCCCTGGCCCTTCTCCCAGCGTCAGTTCCTTGCCGCCTTCGCCTTTCACCGGCAGCCCGCCAACCACGATCCCATGCGGAGGCTTTGCGTCCACTTTCAGCGTCGCTTCGCCTTCCCCGTGTTCTGTCGAGCTCGAGTAGGGCATGTAGCTCTTGGCCGCGACACGGATTTTGGCTTCTGGTTCGGTCAGCGGTTTCGAGCCGTTGGCGGTAAGGCTGTTGTAGCTTGCGACTTCCCGCTCGCTCGCATTGCACTGGATTCCGGCGCAGCTGCCCGACGCCAGGAAGTTCGTGCTCTGCACCTTTTGCCAGCCGCCCGGGCCGGCGGCTTCCACCCACGATTCGGAGACACCCAGTCCCCCGTCCGACGAGCTGTATTCCAGTCGGCCCGAGTGCGGCCCAATCCACGCGCCGCTACTGCCGGCCAGCACATTTGGTTCATTTTCGATCTGACTCGAGCTCGTGTTGTACCCCACCGTGGAATGCTTGCCCTGTGCTTGCGCGATCCCGGTCGAGACCTGTCCGGCGTGCGCGTAGAACTGTTCAGAGGCAGAGCCGGCTTCTTTAGTCGTCAGCGTGAAGGAGAACGCGTTGCCTTCGGCGTCCTGTTCGGCGGAGGAGCACCCGCTCGTCCCACAGACCGTCGCTTCCGAAAGATACGGACTCCCACTGAGCTGAACCTTGTTTTCTGTCCCGCCGCCGGGTTTGTACAGTTCGATGAACGACACCAGCCAGCGCGGGGCGACCCAGGGGTAAAGTTCGTCCTTTACATAAACGTCGAAGATCTTTGTGTACCCTTTGGTTTTCTCAGCCCAGATCGCGTAGTCGTTTTCCTGGAAGCTGCCGGGTTCGTGCTTCATCCTCAGTTCAGCGCCCGCGATTTCATAGGTGTAGCCCACCCATTC
>JASLDD010000080.1 GCA_030151725.1 Solirubrobacteraceae bacterium
CCAGCGCAGCATTGGCCTTGTCCACGTAGGCCTGGTGGTGCTTGTCGTGGTGGAATTCCATGGTCGCCTTGTCTATGTGCGGCTCCAGTGCGTCGTAGGCATAGGGAAGCGCGGGAACTGTGTAGGCCATTTGTGAGGCTCCTTGTCGAGATCTTGGATCGTTGTCGATCGATGCCAGTTGTTCTATCAAAGGGTGCGACCCCGCAATCGTGGCGTCTCCATCGCGTAACACCATGAGGCGAATGGCGCCCCACACCGCCGACGTATACGCTCGACGCCCATGACGCGGCTATCCGAGTACCTGCTGCCTACCGAGAAGGAGGCGCCCGCTGACGCGGAGGCGATCTCGCACAAGCTGATGGTTCGTGCGGGCCTCGTCAGGCAGATGGGGGCCGGTATGTGGACGTGGCTTCCGGCCGGCTGGCGGGTGCACCAGCGCGTTGTGGCAATCATCCGCCAAGAGATGGACGCGATCGGCGGGCAGGAGATGCTGATGCCGGTGCTGCAACCGGCTGAGCCGTGGCGCAAGACGGGACGCCTGGACATCGAGGAGCTGTTCAAGCTCACCGACCGCAAGGGCTCAGAGCTCGTTTTGGCGATGACCCACGAGGAGGCAGTCACCTTCCACATCGCCCAAACGGTTCGCTCCTACCGCGACCTGCCGCTGATCGTGTACCACTTCCAGGTCAAGGAGCGCGACGAGCCACGCCCGCGCGCCGGTGTGCTGCGCACGCGCGAGTTCGTCATGAAGGACGCCTACAGCTTCGATCGCGACCAGGCTGGGCTGGAGCAGAACTACGCCCTGCACGTGGGCGCCTACGACCGCATCATGGAGCGCACGGGCCTGCGCTTCTACCGCGTGGAGGGCGACGTGGGCATGATGGGCGGCCTGGGCGCCCACGAGTACATGGCGCCGTGCGCAGCCGGCGAGGATGAGATCGTGCTCGGGGAGGGGTATGCGGCAAACGTCGAGGTGGCGCTGTCCAACCCAGGCGTGGAGAAGGTGGGGGAGGAGTACCTCAAGGATGGCCAGCCGCTGACTCGCGAACCTGCGATCGAGATCGGCAACATCTTCAAGCTCGGCACCCGCTACTCAGAGCCCCTGGGCGCGCGCTACCTGGATGAGACAGGCGCCGACCTTCCCATCTGGATGGCCTCCTACGGGATCGGCCCCGCCCGGATCGTGGCCGCGGCTGTGGAGCAGTTCGCCGACGAGAAGGGCATCTCCTGGCCGCGAGCCCTCGCACCCTTCGCCGTTCATCTGGTGGCAGTCGGCAAGTTCGGCACGCCGGAGCGTGACGCCGCCGATCGGCTCTATGAGACGCTCAAGGCAGGTGGGGTGGAGGTCATCTACGACGACCGCGACCTCGGTCCCGGCGAGAAGTTCGCCGACGCCGAGCTGCTCGGCTGCCCGCTGCGCCTCACCGTTGGGCGACGCTCGCTGGAGTCGGGCGAGGTCGAGGTGCAGATCCGCCGCGGTCGCGAGCAGGGGCCGGCGCTGCCCCTGAGCGCAGAGCCCCAGGCGCTGCTGCAGGCGGTGGACGAGCTGTGGAAGAGCCTCCCCTAGAGGTACCCGGCTCGCCCGCCGAGGCAGCGCCCCAGAGCGAGGTCGAGACCGCCGCCGGGGCAGCGCCCCAGAGCGAGGCCGAGACCGCCACCGCCGGGCCCGCCGTGGCCACCTCGCCACGCCTGACCGTCAAGCGGCTGTTCGGATTCGACCGCTCGGGTCCGCCGCCCGTGCAAACGCAGGCCGGCCAGCCGCTGCGCCCGTGGACGATCCCCAACGCCATCGGCTTCATCCGCCTGACCCTGATCCCGGTGTTCCTGGTGGTGGCCCTCTCGAGCAGCGACGGCAAGGGCGCGATTGTGGCCACCATCTTCGGGGTGATCGGCTGGGGCGACTATGCCGACGGGATCGCCGCTCGGGTCACCCGCCAGTACAGCCGCCTGGGCGCGCTCATGGACCCCGTCACCGACCGCCTGCTGGTCGTCTCAGGCGTGGTCGTCACGTGGGACTTCCACCTACTGCCCCGCTGGGCGCTGGCGGTGCTGGCTATACGCGAGCTGGCAATGCTGGCCATCGGTCGCTACGGCCTTTCACACGGCGCCGAGCTGCGCATCAACTGGCCCGGGCGCCTGGCCGTGGGGCCCGTGATGAGCTCCTTCTTCTTTGCCATGGTGGGCCTGTTCACGTTCGCCGAAGTGCTGTTGTTCATGGGCCTCGCGCTGGCCCTGGTGGCCACGGCTATGTACCTGCGCGACGGCGCGCTCCAGCTGCGCGCAGCGGGAAAGCAGGCTCGGCAGCCCTCATCCTGAGAGCCTCAAGCTCAACCTGACCGTTTGGGCTATACTGCCAGAGCTGGCGGCAGTGCCGGCAACCCCTGACCGCCGCAATCGCGAGGCGTTGCCCGCGAGAGGAGAGAGGCCACACGATGGATGAGACTTTCCCCGACCTTGGCACGCTGACGGATCTGGAACTCAAAGACGTGATCCGCGAACTGACTGAGGAGGAGACCGAGATCTCCTACAGGCGGCGCATCTTGCACGGCAAGATCGACATCCTGCGCGCCGAGCTGGTCAACCGTCTGCGTCACAAGCACGACGACGGGGAGATCATGATCACAGGCGAAGACGTGCAGAAGCTGACTGACATCCTGGCTCACCGCCAGCCCGGCGGCTCAGAGTGAGTCATGGCTCTGCACTGCACTGAGTGCGGCTTCGTCAACGGCGAGGGTGCCAACTACTGCCAGCGCTGCGGCGCACTGCTGCCGCGTGCTGACGCCGAGGTGGCGGCCCCCGGCGGCGATCCCGTCACGGCCACGTATCGCATCGACGAGACAGGCGAGTTGGTGCCGATGGAGATGGGCGAGGTCACCGCAAACGGCCCCGCTTTGGTCATTCGCGCAGGCGGCGGTCGCGTCGGTGAGAGCTTCCCCGTGGATGGCGAGCGCATGAGCATTGGCCGCCGCCCCGACTCGGAGGTGTTCCTCGACGACGTCACCGTCTCGCGCGACCACGCTCTGCTGATCCGCCGCGGCGAGGACTGGTACCTGGACGACTGCGGCTCGCTCAACGGCACTTACGTCAACCGCTCGCGGATCGAGTCCCATCACCTGGAGGAGGGCGATGAGGTGCAGATCGGCAAGTACAAGCTCACCTTCCACGCACGCTGATGGCAGCACAGGCAACACCCGCCAACGAGTTGCCGGCCACCCAGCTTGAAGTGGAGCTGGCGGGCGATGACCCCGTCGCGCGCACCGAGCTTGGCAAACGCCAGAAGTCGCTGACCATAGGCGCCGTGTGCAAGGCCCTGGCGCAGGAGTTCCCCGACATCTCCATCTCCAAGATCCGCTACCTGGAGGACCAGAAACTGCTCACCCCCAGGCGCACGCCTGGCGGCTATCGCCTTTACACACAGGGCGATGTGGCGCGCCTGCGCACGATCCTGCGGATGCAGCGCGATGAGTTCCTGCCGCTGCGGGTCATCCGCCAAGAGCTCGCCGCGGGGCGCTCCGACGACGTGGCCCCAGTGCCCGGCCGGGGGGCACGAGATGGGACGCGCACGTGGCGTCCCAGCGTCAGCGTGCGTGAGGCCACCGGAGCGCTGTACTCAATGGACGACGTGCTCGAGGAGACCAAGGCGGAGGCCAAGCTGGTACGCGAGCTCGAAGAGTACGGGGTGGTCAAGGGCGAGATGCGGGGCGGGGTGCGCTACTTCGATGAGACCGAGCGCGAGATCATCGCCGCTGTGGCCGAGCTCGCACGCTATGGCGTCGGCGGGCGCAATCTTCGGGTGTTTCGCTCCTCAGCCGACCGTGAGGCCAACCTGCTCCAGCAGATCCTCGCCCCAGCCCTGCGCTCGCGCAACCCCGAGCGCCGCAAGGAGGCCGTGGAGGCGCTCGAGAACCTCGCCGCAGTGGCAACCCACCTCAAGCATCTGTTGCTGATTCGCGATCTGCGCAAGATCGTCCGCTGATGGGCGACGCTCGGCTGCGCTCGCTGATCCGCGACATACCCGACTTCCCCACGCAGGGCATCGTCTTCAAGGACATCACGCCCCTCATGGCAGACGCAGGCGCCATGGCTGAAGCCGTATCGCAGCTGGCCGACCATGCGCGTCCTTTGGAAGTGGATTGCGTTGTCGCTGCCGAGGCCCGCGGCTTTCTCCTCGGCCCAGCGCTGGCGCTACAGCTGGGTGCGGGGTTCGTGCTGGCACGCAAGCCCGGAAAGCTCCCCTACGAGACCGTCAGCGCCGAGTATCTGCTCGAGTACGGCGAAGGTCAGCTCGAGCTGCATACCGACGCCGTAGCGGCCGGTCGGCGCGTGCTCGTCCACGACGACCTGCTGGCAACGGGTGGGACAGCGGCCACGCTGTGCGAGCTCGTGGAGCAGCTCGGCGGGGAGGTCGTGGGCTGCGGCTTCTTGATCGAGCTGGCGTTCCTTGACGGGCGCGAGCGGCTCGCAGGGCGCGACGTGCATGCGCTGCTGACTTACACGTCTTGACCTACACCGGCGGGCGGCCGGTGGGTCTGAGCTTCACCCCTTGCCAACGCCGCCTGCCGCGGGGTGGGGATATACACTTTGCGACTGCTGTATAACAATGGTCATAACGGGCAGCGCGCAGCGGGACATGCTTTGCGGCGACTGCTGTATAGCGATGGTTACACAGCAGTCCGTTCGTTGAATACACCGCGCGTCCTCACGCCCTCCTTTGGCGGTGGTTCCCGAGCGCAACTAAGCTTCGCCTTCATGCCCACTGCCCGTCGTAGCCGAACCATCGCTGCTCCTGTGGAGCAGCTGTGGGAGCTCGTCCGCGATCCCCATCACCTGCCTCGCTGGTGGCCCCGAGTCAGCCGCGTGGAGGACGTCGAGGAGGGCGCCTTCACAGAGGTGATGCTGACCCGCAAGGGCAAAGTGGTGCGCGCCGACTTCCAGCTGGAGCAGGGTGAGCCCGGGCGCGCGCTGCGCTGGACGCAGCGGATCGCCGGCACGCCCTTTGCGCGCGTGCTGCAGTCCGCCGAGACAGACGTGCGCCTCGCACCGACCGGGGAGGGCGGCCGGCAGCTCGACGGCTCACCAGGCGCCACGGAGGTCACGATCGAACTGCACCAGACCCTCACCGGCCTCTTTCCCCGCCTTGGCGGCGTGATGGTACGCAGGGCAGCCGCCGCCACAATCGACGAGGCGCTCGATGGACTCGAGCGGATCAGTGTCTGAGCACGCGTTCCCACCGGCCATGCGCTGGTGGGGCTGGGGGGTGAGGAGCGCATCGGCGCTGCCCCCGCATGCGCTGGGCTTCCTGCGCGAGAGCGTCGGCCTGGCCGAGCAGCCGCGCCCGCCCGTGGCCCTGGAGAGCGTGCAGTTGGCGCCCTCCTGCCTGTCCGATGCGGTGCTCTCACAGCTGCGCAGCGTCGTTGGCGCGGAGGGCCTCAGCGACACGCACGAGCAGCGCGTGCTGCACGCCGCCGGCAAGGGCTACCCCGATCTGGTGCGTCTGCGCTCTGGTGAGCCCGATGGCGCACCCGACGCGGTGCTCTTCCCGAGCGATCACCAGCAGGTGCAGGCCGTGCTGGAGCTGTGCGCGCGCTCATCGATCGCCGTGGTGCCGTTCGGCGGCGGCACCAGTGTGGTGGGCGGCGTGGCACCGCTGCGCGGCGAGCACGGCGGCGTTGTGGCGCTCGACATGGGGCGCATGGGGGCACTGCTGTCGCTCGACCGTGAGTCCTTCACGGTGAACGTGCAGGCAGGCATGCGCGCACCTGCCCTCGAGCGAGCGCTGGCGCCGGAGGGGCTAACGCTCGGACACTTCCCCCAGTCCTATGAGTACGTCTCCCTGGGAGGCTGCGCGGCCACGCGCTCGGCCGGGCAGTCCTCGACCGGATACGGCGCCATCGAGAAGATGGTGCTGGGAATGCGCCTCGCCGCACCGGGCTCGGAGATGTCGCTGCCGGCGCTGCCCGCCACCGCTGCCGGTCCCAGCGTGCGCCAGCTGCTCGTCGGCTCAGAGGGCACCCTGGGCGTTATCTCAGAGCTCGCCCTGCGCGTGCGCCCCGCACCGGCAGCGCGCATCTATGAAGGGCTGTTCTTTGAGGACTTCGCCGCCGGCGTGCACGCCCTGGAGACGCTCTCAAGCGAGCACCTGCTCCCCGACGTCACACGCCTGTCAGATGAGGCCGAGACGCGTATGTCATTGGCGCTTGCCGGCCCCGAGGGTGTCAAGCGCCGGCTCGGACGTGCCTACCTGGGCATGCGCGGCTACGCCGAGGGCTGCCTTGCGATCTTCGGCTTCGAAGGCACCGAAGAGGACGTCGCCTACAGGCGCAGCCGCGCCCTTGAGCTCGCACACCGCAGCGGCGGATTGCGGGCGGGGCGCTCGCCTGGGCAGGCGTGGCTGCACGGCCGCTTCGCCGGCCCCTACCTGCGCGACGACCTGCTGACGCTGGGCGTGATGGTGGAGACGCTCGAGACGGCCACCCAGTGGTCGAACGTGAGGAGCCTGCGCGAGCGCGTCGAGCGGGCCATCGCCGACGCGCTGGGGGTGCCCAGCCTTGTGATGTGTCACGTCTCACACGTATATGAGACGGGCGCCTCGCTGTACTTCACGTTCCTCGCCCGTCAACGCGACGACGATCCGCTGGGGCAGTGGCTCACGGTCAAGCAGGCAGCCTGCGATGCCATCCTCGACGGCGGCGGCACGATCACCCACCACCATGCCGTGGGACGCGATCACGCGCAGTGGATGGAGCGAGAGATCGGCAGCGAGGGCGTTCAGATCCTGCGGGCGCTCAAAGGGGAGCTGGATCCCACCGGGATCATGAACCCGGGCAAGCTCATCACACTTTGAAGGCGCCCCGCAGCACCACATGACCGGGGTGCGTGGGCCGTTTCTTGGTCTCGCGCGTGAGCAGTATTTCGCGGAACGCTCCTGCGTTCGCGGGCAGCGCGGCACCCCCGGCGAGCTTGTGCGTGGAGCCCACCGCCGGGCCTCTGCTGAGCGCCTCGGCGCTCGTGTGCGAGTTGTACAGCCAGATGGCGTAAAAGAATTTCCTCGTCGCAGGCAGATGCTGGGCTTCGATGTAGAAGGCGCGTTTGCCTTTTTCTGAGAGCACCGCCACTACGCCTACCGTCCGGCTGGTGGGGCTCGGCGAGTGAAGCGCTATTTGCGGGCTGACCGTGGGACCTGTTTTGGTCGCAGTGGTGCTCGTGGTGGTGCTTTTGGTCGAAGCCGTGTTCTTATGCGAGCTACCGCCGTTTGTCAGCAGGATCACAGCCACCACCACCGCCACCACAATCGCCGCCAGCAGCAGCGCTCCGCCAAGCCGCGAGCTGCTCTGGGCGGTCGGCGTGGAGGGCATCGAGGCAACCTCGCTCACGGGGATCGGTCGCGCGCTCGAAGGCTCGCTGTGTGCCGGCGCCGGCACGGGAGAGGAGCCCGAAGCCGAAGCCGGAGCTGGGATCTCAGGCAGCTCGCCACCGGCCACAGGCGCGAGCGCGGCGACCAGCGCCTGTGCCCATGTGCGGGCCTCTGGTGAACCGGCGAGGTATGTGCGGGTGCGCAGTCGCTCGGCCACACCGGCCTGGCCGAGCAGGTAGTCGGCGATCTCCGCGCGGCGCTCAGGCTCGAGCTCGCGGGCCTGACGGGGAGCGAGCACCGCCAGGGCCGCATGCGCGCGATCGTGCACAGCCCGCTCGGCGATTCCCAGCAGCAGGGCAACCTCCGCATAGCTCTTGCGCTGACGCAGCAATAGCGATAGCGCGGCGCTCTGGTCGGGAGGGAGCTCGTCCAATCTGCTCATGGTCTGGGAGCTCCGCCACCGGGTTGGTGACCGCGGCGGCGGCAACGGAGGACCGTAGGCTATCGTGGCGGCGCGATGGGTACAGCCAGCGTCGAGCAGATCAACGCCGTCATGCACGGCTTCGACCGCCTGTACGGCCTGCAGATGGTCGCCCTGTCAGACACCGAGGTGCGCGCGCAGGTGACCGTGCGCGATGACATCAAGCAGCCGGCCGGGCTGGTGCACGGCGGCGTATACGCGTCTATCGCAGAGTCCGTGGCCTCGATCGCCACGGCGCTGGCCGTCTATGAAGAGGGCAAGGTGGCAATGGGCCTGTCCAACAACACGAGCTTCCTGCGGCCCATCACCGAGGGTGTCGTACATGCGCATGCCACGCGCGTGCACAGAGGGCGAACCACATGGGTATGGGATGTGCGCTTCAGCGACGACGCCGAGCGCACATGTGCAGTAACGCGCATGACGATCGCTGTACGCCCCGCGCCCACCGGCATGCCTGAGCCGTTCTCTGAGTCGACTTAGCGCAGCGGCGCGAGCGGGGAGGGCGTCTGCGAGGCCAGGGGGGTGGCCGCAAAGCCGCTGTCGTGCAGGCGTGTGGGCAGCGGCGCTTCGGGTGCGCCCGCTTCGTTGATTGGGACCATCATGCGCGCCGCTGCTTCTGCCAGGCGAGCGCTGTCGCCGTAGATGTCAACCACCACGCCCGCCGTGGGGATCACGATCGCCCTGCCCGCCTGTGCCAGGACCGCCTGCGCCCCTCTGATCGAGCGGCGCTGCGTGGGCGTGGTGCCGCCCGGCAGAAAGCTGTTGTCTGGCGAGCTCACAATCCGTAGCGGCGGCACACACACTCCCTGCCCGCCGTGTATGCAGTCGCCGTAGTTGATCGTGAAGGCGCCGCTGGGATCGTGCGTGGCTTCTGTGACGGCCATGCCTTCAAAGCTCGACCCCAGCCAGTAGACCGGATAGGGCGCCACCACGAGCGTCTCGAGCAGCGAATGGGAGACCGGCTGCTGCTGGACGGTATCGCCGCAGCTGGCCAGCACGAGCGCGCACAGGCCGGACAGCGTGAGGGCGGCGAGACGCACGCCCGCAGGGTAACGGGCGCTCAACCGCGGTAGCGGTTGGTGATCGGCACGCGGCGATCGCGGCCAAAGGCGCGGGCTGTGATCTTGATCCCGGGCGGGGCCTGACGGCGCTTGTACTCGGCGAGGTCAACCAGGCGGATCGTGCGCTCGACATCCTGCTCCGGCAGCCCCGCTGCGATCAGCTGCTCGCGGCTCTGATCGAGCTCCACATAGCCCTCCAGGATCCTGTCCAACACGGGGTAGGGGGGAAGGGAGTCCTCATCGCGCTGGTCGTGGCGGAGCTCAGCCGAGGGCGCGCGCTCGATGATCGAGGGAGGGATCGGACCCGCCAGCCCGTTGCGCCACTCGCACAGGCGATACACGAGCGTCTTTGGCACGTCCTTGATGACCGCAAAGCCACCCGCCAGATCGCCGTACAGGGTCGTGTAGCCGACGGACATCTCAGACTTGTTGCCCGTGGTCAGCACCAGCCAGCCGAACTTGTTGGAGAGCGCCATCAGCAGGTTGCCGCGGATTCGTGCCTGCAGGTTCTCCTCGGTTAGGTCTGCCTCACGCGCCGCGAACTGCTCGGCCAGCGTCTGCTCGTAGGCGGCCATGACCCCTTCGATGGGCAGCTCAAGCGCGCTCACGCCCAGCGCTGCGCTCAGATCGCGGGCGTCCTGCTGCGTGGACTCGGAGGAGTAGGGGGAGGGCATGATCGTGGTGCTGACGCGCTCGGGTCCCAGGGCGTCAACTGCCACGCAGGCCACTAGCGCCGAGTCGATACCCCCGGAGAGGCCCAGGACGACGTGCTTGAAGCCGTTCTTGACCACGTAGTCATGCAGGCCGAGCGTCAGCGCCCCATAGACCTCCGCCTCCACAGGAGCCAGCGGCTCGCACATCCGAGCTGAGACCTGCGGGGCGCCGGCGGGCGGCGCGGCAAGCGGGGGCAGCACCGACGCTCGACGCTCCGCCCGCCCGGCCACAGGGCGGTGGCTTGCGTCGCGCAGGCGCGCCGCCGCGGCGGCGGCGAGGTCGACGTCACATACGAGCATCTCCTCCTTGAACTGCGCCGCGCGAGCGATGGTGCGCCCCGTGTGGTCGATCACGCACGAGTGCCCGTCAAAGACCAGCTCGTCCTGACCGCCCACCAGCGCGCAGAAGGCCACACACGCCTGGTTGTCGCGGGCGCGCTGCGCAAACATGCGCTCGCGCTCTCCGCCCTTGCCCGCGTGGTAGGGGGAGGCGGAGATGTTGACGATCAGCGTGGCCCCCGCGAGACTCTCCTCGCTGGCCGGCGGTCCCGGCTCCCAGATGTCCTCGCAGACGGTCAGCCCGACGCGGTCTGTGCCGATGTCGAGCACGGCACCGGCCGGCCCTGCCTGGAAGTAGCGCTGCTCGTCAAACACGCCGTAGTTGGGCAGGTAGACCTTGCGGTAGATCGCATGGATGGCGCCCTGCGAGAGAACTGCCGCCGCGTTGAAAACATCCTCCGCGCGCTCCGGGAAGCCGACCACGGCCACAATGTCGGGGCTCTCGCCGGCGAGCTCGGTGAGAGCGCGAGCGGAGTCGGCGAGGAAGTGCTCCTTGAGCAGAAGGTCCTCTGGCGGATAGCCCGTGAGGGCCAGCTCGGGAAACAGGACCAGCTCAGCACCGGCCTCGCACGCGTCTTGGATCCCCTTGCGGATCAGCTCGGCGTTGCCCCAGATGTCGCCCACGGTGACGTTGATCTGGCAAAGGGCTAGGCGCACTTCACAGATCGTATCCGCGCCCAATGCGCGGTCGATCAGCCGGTGCTGGCGGAGCGGTTGGCGCTGCGGCGAGCGCTCCGGACCGTGCGCTGTGCTTTGGAACGCTCGGAGCTGCCTTTTGCCGGGCGAACGCCCGCCGCACGGCACAGTGCGGCGATAGCCCATTTGAGGTCTGTGGCGATGTCCTCGAGATCTGGGAGCGCGTCATAGTCGCCGAGCAGGCCAAAGCCAAGATGACCGTCGTAGCTCATGACAGCGATTCCCAGCGCCTGGCGCTGAGCGAGCGGCACCACCGGGTAGAGGACCTCCAGGCGCCTTCCCAGCAGGTACAGCGGGAACTGCGGCCCGGGAACATTTGTGACGACGAGGTTGAAGAACGGCTGGCGGGCCTGCAGCCGGGCGGCCTGGCTGAGGATCGTCGGCGGCGCGAAGCCTGCGAGGTTCGTGAGCACCTGCGCTCCCACCGCCTGGCCTGACTTCTTTAGGTCCTCCATCGCAGATGCGATCGTGCGCAGGCAGTCAGCCGGGTTCTCGATGCCGACTGGCAGCGGCGCCCACATGGCCGCCACCTGGTTTCCGAGGGCGCCACGCTGTGACTTGGTGCGCACGGACACCGGCACCATGGCCTTCAGCACGAGGCCATCTGTGTCGTGGTCGTGGCGGCGCAGATAGCGACCCAGCGCCAGGCTCACAGACGTGAGCACAGCGTCGTTGAGGGTGCCGCCAAGGGAGTCCTTGATCCCCTTGAAGCTCGCCAGGTCGGCGTCCAGGAATGTGTAGCGGCGGTGGGGTCCGATGTCGACGTTGAAGGGACTGGGAGGCGCAGGGGCGTTGATCCCGGCAAGCGTGGTGGCGCCGATGCTCGTCAACCCATCCTTGATCTGCGAGAAGGCTCTGCGCGGGCGGCGCAGCAGTGCGCGACCGCCACGGAGCATCTCTGTGGGCATGGTCGAGCGCTCCACCAGGGCCTCGCCGAGAAGCTTGGCCGGCCCGGGCAGCGGCTTGGCGCTCCACGGAGAGGCCGGAGCGGGCGGGGCGACGGGCTCGCGGGCGGTGTCGAAGAGCACGGTCGTGATGTCCACGCCGGAGATCCCATCCACGAGCGCGTGGTGGGTCTTTGCGATCAGCGCAAAGCGTTTGCCGGCCATGGCCTGCACCAGCCAGATCTCCCACAGCGG
>JASLDD010000096.1 GCA_030151725.1 Solirubrobacteraceae bacterium
ACGCTGTGCTCGACGCCGAGCAGGGCGCCCACGAGCGCGACCCTCGCCGCGTGTGGGTGTTCACCCCCGAGATCCCCGACGGCACGTGGGGGGCGCTTGGGACGATCGTGACGCTCGCCGACATTGCCACCTTCGCCACCGGCGATGCCGAGCGCGGCAAGCAATACGCCGAGGAGCGCCTGGCCGGGCGCGGAGCCGTCGTGGTCGCTGCCTGAGTTCTAGCCCCCAGACGCAGTTGCCGCCGCTGCGTCAAGCTGACGGGCGGCATGGCGAACCTCTCAGAGATCAGGCGGGTACTGGGGCACCGCGACTTTCGCTTCCTTTGGCTCGCGCAGTCCGCGAGCGTGATCGGCGACAACATCGTGCTGGTCGCGCTCGCGCTGTTTGTGGTCGGGCTGACCGGCAGCGCCACCGACCTCGGCCTGGTGCTGGCCGCGCATGCGCTCTCGTTGGTCGTCTTCCTGCTCCTGGGCGGCGTGTGGGCGGACCGTCTCCCCCGCCACCGCGTGATGATCGCCACCGACCTCATTCGCTTCGCCCTGCACGCCCTGCTCGCGATCCTGATCTTCATCGGCTCGGTCCGCATCTGGCAGGTGCTCGCCATCGAGGTCCTGTTCGGAAGTGCCGAGGCCTTCTTTCGCCCGGCCGCCAACGGACTGCTCCCGCAGACGGTGCCCGAGCCGGACATCCAGCAGGCGACAGCCGTGGTCACCATGTCCAACAACCTCGCCGAATTCGCCGGCCCCGCGCTCGCCACCGCGCTCGTCCTCGGAGCGGGAGCCGGGTGGGCATTTGCACTGGACGCCGCAACCTTCCTCGTGAGCGCCATGTTCCTTGCGCGGTTGCGCCCACGCGAGCGCGTGGTGACGTCCGCCGGTGCGACTGACAAGGCATCCCTGGCGAACCGTCCGAGCGTGCTGGAAGGGATGCGCGCCGGCCTGCGCGAGGTGCGCTCTCGCGTGTGGGTGTGGGCGACGCTGCTCTCCTTCTCGGCGGCCCTCTTCTTCGGCCTGGCGCCATGGTTCGTGCTCGGGCCGGTGGTCGCCCGCACGCAGTATGGGCACATCTCTATCTATGGCCTGGTCTCGGCCGCATTTGGCATAGGCACGGTCCTCGGCTCCGTGGTGGCGGTCGTGTGGCGTCCGCGCTACCCCATGCGAATGGCCATGCTCGCGTGTCTGATCTGGCCACTTGCAGATGTGCTCTACGCCGTCGGCATGACCCTCTATATCGTCGTGCCCGCAATGGTGCTCGGGGGGGTAGGGATGGCGCTGTTCGACATCTGGTGGATGACCGCGCTCGCCGAGCGCATCCCCCCGGGCTCGCTCTCGCGGGTGACCTCCTACGACTGGATGGTCTCCCTTGCGCTTCTGCCCCTCGGCTTCATCATCGCCGGGCCCCTTTCCGAGGAGATTGGCGCCGTGGAAGTGATGCTGGGCGGATCGATCCTCGCGTTCGTCGCCTTTGCGGCAGGGCTGCTGCCACGCCAGACACGGATGCTCGAGCGCCTGCGCACCGGGCCGCCCGCTCCCACGCCCGGCGACCCGCTACGCGGACTCTCGCATCGCTCGTGAGCGTGGCGGCACATTGACTTCCGCCAGCTCCCACGCCCGTCGCGCCGCGGTCGAGCGATCGCCGACTCCGAGCTTGCGAAAGCCGTGCTCCAGGTGCTTGCCCACGGTGCGATAGCTGATCCCAAGCACCGAGGCGATGTGCTGATTGGACCCTCCCAGGGCAACCATCTTCACGACCTCTGCCTCTCTGCGCGTGAGGCCCACCGATTGCAGGCCCTCGAGTATCCGCTCGACGCGCTGCTCGTTTGCCCCCGCTCGCAGCGAGTCGAATGCGATCGCGTTGATGTAGGCCTGGATGAGGAACGGTCGAGCCCTGTTCACGAACTGGCACTCTTGGTCTGAGTAGTTGCGCTCGCGACGGCTGAGCGCGATCGCGAGGATGCGGTCGGCGCCGCCTGGAAGCGTGAACGCCAGCTGGTGCTCGACGCCCATCGGCGCGTACAGCCTTCGATAGAGCTCGAGGGCGTGCAGCTCCTCTTTGGATATGACATCCGAGAAGCGCACCGCACCCCCGTCGCCGGTGCGCAGGTAGTGCTGGAGGATCGGGTTTTCGTGCCCGAGCCTGGCCCACAGCCCGAACTGAGCGGCGGGCTGATGGGGCTCGATGATCGACACCATCGTCTCCGGCGTCGGACCCACTTCGTTCAGCGACACATACGCCGAGGGCAGCACTCGGTGAAGCGCCTGCAGCAGGCCCCGCCGCAGCTCATCCATCTCGAGCAGGCCGAACGTGTCGCCGATCAGCTCGAGCAGGCGACTCTCGTCTTCGCGATCCTGACTGCGTCCTTTTGCCATACGTCATTGCAACGTATATCGAGTTTCAGCGTGCGGCGGCTGCACCTGCCGCGTAAGCTGGCGCGGTGGACTTCCTGCTCGCCACCGACGACCTGCACCGCTGTCGGATCGTCGAGCTTCCCACGACGGAGCTCCAACCAGGCCAGGCACGCCTTGCAGTACAGGCGTTCGGCCTGACATCGAACAACATCACCTACGCCATGTTCGGGGAGGCCATGTCCTACTGGCGCTTCTTCCCCGCCGAGCAGGGCTGGGGCCGGATGCCCGTGTGGGGCTTTGCCGAGGTACAGGAGAGTCGCGCGCCACAGCTCTCCGAGGGCGTGCGCGTCTACGGCTATTTGCCCCCCTCCACCGAGCTGCTCGTCACGCCCGCACGGGTGGACGAGCGCGGCTTCACAGACGCCTCTCCCCATCGCGCGCAGCTTCCCGCCGCCTACAACGCATACGCCCGCGTCGACAGCGACCCCATCTACGACGCCAAGCACGAGGACGAGCAGATGCTGCTGCGGCCGCTGTTCTTCACCTCCTACCTGATCGACGACTTCCTCGACGACAGCGCATTCTTCGGCGCGAGCACCATCGTGCTCTCGAGCGCATCCAGCAAGACCGCTAGCGCCCTCGCCTTCTTGCTCTCGCGTCGGGAGGGACTCGACGTCATCGGCCTGACCTCCGAGCGCAGCCTCGACTTCGCGCGTGGGCTGGGCGTGTATGACCACACGATCTCCTACTCCGATCTCGAAACGCTGGGCGACGAGCAGGCCGTCTATGTCGACATGGCCGGCAACGCTGACGTGCGCAGCGCGGTGCACGCTCACTTCGGCGATCGGCTGCTTCACTCAGCGGTCGTGGGCGCTACCCACCACGACCGGATGGGCGCCGTTCCCGAGTCGCTCGCAGGCCCCCGACCCACGTTCTTCTTTGCGCCCGATCGCGTCGCCAAGCGCGGCGCCGAATGGGGTCGCGACGGCTTCGAACGCAACCTGGCGGAGGCCTGGCGTCCGTATGTCGAGTGGAGCGAGGGCTGGCTGGAGGTAGTCCACGGGCGCGGCCCGGAGGCGCTTGAGAGCGCCTACCTCGACCTGCTCGACGGCCGCATCGACCCTGCGAAGGCGCACGTCCTCACGCTGCAAAGCTGAGGGCCTGCGCCCTCGTGGCGTTTGTGACGTGATCAGACGGGTAGTGCACTCTCGTCAAGCCAATGGGAGGGTGGGGATGAGATCTGGAAGCTGTGTGCGGCTGCGTGGAGGACTGCTCGGGGTGCTCGTAGCGCTGCTCGTGGCGCCTGCCACGGCCGCTGCCAACCCGGCTCCCGAACCCACGCCCTTGGGGCACTCCTGCGTAGCCCAGGACGGCGTTCGCTTCTGCCCCACCACCACGCTCGCCCAGCGCGTGCCGTCATTCGACGGCGTGCCGCTCGACGTCGACGTGACGCTTCCCGCCACCGGCAAGGGGCCGTTTCCCACGATCGTGATGCTGCACGGCTGGAGCGGAAGCAAGACCTCCTTCGAGGCCTCGAGCCCCGCGGGAGACGGCAACGAGACCTACGACTACAACAACGTCTACTACGCCCAGCACGGCTTCGCCGTAGTCAACTACTCGGCGCGCGGCTGGGGCAACTCGTGCGGCACCCCCGAATCGCGTCTCGAAGGAGACTGTGCGGAAGGCTGGATCCGCCTCGCCGACCAGCGCTATGAGGCGCGCGACACCCAGTACCTGCTCGGCCTGCTCGTCGACGAGCATCTCGCAAAGGCGAGCGCCCTGGGTGTGACCGGCATCTCTTACGGAGGCGGCCAGAGTATCGAGCTCGCCTACCTCAAGAACCGCGTGAGGCTTCCCAACGGAGAATTCGAGCCATGGCTCAGCCCGGCCGGCAAGCGCCTGTCGATCAAGGCCGCCTACCCTCGCTGGCCGTGGTCGGACCTGGTCGACGCGCTGCTGCCCAACGGCCATTTCCTGGACTCCCAGATCGCGCCCGCCGGCCAGAGCTACGAACCGATCGGCGTGGAGATTCAGAGCTACGTGACCGGCCTCTTCGGCGAGGGCGAGGCAGGCGGCTACATAGCCCCGCCGGGAGTCGACCCCGAAGCGGACATCGCCAAGTGGTACAGCGTCATCAACGCCGGCGAGCCGTATGCCGTGGAAGGCGAAGCCATCGCCAAGCAGATCTATACCTACCACCAGGGCTACGGCCTGTCGGGCAAGCCCGCGCCGATGCTGCTGCAGAGCGGCTGGACCGACGACCTGTTCCCGGTCGAGCAGTCGCTGCGCGTCTACAACACCGTGCGCGCGCACCACGGTCAGGTCGCGTTGCAGGTGGGCGACCTCGGCCACAGCCCCGGCGCCAACAAGGAAAACACCGATCACGCGTTCAACGAAGAAGGCTCGCGCTTCTTTGAAGCGAGGCTCGAGCACCAGGGCTCGGCGCCGGTGGCAGGGAGCGTCACCGCCTACACGCAGACCTGTCCCACAAGCGCCCCCGGAGGGGGTCCCTACACGGCGGCCAGCTGGACGGCTCTGCACCCCGGCACGGTGAGCTTCGGATCGGCGGCCGCGCAGACGATCACCTCGGCCGGAGGCAATCCCACGATCGCCGCCGAGCTCGACCCGATCGCAGGCACGAGCGAAGCGTGCAAGACGGTGGCCACCGAAACAGAGCCCGACACCGCGACCTATACGTTGGTCAGCCCCGGCTTCACGCTGCTGGGACTACCGACCATCAAAGCGAACGTCAAGACCACAGGCCCCTACGGGGAGCTCGTCGCGCGCCTGTGGGACGTGCTGCCGGGCGGCGAACAACGCCTGATCAGCCGCGGCATCTACCGGCTCGGCGAAAACCAGCAGGGCGCGATCGCCTTCCAGCTGCACGGCAACGGCTATCGGTTCGCGCCCGGCGACACCGTCAAGCTCGAGCTGCTCGGCCGCGACGCGCCCTACTACCGCGCGAGCAACGGCGTGTTCAGCATCGAAGTGAGCAACCTCACCGTCTCCCTGCCGACACCCTGAGAGTTGCTCAAGCCACCTTCAGGACGAGCTTGCCCGTGTTCTCGCCCCTGAACAGCCGTAGCAGCGTGTCCGGGAAGTTCTCAAACCCCTCGGCCTCGTCGATGCGCGTGACGAGCTTGCCGGCCGCCAGCCAGCCTGCCATCTCGGTCGCGCCCTCCCCGTAACGGGCGCCGTAGTCGGAGACCACGAAGCCGGTCATGCTCGCGTGGTTGACGAGCAACGAGAGGTAGTTGGAGGGCCCCTGCACGGCATCGGTGGCGTTGTACTGGGAGATGGCCCCGCAAATGATCACCCGCGCGTTGCGCGCCAGATGCGCCAGCGCCGCATCCAGGATGTCTCCGCCGACGTTGTCGAAGTACACGTCGATGCCCTTCGGGCAATGCTCGCGCAGGGCGCCGGCGACGTCCTCGCTCTTGTAGTCGATGCAGGCGTCGAAGCCCAGCTCGTCGGTGACGAAGCGGCACTTCTCCTGGCCGCCCGCGATGCCCACCGCCCGACAGCCCCTCAGCTTGGCGATCTGCCCAACGATCCCCCCGACGGCTCCCGCTGCTCCCGAGACGACAACGGTCTCCCCGTCCTGCGGATGACCGATGTCCAGCAGGCCGAAGTACGCGGTCATGCCGGTCATGCCGAGCGTGCCCAGATACACGGGTAGCGGCGCAAGCGAGGTGTCGACCTTCAGGAGTCCGGCGCCGTGGACGAGCGCGTACTCCTGGACGCCGAGCAGGCCCGTGACCAGGTCCCCGACCGGCAGGTCGGGGTGCTTGGAGGCGATCACCTCACCGGCGCCCAGCGCCCGCATGACCTCGCCGATGCCGACGGGGGGAATGTAGGAGCGAGCGTCGTTCATCCAGCCGCGCATGGCGGGATCGAGCGACAGGTAGCGCACTTTCACCAGCACCTCTCCGTCGCCGGGCTCCGCGAGCGGCGCCTCGGCGTACTCCCAAACCTCGGGCGTGGGCAGCCCGATCGGTCGCTTGGCGAGCTTGAACTGGTGATTTACCCCATCCATGTGTTGCCTTTCCTCGTCAGCTGACACGGTTTCGACAGTGCGCGGGACACCATATAGGTGCAGGCGAGCCCGCCTGTTTCGCCGAACACGGATACGGGCAATCGACCACAGCTCACGCCCGCCGTGAGAGACTTCGCCCGTCGCCGGCCAGCAGCCGCCGGGCCCAACCACACAGAGCACAAGGAGCCGCACATGCCCGACATCGAGTTCCCCACCAGCGCCGGCACCGCCCCCGGGTATCTGGCTGTGCCAGCAAGCGGGAGCGGCCCAGCGACGATCGTTATGCAGGAGTGGTGGGGCCTTGACGAGCACATCCGCTCGATCTGCGACCGCCTCGCAACCGCCGGGTTCTTCGCGCTCGCACCCGACCTCTACCGGGGCGAGACCACAGCTCAGCCGAGCGAGGCAGAACAAAAGATGATGGCGCTCTCGATGGATCAAGTCGAGAAGGACATGTGCGGGGCCGCTGAGTACCTCAAGGCACAGACGGGCGTGGAGGGCCCGGGCATCGGCTCGCTCGGCTTCTGTCTGGGTGGTGGGCTGTCGGTGTGGGCC
>JASLDD010000226.1 GCA_030151725.1 Solirubrobacteraceae bacterium
GCCGATCAGAAGTCGGGCCAGGCGGGGTCTGAGCTGCCGATCAGAAGTCGCTTGGCGTGATCAGGTCCGCGTCGAGCGCCCGCACGAAGAAGTCGACTTCCTCGGACATGTTGGCGTGGGTCATGCGCCGCAGGTCGCCGAGCAGCGCGCTCGAGCCACGGTCGAGCTCATCGTCGAGCCGTTCCACGGCCGCTTGGTCGAACACGCCCTCGCGCCTTGACTCGCACTCCGGACAACGGAGCACCACCCGCCAGTGGCGGGGACCCTCCTCGGACCAGTCGAGCGGGTAGACCAGCTCGCCGGCGCAGTGGAAGCAGACATGCAGGTGTCCCGGTACGCCGTCGCTTGCCGCCCGCCCGCCATCGGTGTAGACGACGTCGATCTGTTCGCCGCCGGGGAGTGGCTGGTGCGGTGTCTTGGGGTCTTTCTCGGTGTCCATGTCGTGTCTCAGTCGTCATCGACCCTCAAAGCCGCGTGCTTTAGCGTCAAGCGGGGTCATGCCCCTGATTGCCCGTGTGGTCGACTACCGAATCCACGCCGGTGTGCGCTTGACTGCAAGGTGGCGCACGGGCGGGCAATGGTAGGTTCATGAGTCCCATGGTCCGCGCGATCCGCACGGTCGAG
This sequence comes from Solirubrobacteraceae bacterium, assembly GCA_030151725.1. GTDB lineage: Bacteria > Actinomycetota > Thermoleophilia > Solirubrobacterales > Solirubrobacteraceae > Palsa-744. The sequence continues at coordinate 625 of JASLDD010000226.1, forward strand.
CATGAAGAGCGCCTCAGCCTCGTGGACCACCTCGAGGAGCTCCGTGCCCGCCTGATCATCAGCGGCGCTGTTCTTGCAGTGGCATTCGGGTTCTGCCTGTGGCAGAACCATGCGCTGCTGAACATCATCAACAAGCCCCTCACCACCCAGACGAAGAAACAGGTCGAAAAGGGTCAGGGAACGGTGGGCCAGGCGGTGCTGGCGCAGAAAGGAGTGCTGAAGGTCGCCGAAGACACGCAGGCGGCGCTCGGCATCCTGGCCAAGCCCGGGAGCGGTGTCTCGTCGGCGGCCCGCAGCCAGCTGAGGCCGCTGCTGACGGCGCTGAAGGGCGATGTGAGCAGGTTGCCGCGCAAGGCCGAAGGCGACAAGCCGGTGACGCTCGGGGTGGGCGAGCCGTTTACGACCACGATCACCGTCACGCTGTACTTCGCGCTGATCATCGCGCTGCCCGTGATCCTGTATGAGCTCTACGGCTTCATCATGCCGGCGCTCAGACCCAGTGAGAGACGCGCCGCCGCGCCGCTGCTGACGGCGGTTCCGTTCCTGTTCATCGCGGGGGTGCTGTTCGGATACTTCGTGGTGCTGCCGGCCGCGGTGCGCTTCTTCGTGAACTTCAACGCGGGGCAGTTCAACGTGCTGGTGCAGGCAAACCAGTTCTATAGCTTCGCCGCCACGGTGCTGCTGGCGATGGGCGTTGTGTTCCAGATCCCGGTGCTGATCCTGGGCGCCACCCGCCTCGGTCTCGTGACGCCGCGCCAGCTGCGCAAAAACCGTCGCTACGCGATCCTCGCCTGTGCCGCAGTTGCGGCGTTCCTCCCCGGCGACGCCATCACGCTGGTGCTCGAGACGGTGCCGCTGTATGTGCTCTATGAGGCGAGTATCCTTGTGGCAACGTTCATCAAGCCGGTAGGCGAGATGGACGCTGAGGAGAGCGCCGCAGAACGAAGCGCCCGGGATCCAGGGGGAAGTCCGGTGCAGCAACCCGATGACGACACACAGCCAACTGTGCAGCAGATAATCGATCACGTCGACCAAAAACTGTCGGACTGATGCTCTTCGATCTGAGAGGTCGCGGCCGTCGTCGCACGGTCCGGGTCATCTACAGCGCGCTGGCCCTGCTGATGGGCTCGGGACTGGTGCTGTTCGGCGTGGGTAGCTTCGGGGGAGGCGGCGTGTTGAGCAACCTTTCCAACAACGAAGGCTCCAACAGCGCGAGCTTCTCGAGCCAGATCAAGAAGTACAAGAAGATCACCCAGAAGCAGCCGAGCAACGCCGGCGCGTGGGAACACCTGGCCGAAGCCACGCTGCACGAAGCCGGCGGCGAAGCCTATGTGACGAGCTCGGGGCTCACGAGCAAGGGCAAGGAACTGTTCGCCCAGGCCTCGCAGGCGTGGAGCAGCTACATCGCGCTGAACCCGCCCAAGCCCAGCACCAAACTGGCGCAGCTGATGGTGTCTGTATACGGCGAAGAAGGCCTCAACGAACCGGCAAAGGCCGTAGAAGTGCTGCAGATCGTGGTGGCGTCCAAACCCACCAGCGCGGCCCTCTACTCCTCCCTGGCCGAGTACGCCTACAAAGCCAAGAACGTGCGCGTGGGCGACCTGGCCTCCGAAAAGGCGGTCAGCCTTGCCCCTTCCGCGCAGCGCGCGCGCCTGAAGGCGGAGCTGGCGGAAGTCAAGGCCAACCCCAGCGGCGAAAAGACCTACACGACTACGACCAACGGCAAAACCTACGTGGGCAAGCTCAACTCCAAAAAAGAACTCCAGGGCACCGAAGTCAAATCCACGCCGGCGCCCGCCACGACGAGCACCGCCACGACGACGAGCACGACCAAGAAAAAATAGCTGGAGGGGGTATGGAGGGATCAACCGGGGAGACCCAACTCCATCCCGTGCAGCCTCAGCCGGGCCTGGAGGCGTCGCGTTATACGGCTCGACTGCTGATCGGCTGTCCCGATCGCCCCGGCATCGTGGCCGCTGTGTCCGGGTTCCTGTTCGCCCGCTCGGCCAACATTGTCGACTCCCACCAGTACTCCTCGGATCCGAGCGGCGGCAGCTTCTTCCTGCGCACGGAGTTCTTCCTGGATGAGCCCTTCGACCGCGAGGAGCTCCAGCGGAGCTTCCAGGCGGAGGTGGCAGAGCGCTTCGAGATGACGTGGGAGATCCGCTGGTGGGGTGAGCGCCGCCGCCTTGCGATCCTGGTCTCACGCCACGACCACTGCCTGCTGGATCTCCTGTGGCGGGCCCGCCGCGGCGAGCTGGATGCCGATGTCACGGCGGTCATCTCCAATCATCCGGACCTCGAGGCGGAGACTGTCGCGGCGGGCGTGCCCTTCCATCACGTGCCCGTCGAGCGTGAGCACAAGCAGGTGGCCGAGCGGGCGATGCTCGAGCAGCTCGACGGCAGCGCCGATCTGCTGGTGCTGGCTCGCTACATGCAGATCCTGAGCGGCGACTTCCTGCAGCGGGTGGGGGTGCCGGTGATCAACATCCACCACTCCTTCCTGCCGGCCTTCGCCGGAGCAGACCCCTACCGGCGGGCGCGTGAGCGAGGCGTCAAGCTAATCGGGGCCACGGCCCACTACGTGACCGAGGAGCTGGACGACGGGCCGATCATCGACCAGGACGTCGTGCGCGTGGATCACCGCCAGAGCGCCAAGGACCTCGAGCGCCTGGGACGCGACGTCGAGCGGATGGTGCTCGCACGCGCCGTCTCGCTGCACCTGGATGACCGCGTGATCGTGGACGGCCGGCGCACTGTCGTCTTCTAGGGGGTGCGCTTGCGGCGGGCGCTTGGGTAGAATTGGGCGCACGAGCCGGCTGACCCTCGCCGGTGCCCGTACGGGCCGTTAGCTCAACCGGCAGAGCAGGGGCCTCTTAAGCCCAAGGTTGCAGGTTCGATTCCTGCACGGCCCATTCTCCTGACGACGGTCGAACCGACCGAATCCCTTCGGGGGCTGGGGCCGTGTTTATTACAGGGCACGAGGAATGTTCGGCTAATCGAGGCGCTACTGGCTGACTGGTGGGTGCTCAGACTGTCTTGCCTTGGGCGATCGGGATGAGCGCCTTGTACGCGGTTTCGCACACGGAGCTTGCGGTTTCGAGTTCTTCCACTTCAGTTGTCCCGATCTGACCTCTGCCGTGGTGGGCTTCGAGTTCGCTCTCGACCGTTTCGACCGCGTCTGTGGCCTCGGCCACGTCCGACCAGTCCTTCTCGGGCAAGTTGCCGGCCAGCAGCTTGCGTTCTTCCTGGCCGACACGGCTGACGAACGTGTGCTCGCGAAAGCTGGCCAAGTCGTATTCGCGCAATGCGATCATCTGCTGCAGGCGGTCGGCGTCGATGTGGTATTCGGAGATGAGCAGGCGTACGACCGCCTCAGCGGCAATACGCTCGCGTCTTTCTTCCTGCCCGATCTGCTTGTTCTGGATCGACCTGCTGGTCAAGTAGGTGATTCCCCCGCCGATCAGCGACCCCGCAAGCGCCGCGATTGCGGCGATGATCGCCACCGTTACGCCTTCGGGTAGGCGGTGCTTTGGCTCCTCAGTAGCGGCAGCCATGGATCACGGCGCGCCTGGCGACGCCTATCTCCACTTCGAGGCGTCTACGCGCCGAGTTCGATCCCTCGCGAGCGTACTCCCTCTCGAGTTGCCGATAGCTGCGCGAGGCGGTAGCGCAAGCGCGGGCCTCGTCTACGGGCACGGCCGATTCTTTCGAGGGCGCGGTGCACGTTTTGATTGGTTCTCCGTTGGGGGTGGGAGTGGTTGTGCAGCTTTCCCGTGCCTGTTCGGGTTCCTGCAGCGTGAATACATATGCGGCGCTCGCGCATTGAGCCCCAGAAGGATCTTGTTGAACCCTCAGGTAGTAGTCGGATGAGGTTTCGTCTTCCGGGGTGTACACGATGAAGGGCTCGATTTCCCTTGTGGTAGAGGCGATTTCGCCCAGTGCAAGCCCATGCGCGTCGATCAGGGTCATGCGTACCGGACAGGAGCGCGTCCTGCCCCACAACCTGACACGCACTCGCTCGACCTGGCCGGCTTCCAGCTCGTACCAAGTCTGCTGCACGGGCGCGAGCTGGTCGCGGTAGCTGACTCCGTTCTTGAGTGCCGTCGCCGCGGCTCTGGTTGCGCCCCCGGCCGGACCGGTTGAGCCGCTGGCGCGCGCCGTCGGTGCGACCGAGGCGATCAGAAGAAGGCCGGGCAGGATGCCCACCGCGGGCATACCAAGCACTCGGAGGCCGGCTCGCCAGGCCCGCCCCGCCCCCTGGGCAATAGTTCCAGCCACAACACAATGCAATCTATCAGAATGCTTCCGGGAAAAGATCGTAAGAAGCGCGGGTGGGCCCACCCTGGTTTACCCATAAAGTCGAGCGGTAGTTCCATTTTCGTTTGCAACTTATTGACAGGCGATGGTGATTGCTTTCCCCCAGAGTGGCTCGATGCAATCTGCACCGCCACGCGGTACTATTCGCGCCCGCAGAATGCGCCCTTTGTGGGCGAGGATGTTTCAAGTCGTAAGCCACGGTCACCTCCCCTGATCCCCGTCCGCACACAGCCGCCGCGCGTCGCTTACGACATCCCAGCACCGACCGACTTGAGAGAGGCGGCGGTGTGGTGGCTCAACTCTCCCCCATCCGAGAGTGACGATCGGTGGCGTGAGCGCTGCGAGGAGCACATCAGCTTCACGTCCCACGACGATAGTCATGTACGCGTCGTCGGGCAGATCAGACTACCCGAGGATCGCAAGGCAAGCCTCCGTCACGGGTTCGTAGAGCGCCTCTTCCTGATTCCCTATTTTTGGCTTGGCAAGGGGGAGTCACGCACGTCTCATTACGAAATCAAGGGCATCGATGGCTGCGCTCTCCCCATCTATACGCGCGCGGCAAATGTCGCGATCACGGGCGACGTCTTCGCGAAATTCGCCGTTAGGACGCTCCACTGTGGCCGAGGGCTCGTGCGGGACGTGGCATCAGTGAGTCAGCTTCGCCCCGCCTCTGGCACGCAGGTTCCGGACATCACACTCTCCGGTCTGCTGCAGAGACTCGCTACAGGTGGTCTAGTGCAGTCCAGGCTCTCCTTGAATCTGATCATGAAAATGCTAGCGGCGGAAAATGGAGTGGCTCTAAAGGACGGCGGGCTTCCCCCAGAGCTGAAGCCGAGGCAGGACATCAAAGAGGAGGAGCGCGAGCGCTATGAGGAAGAGCTGAGGCGCTATGAGCGGCTGCTCCGCGACATAGCGGTCGGTGAACTCCTGTGGGTGCCGCTCATCGGCCGTCCTGGTAGTCAGGTCCGGCTCGAGTTGAAATACACCGCGCGGGCCAGAAAGCCCCCTATCCTGCGGCAGAAGACTCGCAAGCGAATCGTCACCCTGGTGTGCGAGCACGATAAGCATTCAGCCGCGAAGCCAGCGCAAGCCGATCCTGCACAGGCGGATGCGCCGAAGCAACAACGCCGCACAATTATGACTGTCGACGGGCACAACCTCCGCATGAGGAGCACAACTCGGAGACTCTGGAACTATCTTGCTCACGCGTTTGGATATGCACCATATGAGACGCTCTTCAGCGCCAGCGCTATGCGCAGGTGGTCGAGTTACCACCTTCACGTAAGTGCGCCGCCCGGAGTTGAGATCCGCGGTGCGCAGTTGCTACCCCGTCTTGAGTGGGAAGACGAACACCAGGGACACGTCCGCACCGAAATCAGCGCCGAGCGAGCTCACCTCGTGATCTCAAAGGCGCAGTTCACCACTCAGGCACAGTCGTCAAAACCCCTGCCTGTGCGCATCCGCATGCGGTCTGCCGAAAAACGCACGATCTCGTTCGCCTCAGGAATCGCGTTGCTTGTGGCAACAATGCTTTGGTTGTTCGCGATCGCCGAAACCGGTGCTGTCATCCACAACGACAACGCTGTCAGCGACATCCTGGTCATCGTACCGGCACTCCTTCTGGCGTTCGCGGCACGTCCCGGCGAGCATGGGTTTGCCTCGCGAGTGCTCATCGGCGTGCGAGCGTTGATGCTCATGTCGGGCACGTGCTGCGTGGCGGCTGCAGTTGTCCTCTCTAGCGCACGTTGGACGGGCAAGCAGCAGCACATGCTGCTGCACTACCTGCTCGTTTGGGATGCCGGGCTCGCGACATCCATCGCAGGGCTTCTGACCCTGACGGTGCTGCTTACTGCGCGCTGGCTAGACACACCTCGCCTCTGGGTTGATCGTTGGTTCGACAACGGACGACTTGCCGAAGAGCGGCACAAGCGAACAGATAATGAGCCGCGGAAGAAGCTCGGGAGTGCGCGCTACTGGAACGTCGCGAGGGCCTTCTTCGCGATTCAGTTGGCTGCGGTCGCGCTGCTGTTTGCGCTGGGGCCCGCCATCTTTCCCCTGATCGTGTTCGGTTGCATCGTAGGGCCGGTAGTCTTTCTGAGCGCGGTGCTCGCCGCGCGAGGCGAGTCCGTACGGACAATGCCACCTGGCGGGGCGGCGCTCCTGGGACTGAGCGCCCTGCTCGCGACTGGGGCGTTCGCGGTTAGCGTCGCCGCCCGTGTCATGCACGCACATATCCCTCAAGAGTGGGCGGTGTTTGCAGCGATGTTCGTATTGCCGGCGGTGATCGACTCGCTGTCGTGGTTCTCCCACTTTCAGCTCACCAACGATCCGGGCTATGACTTCGCTCTTAGGCAGAGCGAGGGCGACTTCGACCCTAGACCGGAGCTTGACGCGCGCCTCGGGACGCTCATCGACGCGATCTTCGAAGACACTTCAGAGCGAAGGGGGTGGTTTGAGAAAATCAACTCATTCCGACGGGACAAAGAAACGGTGATTGTTGACCTGATGTCCATGGACCTGACGGGTGTCTCCGCCTTTCCAGACTGGTAGACGCCTGATCTATCGGACTGCCCAGCCGCAGGCGCCGATCCATCACCACGCGAGGTTGCCCCGCGTGCGCCGCCGCTATACCGGCCACGCATCGCCCTGACTATCGGGCTACCAGCCGCGATAGCGGACAACTCCGGCTGGCTCAGACGTGTGTCGCGATGAGGACGATGCCGGCGACTATGAACACCACTGAGCTACCGACGATCCAGACCATGTTTGCGTTCTGGCCGGTCACGTAAAAGCCGCGCCTCTTGAACGGACCCGGCGCCGTTTGCTGCCTGGCGGTTTCGACCGCTGCCGATCTCCTCGCATAGAAGCCGCGGAACGCCAAATGGAGCACACCAATAATGACCAGGACCAGGCCGAACCCCCAGCCGTGTGAGTGAGTTGTCGCAAGCTCTGTCATGGTGCTGGAGGTACCCGTGTGTAGCGGCGATAAAACGTTCATCGCCCGCTCTACGCACCCGTCGACTCATGATGCGGCCGCTGCCCGGACGAGGCGCTCGTCGATGTCGAGCGTGAATCCCGGCAGCGAGAAGCGCGTGGCGAGCAGTTCCGGTATGGACTCTCGTGCGAGCGGTGTCACGCGCGTGCCCGCAGGCGTGCGCTCGCTGAGGGATAGCTCGCTCCAGTCGCACAGCAACGCGCCCGTGCCGTCCTCGCCTCGAATGCCCACGATCAATCCGGTGACGAATGGCGAGTGTGGATGGGTGGAGGTCCACCAGTTGCTGGTCTGGACGTCAATGAGCGGAACCGGCTGCGGTACAAAGCCGTACACATCGCCCCATTCGATCCCCGTCAGTTGTTGGAGCACGAGCTCGGAACCGTCCTCGACGATGCGGAAGCTCCACCCCGATTGCTCGTGCGCCGGCCCTGGCCCGAACGGCATCGGCTCGAGGATGCCGCGGGAGAACCCGACGTCGGCGTGCCAGCTTTCGCCGTTCGCTCTGACGCGCAGTAGGAGGTGGGTGCGGGCCCGCACCACGCCCGGCTTCGTGCCGATGCGCATGCGTGCCAGGAACATGTCCACGTCCGCGCCGAGCGCCTCGAGTGCTGCCTTCAGCAGCAGGTTCTGCTCGAAGCAGTAGCCGCCCCGGCGTTCGGTCACGAGCTTGCGCTCGAGGTCCTCTATCTCCAGCGACACGGGCAGGCCCTGGTGCGGGGCTAGGTTCTCGAACGGGATCGAGGTGAGGTGTGCTCTATGTACCTGCGCGATGCTCGGTTGCCCGCTAAGGCCGATCCGGTCCAGATAGGCATCCAGGTCGAGCATCGCGGCGAGTGTAGTGAGCGTGGCAAGTCGTCGCAAAGTCGCATGATGGCCGCCTCATCCCCCACTGCCGCTCGCCCCAGGCAGCGTGGGAGACCTACTGCGTTCATCCTGAACCGCCTGCTCCTGCCACGTGACCGCGAACGCGCCCTGGGCATTGGCAGCGGAGGAGGGCGACGCAGCGATGACGCTGCTCGACGCTGGCACCCCGCGGACGGCCGCACCATGAGAGGCACCCTGGCTGAAGCCCTGGCGCAGTTCCAGCGGGGTGCTTGGCCAGGCCGGATCGGCGATTGGGCCGGTATGGCCGAGTGCGGTCGCGGTCGCAGCGATAAAGGAGACCTGGCCGAAGTCGCTCAGCCCATACGCGCGGCACGAGCCCGCATTTGTGCAGATGGAGGGCGCCTCCACGATCCACTCGGCCGAGGAGATGTCCTCGTGCGCAAGGCGACGTGTGATCGAGAAGCGCTTGCCTGTGGTGAGATTGCGCAGCCGTAGCGTGGCTTTGCGTCTCCTGACGGTGACGGACGCCGTCATCCGATCCCTGGGATGCACAGTCAGGCGCGTGCCCAGCGCTTCCGCCGGCAGCAGCTCGAACCAGGTGGAATAGACCGCGTGGCCCGAGCGGGTGCAGTCGGCGTCGGTGCCGATCTGCTCGAGGGCGTTTGCGCTTTCTCGCGCCCCCCCGAGCCCTACCCATACGGCTGAGAAGGTCACGTGTCGCTTGGCGCACCTCACGCTCGG
>JASLDD010000037.1 GCA_030151725.1 Solirubrobacteraceae bacterium
TCAGCGCCCGCGTCGCCGGCCGCCAGCGCCTGCCGATGCGCCCAGATGCCCAGCACGGGATCGTGCTGAGTCGGGTAGAACTCGGCCACCACCATCACCTTCGGGTGCACTGGGTCGATGGCCCTCATGTCGCGCTCACCAGTGACGATGTGTCGCCAACGTGCGCCCAGCCTCTTGGCCGCTGAGATACGGACGATGAGCGAGGAACGAGCGGGCCTCCACAATCGCCTCCTCGCGCGGGTAGGCCGCCGCCGCCGGCGCCGCCAGATGACGGATCGAGACCGCGTCCACCACTCCACAACGCCAGCCGCGCTCACGTGCAACGGCCGCCCAGTGAACGTCCAGACCCCAGCCCATGCGCAGCTCGGGGAACGGCAACAGCACCGGGAACGTCGCACGTGCGAAGGCTGTGACAGGTCCGATCTCCACGAAGCTCGTCTCGCGCACCACGCTCCCCGGCCGGCGCCGCGTGACCGGCCACGCCGCGTGTGAGTGCAGGCGGTGCGCCGGCTGCGCGAGGGCCAGCGAGAAGCACTCGCACAGGAACAGGAAGCGATCGAGGAACCCGCGCGGCAGCTCGACATCGTCGTCGATCACGAGCAGCCAGTCGAAGCTGTCGAGATCCTGCTCTGAGCCAAGGAGCAGATTGAGGTTCTCGAACTTGCCGAGGGCGCCCGGCGGCCGGGTGCGAAGCTCGACGTGGTGGCGCGAGCGCGCCAGCTCGGCGGCGATGGCCGCGGAGCGCTCACGGTGCTCGGGGCGCTGGATGCCCAGCGCCAACACACGACGCCTGGACGGCTCCCGGCGCGCCGCGCGCGTTAGGCGCAGACGCCTGGCGCTCAAAAGCTCCCACGCGTTCACCGCCTCATCGGATGCGCTCCTTCGCAGCGCGTCCAGGCCGCCCACCGTTCCACTCGTACCCGACAGGAAGTCGTCGGGAGGGGCCGGCGCTGCGACGCTCGGCGCTCTGCGTTCGCGCAGGCCTTCCCGTAGGCGTCCAGCGCTGTGAGCGGCCATCGTCAGGCCCGCGGGACAGCGATAGCGCACGACGTGTCCAAGCGAGCCGCACAACGTGAGCAGCTCCCGCCGAAGCGACGGAGCCTGTCCGCGACTCACGTCAAAGCGACGAGCCGCCCGTCCGCGCGCGCTTGCCCCGCGGCAGAGCGAGCGCAGACGCGCGTCAGGGCCCACGCGGCGGTGCTCCACGCCGGCCCCCGCCACATATAGAACCCGCGCGCCCGGTGTCTGGGCGCGGAGCCTTTCCTGCCACTCCTGCTCGTCGCCGCCATGCTCGAGCGATACGTCGAAGGGACCAGCCCGCTCCAGGGCGCTGCGGCGGATCGCCATGTTGGCGCCCCATGCGAACCGCGCATCCGTGTCGTTTGCGCCGAGCTCCAGCGTGGTGATCGGCGACTTCTCGCGACCGCACGAGCGGGGTGCACGACCTTCGAGCCGGGCAGTGATCGGGCCCGCGAACACATCCACGTCGGGATGCTGGGATGCGGCGTCGAGCAGTGCATCGAGCCATCCCGGGGCCGCACGAATGTCGTCGTCGACAAACACCACCAGCGCTCCACCCGAGCGCTCCACGCCCGTGTTGCGTGCGACGTTCAGCCCGAGCGGCCGGGGATGGGCCTCGTAGCGCGCGCCAAAGCGCTGCGTCAGCTCGCGCGCCTCGGGAGACGGACCGGCATCGTCGATGACGACGATCTCCGCGCCAACCCGTGAGGCGCTCGGAGCGATCGAAGCCAGCGCCACCTCCAGGTAGGGAAGACGTTCCCGTGTGGGAATGACGATCGAAGCCGGCTGCATGTGGCAGACAGTCTAGGTTTGCTCGTGCTGGCCGGCGGTATATGCCGTGGAATCAATCATCAGATGATCCTGTTCCTACACAACCGCTACCGCACCACCGGGGGGGAGGAGCGCGCGGTGGAGGACCTCATGTGGCTGGTTGGGGAGCACCTCGGGGAGGCGACCCAGCTGCTCACGCGGGACTCGGCCGTGCTGGGTAGGACCGATGCGGCGCTCGGCCTGCTGCGCGGCGGCCTGGACCCCGCAGAGGTGGCGCGCGCGGTGCGCACGAGCGGCGCGCGGGTCGTGCACGCCCACAACCTCCAGCCGGCGCTCGGCTGGCGCGCCCTGGCGGCCGCACGTGCCGAGGGCGCGCGCGTCGTGCTGCACCTGCACCAGTACCGGCTGGTGTGCGCCGTCGGCGTCTGCTTCACCAACGGTTCCGAGTGCACGCGATGCCACGGGCGCAACACGCTCCCGGGGGTCCGGCTGAACTGCCGCGGCGCTCGCTCCGAGGCCGTCGCATACGGGGCCTCGCTCGCAATGTGGCAGCACCGTCTGATCGACCAGGCAGACGCCGTCGTCGCTCCCAGCAGGTTTGCCCTCGAGCGGCTGCGCGAGCTGGGGGCGCCGCTGCCATGGGGGCGCACGCACGTTTTGGCGCCGCCCGTGCGAGCGCTCGATGAGCCGCCGTCCTCGGACCGGGCCGCCGGCTCCTATGCGCTGATCGTCTCGCGCCTGTCCCCCGAGAAGGGCGTCGATGTGGCGATCGAGGCCTGTCGTCTTGCGGGGGCAGCGCTCGTGATCGCCGGTGACGGGCCGCAGCATGCCGCCCTTGCCGCAGCCGCCCAGGGCGCCGATGTGCGCTTCATGGGGCGAGTGGACGACGAGGAGCTCATGCGGTTGCGAGCGGGAGCGTCCATCGCGCTCGCTCCCTCGCGCTCCGCGGAGACGTTCGGCGCGGCCGTGGCCGAGGCGATGGCCGAGGGCCTGCCGGTGGTCGCGAGCAACATCGGGGCCCTGCCCGAGCTGCTGCCGGCGGAGGCGCTCGTGGCTCCCGGCGACCCGCATGCTCTCGCCGCGGCCATCGCGCGGCTGGATGGAGACCGGGCTGTGGGCGAGGCCAACCGGCGGCGTGTGGCCGAGGTGTGCGCGCCTGCGCTCCTGGCGGGCAGGCTGGACGACATCTATGGATCGGTAAGTACGTAAGCTCTCGGCATGGCTTCGCCGAGTGCGCTGATCACAGGAATCACCGGCCAGGACGGCTCGTTTCTGGCAGAGCTGCTGCTGGCGAACGGCTACCGGGTCACCGGCCTCAGCAGGGGCGGTCCCGATGCGCCGCTGGGGTGCTCAGAGCACCTGCGCGGAAAGCTCGACGTGCTGCAGGCGGACCTGCTCCAGCCTTACACGTTGCGCCAGGCGATCGACAGTGTGCGCCCGCGAGAGATCTACCACCTCGCCGCGCCCTCATTCGTAGAGGACTCCTGGGAGCAGCCGCAGCGGACGATGCAGGCGATCGTTGGCTCGTGCGCCGAGATCCTCGAGACCGTCAGGGAGATCGAGCCTTCGATCCGCGTGTTCGTGGCAGCGTCCGGGTCGATCTTCGGCGAGGCGCAGGAGAGCCCACAGCGCGAGGACACGCCCTGCCGGCCGACGTCGCCCTATGCCATCGCCAAGCTCGCCGCCCATCAGCTGGTGGGCGCCGTGCGCCACCACGACGGGCTGTTTGCCTGCTCGGGCATCGCCTTCAACCACGAGTCTGAGCGCCGCCCCGAGCGCTTCGTCACGCGCCGAGTCACCCGCGCGGCGGCCGCCATCTCACTGGGAATGCAGCAGGAGCTGACGCTGGGCTCGCTCGACGCGGTTCGCGACTGGTCCTTTGCCGGCGATGTGATGGAGGGCGCTTGGATGATGTTGCAGAGCGAGCGCGCCGAGGACTACGTGCTCGCGAGCGGCGTTCCCCACACGGTGGCCGACCTGGCCAGGGTAGCCTTTGCGAGCGTGGGTCTCGAGTCCGAGCGCTACATCCGCGTCGATGCCTCGCGCGTGCGCCAACCTGAGAGCACCCCGAGCGTGGGCGACCCGTCGAAGGCCGCCGGCGAGCTCGGCTGGCGAGCGAGGGTCGGCTTCGAGGAGCTCGTGCAGCGCATGGTCGAGGCCGACCTGCAGTCGCTGCAGAGCGCCGCCGCCTACACGTGAGCGCCGCTGCGGGCTCGTCCAAGGCAGCCCTTACACTCACGCCAGCATGAGCACCGTGGGTGTCATCGGGCTGGGCTATGTGGGCTTGCCGCTGGCGGTGGCTTTTGCGCAGGAGGGATGCGAGGTGATCGCCGTCGATGTCGACTCGCGCAAGGTCGAGGCGGTGGCAGCGGGCGAGTCCTACATCGAGGATGTGCCCAGCGAGATCCTGCGCGGCGTCGGCGAGCGCATGCACGCCACCACCCGATATGCCGATCTGGCCAAGGCCGACGCGGTGCTCATCTGCGTGCCCACACCGCTCACCCGCAATCGCGAGCCCGACCTGGGGCCGTTGATCGAAGCGACGCGCGCGCTCGCAGAGGTGCTGCAGGCCGATCAGCTGGTGGTGCTGGAGTCGACCACCTATCCCGGGACGACCCGCGAGCGGGTGGCTCCGCTGCTGGAGGAGTCGGGTCTGGCCGCGGGCAGGGACTTCCACCTCGCCTTCTCGCCCGAGCGTGTCGATCCGGGGCGCACCGACTTCACGCTGCGCAATGCTCCCAAGGTCGTCGGCGGCTTGACCGAGACTTGCGCCGAGCGGGCCGAGGCGCTCTATGGCCTCGTGTGCGATGAGGTGCTGCGGGTCTCAACGCCGGAGGCGGCAGAGCTGACGAAGCTGCTGGAGAACATCTTCCGGTCGGTCAACATCGCGCTGGTCAACGAGCTGGCGATGCTGACCGACCGCATGGGCATCGACATCTGGGAGGTCGTCGACGCGGCCGCCACCAAGCCCTACGGCTTCATGCGCTTCGAGCCCGGACCCGGCATGGGCGGGCATTGCCTGCCTGTCGATCCCTTCTACCTCAGCTGGCGGGCGCGCGAGTTCGACATGGCCACCGAGTTCATCGAGCTGGCGGGCAAGGTCAACCAGCAGATGCCCTATCACTGCGTCGCCAAGGCTCAGCGTGCGCTCAACGACCGCGGGCTGTCGGTGAAAGGCGCTCGCGTGGCCGTGATCGGCGTCAGCTACAAGCCCGGCGTCGGCGACGTGCGCGAGTCGCCGGCCCTGAAGATCATCACGCTGCTCAAAGACCTTGGCGCCGACGTCCTCTACCACGACCCGCACGTGGACAGCCTGTCCGAGTTCGGCCTCCAGAGCACGCCCCTCGAGCAGGCCGTGACCGACACCGATCTCGCCCTGATCGTGACCGCGCACCCCAGTGTCGACCACGATCTCATCGCCCGCCGCGCGCGGCTTGTGGTCGATCTGCGCGGCGTGACGCACACGGCCAATGCGGCCAACGTCGTGCGGCTGTGAGCGTAGAGCAAGCCGGGCCGCTTGTTGGGGCCGGCGCGCGGGTGGGGGAGGGGGTCTCGTTCGGCGCCTATGTGGTGGTGCATGAGGGAACGGTGATAGGCGACGGGTGTGCGATCGAGGACCACGCCGTGCTCGGCAAGCGCCCACGGCTGGCGCGCCATTCGCGGGCGGGCGGCGAGGTCGCGGCGCTGGAGCTGGGCGCGCGCGTGAGCGTGGGCGCCGGGGCGGTCATCTTCGCGGGAGCGCTCGTGGGCGCAGAGTGCATCGTCGGGGACCAGGCGTTCGTGCGCGAGCGGGCCTGGATCGGCGAGCGATCTGTGATCGGGCGCGGCAGCGTGGTCGACAACGACGTCCACGTGGGCGCACGCGTGCGGGTCCAGACGAACGTCTACCTGACGGCGTTCACCGTGGTGGAGGACGACGTTTTCGTGGGTCCCGGTGCGATCACCACCAACGACGACACCATGGCTCGTCATCCCTCCGGCGCGCCCATCCGGGGCGCAACTCTGCGTCGCGGATGCCGTGTCGGCGGTGGCGCCGTGCTCACCCCCGGCGTGGAGATCGGGGAGGAGTCCTTCGTG
>JASLDD010000079.1 GCA_030151725.1 Solirubrobacteraceae bacterium
CATACACCGGCGCAGTGGGAAACTGCAGTAGCGCCTCCCAGTAGTTGGGCTCCTGATCCCGGTGCAAGGGCGCGCAGGTGGGCCTGGGCTCAAGCGTCTCGTTCAAGATGGACAGTCGCCTTAGCGGAATGCCTTGGATTACGCCCTCGTCAGCAACCTTCCATGCTGGCTCCCCGAGCCGCTCGCTCGTAGCGCCCTGGGGCCATGGAGTGTCGACATCGAGCAGGATGCGATCTCGAACCCGGGGTGATATGCGGAACTCGTCGGCAGCACCGACCCTCAACTCGTCCACGACTGGTGAAGATTGGTCGGATAAGCGGATCATGGCGGACGCAACCTACACGATGTCTGACGTGTGTGATGGTGGCCGCCTACGAGCTTCTGCCCGCACACTGGCAGCAGGCGAGTCACACCGCGCCTACCCGCCTTCTGGCCCAGCGGATTAGCCGTGCGAGCCCGTTTCTAAGCGATCTCGATATATACCGCCGGGGTGCGGGTGCGTGCCCGGAGCTCACCCAGGTCTTACGAAGCGTTTCTCTTCTTTGGGAATACGTGCGATGACGCACGCTCCATCAGCGAGGTTGGGGATCTGGCTGGCAACGCGAGCCGAGGATGCGAGCTGGAGCCCTTATCGTCTCCTCCTACAACCGCCCGGAAGCCCGAGCCGCCTCTTCCGCTTCCTCCAGCTGCCGCTCAACCAGATCCAGCCCTGCATCCCAGAAGCCGGGGTCGGTGAGGTCAATACCAACGATCCGCCCAAGCTCCTCCGGGCTGCGCGAGCCCCCGGCGGAGAGCATCTCCATGTAGCGGGGCACGAGCTCTGAGCCGGTCTGCTCGTAGCGTTGGTAGACCGACAGCGCGAGCAGCTGCCCGTAGGCGTAGGCGTAGACGTAGCCGGGGCTGCCGATGAAGTGCGGGATGTAGGACCACCAGCTGCGATAGCCCTCCGTCACCTCGACCGAGTCGCCGAGCATCTCGCTCTGACTCTCCGCCCACAGCTCGCCAAAGCGCTCCACCGACAGCTCGCCCTCCTCGCGCCGGGCGGTGTGGACGAGGTCCTCGAAGTGGTTCATGGCGACCTGACGGAAGACGGTGGCGATCGTGTCCTCGAGGTTCTCCGCGAGCAGCGCCAGCCGGGAGGCCGGCGAGGAGTCCTCCTCGAGCAGCCGCCCGAAGACGATCGTCTCGCCGAACACAGAGGCCGTCTCGGCCAGGGTCAGAGGCGTGTGCTGATGGAAGATGCCCTGGCTGGCCGCCAGGGCGAAGTGCACGCCATGGCCCAGCTCGTGGGCGAGCGTGAGCACGTCGCGCCTACGCGAGGTGTAGTTGAGCAGGACGTAGGGGAACACCGAGGGCACAGCCGAGGCGCAGAAGGCGCCGCCGCGCTTGGCGGGGCGCACGGGGGCGTCGATCGTGTGCTCGTCGAAGAAGCGTTTGGCGAGCGCGCCGAGCTCGGGTGAGAAGGAGGAGTAGCAGTCGAGCACCACCTCGCGGGCCTGGGCGAACGGGAAGCTGACCTCGTCCTCGGTGACGGCAGCCATGCGGTCGTAGTCGGCGAGGCGATCGACGCCGAGCAGCCTGGCCTTCAGCCGATACCAGCGGCGCGGGATCTCGTTGCGCGCGCGCACCGCCTCGACCAGCGCCTGCACGGACTCGTCGCTGGCCTCGTTGGCGAGGTTGCGCGCGGCCAGCCAGTTGGGGTAGCGGCGCAGGCGATCGTCTACGGCCTTGTCGGCGAGCAGCGTGTTGAACAGGAACGCACGCGTGCGAAGGCCGGGCGCAAGCGCCTTGGTGACGGCCTCGGCGGTGCTGCGGCGAACCTCGCGGTCGGCGTTCGCCAGGCGACTGAGCGCGACGTCGAGCGCCACCTCGCCCTCCTGCCCCTCGAGCTCGACTCCGATCGCCGAGGTCAGCTCCTCGAACAGCCTGGTCCAGGCCCCGGCACCGGTGAGGGACTTCTCGGTGAGGATCTTCTCCTCGGGCTCTGAGAGAAGGTGCTCGCGGTAGCGGCGCACGTTGCGCAGGTGATGGCGGCAGAAGTCGAGGCCGTCGGCGGCGAGCAGCTCCTCGGCGCGCTCGTCGGGCAGGGCGGCCCACTCGAGCTCGAAGAACAAGAGCATCGTCTGGATCGCCGTCTCCTGCTCCTGCACGCGCTGCAAGAGAGCCCCGTTGGCCGGCGCGGCGGTGTCGGTGGAGAAGCGCAGCGCGGCGTAGTAGCCGCCGCGACCGATCAGCTCGTAGATGACGCCCAGCTCGCTCATCGCGCGCTGCAGGCCCCCGGCGTCGAGCTCGGCGACCTTGCCCGCGTGCTCCTCGGCGAAGGCACTCGAGCGATCGAGCGCCTCCTTCAGCCGCCGCTCGACCCCTTCCTCCCCCTCGCCGTCCACGAGCGGCTCGAGATCCCAGGCCGTCCCCTGGAGCTCAGGGTCCTCCGGCTCGGTGATTGAGGTTGGCTGGGCCATGCTCGGGGAGCTTAGCTATCCGCAACGCCGCTCCCGCCAAGCACGTGACCTACTCGGCGGCAAGCGCGCCGAGCACGTTCAGCCGGGCCGCCCGGCGGGCCGGCAGCTGCGCGGCCAGCAGCCCGGCGAGCGCAGCCACGAACAGCAGGATGACGAGCGTGCCGAAGGGAATCGCCTGCACGTAGCCGGATTCCGACAGCGTCAGGCTGGTCACGAGGATCGCCCCCACCACGCCGATCACGAGCCCGAAGACACCGCCGATGAGGGCCGTGATGATGGACTCGTAGCGGATCATCTGGCGGATCTGGCGGCGCGAGGTGCCGATCGCGCGCAGCATGCCAAGCTCGCGCGTGCGCTCGTAGATGGAGAGGACCAGGGTGTTGACGATGCCGAACAGCGAGACGATCACCGACAGCGCCAGCAGCACGTAGATGAGCGCGAGCAGCGTGTTGATCTGGTTGGCCTGATCCTGCTTGAACTGAGCCGCCGTGCGCGAGCGCGCCTGCGGGAAGGAGGCCGCCAGCAGCCGGTTGACGGCCGGCTGGACCTGGGCGTCGGTGGCGCCGGGTTGGTAGGTGACGAAGTCGAGCGCATCGTCGTGCTGGCCGAACTGCGCCCGGGAGAGCGTCAGCGAGATCGTGAAGTCTCCGAGCAGACGCGCGTTGTCGGCGGCGATCCCACGCACGGTCAGCTTCACGTACCGATTGGAGACCGTCTGCAGAGTGACCGTCTGCCCGACCTTCAGATGATGGGCTTTTGCATAGGACTTGGTGACGATCGTGCCCGTGTCACCCAGCCCCAGCAGCGCGGCGTTGGACCCCTTCTGCCATTCGATCCGATACGTGTGCACGAACGTGCTCGGTTCGATTGCGGTCACCGTCGAGTTGCTCGAGCTGCCTATGCGCCTGCCGATCGTGAAGGCGATCGGCGTGACACGCGCGACACCATCCACATGCCGCAGCGCCGGGGCAACCAGGGCGGGGATGCCCTGTTCGGAGGTCGACTGCGAGTTCTCGACGATCAGGTTCCCGGCAAAGGAGCGGCTCACGGCCTGATCGATCGTCGCCTTGGTCCCGTCGGCGAGCACGGACACAAAGGCGACGAGCGCGATGCCGACGGTCAGAGCAGCGGCAGTGATCATCGTGCGGCCGGGCTGGCGGATCGAGTTTTCACGCGCGAGGCGGCCGGTGACGCCCCGCCAGACCACGAGCACGCCAATCGCGCGGGCGAGGGCGGGGACGATGCGGTAGTGGCGCGGAGGCCGCTCGCCACCGCGCCGCAGCCGTACCCACAGCCTCACACCGCGGAATACGATCACGACGAGGAGCACGATCGCGACGCCGCCGCCGAGCACGACCTGCGCCGCGATGACGAATACGAGATAGAGCACGAAGCGAACGATCAACGCTCGCCGGGTGGGCAGCGGTCGCGGCGGGATCTCCAACCCCTCGCGCATCGCCGCCAGCGGCGGCACGCGTGTCGCTCGGAGCGCGGGCGGCAGTCCGGCAAGCACGGTGACGAGGGTGCCCACGAGCAGCGAGACGACGATGGTGCGGGTCTCGAGGACGGTGCCGGAGTCGGGCAGATCGGCGCCGAAACTCTTGAACAGCTGGTCGAGCGCGGGCGCGAGCGCAATGCCGCCGAGCAGCCCGAGGACGGCGCCCCCCACACCCAGCAGCAGCCCTTCGATGACGACTGCCCGCATGATCTGAACGCGGGAGCTGCCGAGCGTGCGCAGCAGACCGAACTCGCGGGTGCGCTGGGCGACGGTGATGGAGAAGGTGTTGAAGATGATGAAGGCGCCCACGACGAGCGAGACGTAGGCGAACACGAGCAGGAACGTGCGCAGGAAGCCGAGGTTGCTTTCGAGGTTGGAGGTGTCCTTCTTGGCCTCTTGCTTGCCTGTGCGCGCGACGACGGAGTGCGGCAGCACGGCGCGCAGCCGCGCACGAAGCTGGGTGGGCGAGACGCCGGGTGCGGCGGCGACGTCGATCTGGTCGAAGTGACCGGCCTCGCCCACGACACGCTGGGCCTCCGATGGGATCAAGACGGCGGCGCTCGCCCCGCCGAAGGACTGACCGCCGCCGAACTTTAGGATGCCCACCACGGTGTAGCGCCTGGAGACGGCCGATCCGGCGATGAGGATCTGGCCGCCGATCTTCAGGTTGGCCTTCTCGGCGGTCGCCTGGTCGATGGCGACTTCGCCGGCGCTTGCGGGAAAGCGACCTTCCACGGGCTTGAAGGACTCAAAGCGCGCGGGCTCGAGCGAGGCGACGAAGTTGGGAGCGCCGCCTGTGGTGAGGCGCTTGCCGTGAGTGTCCAGGAAGGTGGCAGGCGTGAAGATCGTGCCCGCCGCCTGCGCGACGCCGGGGGTCGTGCGCACCTGCGCCAACAGCGCATCGGTGATCGGCGAGATCTGCGCGCGCGTTTCGCGCCCCAGGGTTTCTGTGGGGCTGATCACGACCGAGTTGCCGCTGTTGGCTGCCTGGAAGATGCCGGCAAAGGACTGGTTGATGGTGTCGGTGAGCACGTATGTGCCTGCCATCAACGCCACGCCCAGCGCGATCGAGATGCCTGTCAGCAGCACGCGGAGCTTGCGCTGGAGAAAGCCCCTCAGTACCAGGCTGAGCATCAGCCCACGGACTTCATGAGGTCGAGCGCCTGCTCGGCCGTCCCGGCGTCGCCGTCGTGCACGATTCGTCCGTCGGCGAGCACCAGCAGCCGGTCGGCGAAGGAGGCGGCGTGGGCGTCGTGAGTCACCATCACGACCGTCTGATCGAAGTCGTCGACCGCGTGGCGCAGCAGGCCGAGCACGTCGTTGGAGGCTTTGGAGTCGAGGTTGCCGGACGGCTCGTCGGCGAACACGACGGAGGGCTTTGAGATCAGGGCGCGCGCGACGGCCACGCGCTGCTGCTGTCCACCCGAGAGCTCGGCGGGGCGGTGGGCGAGGCGATCGCGGATGCCGACCGTATCGACGAGACGGTCGAACCACTCGCGGTCGGGCTTGCGCCCGGCGATCGAGAGCGGCAGCAGGATGTTCTCCTCGGCACTGAGCACGGGCAGCAGGTTGAAGGTCTGGAAGATGAAGCCGATGCGGTCGCGGCGCAGCTGCGTGAGCTCGCGGTCGTTCAGATCGGTCAGCTGCACGCCGGCCACGGAGACGGTGCCGGATGTCGGCCGGTCGAGCCCGGCGAGGATGTGCATGAGCGTCGACTTGCCCGACCCCGACGGCCCCATGATCGCCGCGAAGCGCCCGGTGGGGAAGTCGACGGTGACGCCCGCCAGGGCGTTCACGGCCACCTCGCCCTCGCCGTAGCGACGCGTGAGGTCGCTGGCTGCGACGATGCTTCCGCTTGCGAATTCGGCTTGCCCCGGTGCCACTGCTGTCAGTGTATGGGGACGCCCGGCGCGATATGTAGGATCGCTCGCCCGATGCACGAGACAAGCCCAGACGTCTTTCTGCTGGCCCGCCCTTCGATCGACTTCGAGGGAATGCGCGCCTACCTTCAGGACGTGGGCGGTGAGTCATGGCTCGAGCGCCGGCTCGAAGAGTCCGAGGAGTCGCCCAACGGCGGTGAGCTGATCGTGGAGTTCGGCGGGCGCGCCTGCTACCGCAGCTGGGAGCCGGGGCTCAACGCGAACGTCACGCGCGTGCGCACCGACCAGCGCGAGTACTTCGCCAACATCCTGCGCTCGGCACATGGGAGCGTGCTGGAGCACGCCAACTACTCTTTCGCCCTGCGGAACGTTTCGAGAGTATTCACTCACGAGCTTGTACGCCATCGCGCCGGCTCGGCCTTCAGCCAGGAGAGCCTTCGCTACGTGCGCCTGACAGACATCGGCTTTCGCGTGCCGCCGGCCCTGGAGCCGGTCCGCGAGCAGGTGCTCTCGATCGTCGAGCAGCTGGAGGAGTTCCAGAAGAGCGCAGCCCAGGAGCTTGGCATCGACGAGGAGGGCGTCCCCTTCCACGTCAAGAAGGAGGTCACCTCCGCGCTGCGCCGCCTGGCGCCGATCGGCCTCAGCACGGACATCCTGTGGACGGCCAACGCGCGAACGCTGCGGCATGTGATCGAGATGCGCACGGCGGAGGGCGCCGAGGAGGAGCTGAGGCTGGTGTTCGACAAGATCGCGCGGATCATGCAGGTCGAGGCACCCGGGCTGTTCCAGGACTTCGCGCGCCAGGACGACGGCTCCTGGGTGCCCGAGCACCGCAAGGTCTGAGCCAAAGGCCGGCCCCGGAGCGCGACTGCACCCCGGAGGCCGGCCGCTAAATAATCGACTAGCGCCGCGTCACGCGCGCGCCCTGCCCCGCAAAGCCATCATCGCGAGGCGGCCACTGCGCCAGGTAGGCGCGGTAGGTGTTCACACCGGTTGGGAACTGGGCGTTGAACACGAGTTTGCCGAAGCGGTCGAACTGGGAGATGTACGGCAGCGCCCCCCAGCCGACGAACAGGCCTCCGTCGCCGACGGTCTGGGCATTGCCCTGCGACGGCGCCGAGAGCCCCTCGGGCTGATTGTCCGACGCCACGAGTGTGGCCGTCCTGGCTGCCTGGTCGAGCTTCACAGTTATTGCTCGGCTATAGGGAAGCTGAGGCGTTCCGGATGACTCGTTGTCGAAGAACGTGTAGAGGTCGTGGCCCAACGACTCGGGGTCGTGCTGCCAGGCGAAGAGCTCGTTGGCGCTGTCGAGAACCTGCCCGGGAGCGGCCTGGAGGGTGAAGCTGGATGCCTTGCCTCCGAGCTGCCAGATGATGTTGCCAGTCGAGCGGTTGACCTTGTAGGTCGTCCACGTGTCACGGGCGTCGATCAGCAGGTTGCCGTCGGTGTCGAGGTGCACGGCGTTGATGTGGAACCAGTCCCACGGCGTGCTCGGCGACGCGGGCAATGGCTGCTCGCTCTGGCTGTAGGGCACGTGCTCCTGGCTGCTCCACTGGAAGAGCACTTTGCCGGTGGGTATGTCGATCTCCTGCACCACGCCGTCGATCACGGTCTGGTTGGGCGCGCCTCCGATGGAGGTGAGATCGGCCGTTGCGGTGACGTAGGAGAGGATCAGCGCCGTGTTCTGAGGCGTGATCAGGAACTCGTGACCATCTGTGGTGAGCCCTTTGCCGGCTTTGACCGCGCCAATCTGCTGGAAGTGCTGGTTGTAGATGTAGTCGGTGCCGTCGGAGAGACCGCCGAGCCCGGTCCCCTGCCACCACGTGAGCACCGGCTGGCCACGATAGGTTTGGGGGCGGAAGTCAGCCGCCGTCTGTCCTTGAGGAATGGGTTGGAACCAGAGGACGTTCCCGTGCTTGTCGATGATCTCGGGACCGTTGGAATACGTGGGCGTGCCCCCCGTGGGGGTGATGAAGATGTCGCCCTGACCGGCGAACGGCTCTGCCTTGAGGATCGTGACGGGTGGCGGCGGTGGGTTGCTCGCCTGTGCCGTGGCGACGGACGAGGCGCCCACGAGAATCGGCGTTCCGAGCGCGAGCAGCGCGAGGAGTTGCCGGAGCCTGCGGGGTGAGAGGGAACTTCGGGACATGGTCTGCTGCCTCCTTGGTTGTGGG
>JASLDD010000109.1 GCA_030151725.1 Solirubrobacteraceae bacterium
TCTCCGATCCCCTCAACGGGTTCCTCACGCTTCGCTCCTTCGGACGCGACACCACCAACGCCTACGTGCTGCGCACGAACGACGGGGGCCTCAGCTGGCACCCGCAGGTGATCACCGTCGGCTCGATCCCCGGAGACGGGCTGCTCGTCTCAAACGCGCTCGACGCATCGCTTCTGATCGACAACGTGTCCGTCAGCGGAGAACCGCTCAAACGCCTGCTGTTCACGACCGGCACCGGTGGCGAAGTCGCCGGCAACGCCCCCACCATCACCCTCTCCACCCGCAAGCAGACCTACACCAAGCGCAAGCTCAGGGCCCTGCACCACACGGTCCTCGTCAACGGCACCCTCACCGGCGCCGTCGGCGGAGAGCAGATCGTGGTCTCCCGCCGCAGCGCCACCGGCGGCGAATGGCAGCACCAGGTCGTCGTGGCCGGCGCCAACGGCGGCAGCTTCACCACCACCTGGCACATCAGCTCCTCCTCGGTGTTCGTCGCCCAGTGGGCCGGCGACAGCGGACGCCCGGGGGTCGGCTCGGAGGCTCTCAGCGTGACCGTCCGTCGCTGAGCGCGGCGCACCCCCACCAGTACACCACGCCGCTAGTCCAGCGGCGTGGTGTAGGCGCCGCTGAGCCCGCCGTCGATCAGGAACGTCGAGGCGGTCATGAAGCTCGACTCCTCGCTTGCTAGGAACAGCGCTCCCTGCGCGATCTCCTCAGCGCGCGCGAAGCGCCCCATCGGCACGTGCACCAGCCTGCGTGCCGCCTTCTCGGGATCCTTGGAGAACAGCTCGCGCAGCAGCGGCGTGTCGACCGGGCCGGGGCACAGCGCGTTGACGCGCACCCCGCGCCGCGCGAACTCGACGCCCAGCTCGCGCGAGAGCGCAAGCACCCCTCCCTTGGAGGCTGTGTAGGAGATCTGCGAGGTGGCCGCGCCCATTACCGCGACGAACGACGCCGTGTTGATGACCGAGCCGCGCTCCGGTCCGTCGTTGTCGAGCAGGTGGGGGATGCCGTGCTTGCAGCACAAGAAGACGCTGCGCAGGTTGACCTGCTGCACGCGCTCCCACGCTTCGAGTGTCGTCTCCAGCACCGATCCGTCGTCACCGGGCGAGATGCCGGCGTTGTTGAACAGCACGTCGATGCGCCCGAACTCCTCGCGCACGCGCGCGAAGAGACCACGCACCTGCTCCTCGTCGGTGACGTCCACCCGCAGTGACAGCCGGCCCGGGCAGTCCGCCTGAACATCCACGCCCACGACCGTGGCGCCCTCGCGCATGAACAGCTCGACGCTCGCAGACCCGATGCCGCCGCTCGCACCGCTCACCACACAAACGCGCCCGTCAAGCCTGCCGCTCGCAGCCATCATCCCTCCGTGGCGTAGTAGATGGTCTTGACCTCCGTGTATGCCTCGAGCGCATGCGGACCCAGCTCGCGTCCATAGCCCGACTGCTTGAAGCCGCCAAACGGCGTCGTCACGCGCACGGAGGTGTTCGCGTTGATCGACAGCACCCCCGTCTCCACCGCGCGCGCCACCCGCAGCGCGCGGGCGCCGTCGCGCGTCCAGATCGAGCCCGAGAGGCCGTAGATGGTGTCGTTGGCCAGGCGGATCGCGTCCCCCTCGTCGCGGAAGGAGATCACCGCGGCGATCGGGCCGAACACCTCCTCCTGGGCCACCCGATCGCTCGCCTCGACCGGCGCCAGCACCGTCGGCGCGAACCAGAACCCGGCTCCTGAGGGCGCCTCGCCGCGAAACGCCACCGGCGCCTCGCCGTCGAGGAACGAGCTCACCGTCTCGCGCTGGGCGGCCGAGATCAGCGGGCCCATCTGCGTGGACTCATCGAGCGGGTCGCCCACCCGCAGCGCCTTCACCGCCGGCTCGAGCAGCTCGAGGAACTCCTCCAGAACGTCCTCCTGCACGAGGATCCGCGAGCGTGCGCAGCAGTCCTGGCCGGCGTTGCCGAACACCGCTCCCGGCGCCGCGGCGGCCGCCGCCTCCAGGTCCGCATCGGCGAAGATCACGTTCGCCGACTTGCCGCCAAGCTCGAGCGTCACGCGCTTGATCGTCTGAGCAGCCGCCGCCGCGATCGAGCGGCCCACCTCGGTCGATCCCGTGAACGCGATCTTGGCTACGTCGGCGTGCTCCACCAGGTGCTGCCCGCACGTGCGACCGGGGCCCACCACCACATTTACCACGCCCTCGGGCAGGCCCGCATCGAGCGCCAGCTCGGCAAAGCGCAGCGCCGTCAAAGGGGTCAGCTCGGCGGGCTTCAGGACGACGGTATTGCCCGCCGCGAGCGCCGGCGCGAGCTTCCACGAGGCGATCGTCAGCGGAAAGTTCCACGGCGTGATCAGGCCCACCACGCCCACCGGCTCGCGCACCGTGAACGCCTGGCCGCCGCTCACCGGGATCGTGTCGCCGAGCAGCCGCTCCGGCGCACCCGCGTAGTAGCGGAACGTGTCCACGACCATCTCCATCTCGCCGCGGGCGTCCCCGATCGCCTTGCCCGCGTTGCGCGCCTCGAGCACCGCCAGCTCCTCTATGTGCTCGCCCAGCGTGTCCGCGAGGGCGTGCAGCATGCGCGCTCGCGCGCCCGGGGCGAGGGCACGCCACGCCGGCAGCGCCGCCTTGGCAGCGGCCACCGCGTCGTCGACCTCCGCGGTCCCCGCCCGCGGGATCTCGGCGAGCACCGCCTCGGTGGCGGGCTCGAGGACTGTGAGCAGCTCGCTCAGCGCTCGGCCCTACGGATACTGCGCGATGTCGGGCAGCGCCTCCGCCGAGTCGAGCTCGTCGATCGTGCGCACCGGTCCTGTGAACGTCCGTTTGGCCGACACCGTGTACCAGATGGTCACCGCGAGCATGACTCCGATTGTCACGAGCGGAGCGTAGTTGACAGCCGACCATTCAAAGCCGCTCTTGAAGAACACGCCCGCGGGAGCAAACGGCAGGCAGAAGATGACCACGCAGATCGCCACCCAGCAGAAGGCGATGGGGTTCATCCATTTGTACTTCTTGCCGAGCGTCCACGGACCGACCTCGAACTTCTCGCCCATCCGCCAGCGCAGGAACACGGGGATCGTGTAGGCGATGTAGAGGCCGATGACCGAGATCGAGGTGACCGCCAGGAACGCTACGGGCGTGCCCAGCGAGTTCGGGAAGTAGGCCGGGATGGTGATGATCAGCGCGAACATGCACACGAACAGCACGGCCCACGTGGGGGTGCGGTTCTTGCCCAGTCGCCGCCACAGGTTGTGTCCAGGCACCGCTCCGTCGCGCGAGAACGCGAACGTCATTCGCGAGGCGCTCGTCACACACGCCATGCCGCAGAAGATCTGCCCGATCGTGGAGATCAGCACGACCGCCTTGGCTCCGGCCGTGCTCAGCGCCGAGGTGAAGATCGCAAGCGCCGGGAAACCCGCTTTGAGGAGTTCGGGCTCCTTGCTCTTCTGGATCGCGAACGTGATCGCCAGCAGCACGATCCAGCCGACGACCGCCGAGTAGAACACCGAGCGCCATACGCCTTTCGGCGCCGCCGAGGCCGCGTCGTGGGTCTCCTCGGAGACGTGCGCCGAGGCGTCGTAGCCGGTGATCGTGTACATCGTCAGCAGGAACCCGAGCGGCAGCACGTAGAACCAGTACATGTGCCCGCTGAAGCCCGACACGTTGGCACGGTGGCCGAACACGTAGGAGAAGCTCGCGTGGTGGCTCGGCACCGCGATCAGGATCACCACGATGACCGCCACCCCGATCAGGTGCCACCACACGGAGATGCCGTTGAAGATCGAGACCAGGTGGCTGGAGAAGACGTTGATCAGCCCGTGGACGGTGAGCAGGAACGCGAACAGCGCGAAGTTGACGTGCGCCGAGTAATGGACGTCGGTGGCCGCCGAGGCCTTGGCGAAGTTGAAGATGAAGTGGACGTTGTAGAGGCCCAGCAGGTTCATCAGGAAGGTCGCGCACACGTAGTCCACCGAGGCGACCACGGCGACGAGGCCGATCAGGTTGAACCAGCCGGTGAACCAGCCCCAGCGTGCGCCGCCGAGCTTGGAGGCCCAGTAGTAGATGCCGCCCGCCGTCGGCATCGCCGAGGCGAGCTCCGACATCGAGAAGGCGACCATCAGGATCAGGACGCTGATGATCGGCCACATGATCGAGATCGCGATCGGGCCGCCGTTCTTGAACGCCTGCCCGTATGTGGTGAAGCAGCCGGCGAGCACCGAGATGATCGAGAACGAGATCGCGAAGTTGGAGAACCCGCTCCATCCGCGCTTTAGCTCCTGTTTGTAGCCAAGCTCCGCAAGGCGCTGCTCGTCTGCGGTCAGAGTCCCGGTCGTGCTCATCGGCTAGCCCCCTGGAGGAGAAAAGGTTTGGACATCCGTCCTTCGATCGTGACAATACGCGCGATCGTGGATGGAAGTCAAGAGCACACGCGACCAAACATCGCGGGCGCCTTCCGGACAGTTGGCCAACGCTCGGGCGAGCAGGTTTCAGCCGCCGGGGAGCAGCCCCGCGAGCACGTGCTCGGTGCCCTGCAGGTGCTCGCCCATGACCTGCACTGCGCGCATCGGGTCGCGCTCGCGGACTGCCGCCAGCAGGCGGCGATGCTGCGCATTGGAGGAGGCGAGAACCTGGGGAGGGTGGGCGATGTAGGAGATCAGGTCGGTCATCGAGCCCTGCACTTCGGTCACCGCCGCCAGCAGCCTCGGCGAGCGCGACGCCTCGGCGAGCCCCACGTGCAGGCGGATGTCGGCCTGGCGGTAGGCGGCGAAGTCCTCGAGCGTCGCCTCGAGCAGATCGGCTACCTCGTCGAGGGCATCGAGATCGCTCTCCTGCGCCCGCGACGCCGCGAGCATCGCCACGCCGAGCTCGACCGCAAGTCGCTGATCGCAGATCTCCCGCCACTGCGCGAGGATCTCCGGCGAGGGAGGGTCGGCGGGCGGCTGGGGATCGGATACGAACGTGCCGCCGCGGCGCCCGCGCGTGGCGAACACGTGCCCGCTCTGCCCGAGCGCGGTCAGCGCCTGGCGCAGCGTGGAGCGCGCGATCCCCAGGCGCGCGCACAGCTCGCGCTCGGCAGGGAGGCGCGATCCGGGCGCCAGCAGCCCCAGCTTGATCGCGGTGCCCAGCCGCTCGACGGTCTCCTCGAAGGCGGTGTAGGAGCGGACGGGCGCAAAGACCGCCTCGGGAGGCGTGACGGCGGTGGGCGCCTGAGCGCGGCGCTCAGGCGTGCCCGCCATCGCTCTTCCGTGCGCTTGCAATCACAGCCGCTCGAACCCGCGCACTCGCTCCCAGTCGGTGACCGCCGACTGGAATGCCGCCAGCTCGACGTCGGCCGCGTTGACGTAGTGGGCGAGCACCTCCGCACCGAACGCCTCGCGGGCCACGTCGCTCGAGGCGAACAGCTCGCGCGCGTCGCGCAGCGTCTCGGGCAGGCGCGGGCGATCGGCGTCGAGATACGCGTTGCCCTCCAGCGCGGGCTCCAGCTCGAGGCCCCGATCGATTCCGTGCAGCCCTGAGGCGATGATCGCGCTGAGCGCCAGATAGGGGTTCAGATCGGCGCCCCCGGCGCGGTTCTCGAAGCGCAGCGAGGGACCGTGCCCGACCACGCGCAGCGAGCACGTGCGGTTGTCGTGGCCCCAGGCCACCGCCGTCGGCGCGAAGGTGCCGGCGGCATAGCGCTTGTAGGAGTTGATGTTGGGCGCCAGCAGCAGCGTCATCTCGCGCAGGCACGCCAGCTGTCCCGCCAGGAACGAGTGAAAGAGCTTCTCCTCGCGTGCGAACAGCGGGCCGTCCCCGTCGGCGAGCGAGAAGTGGATGTGACAGGAGTTGCCCTCGCGCTCGTCGAGCTTGGCCATGAACGTGATCGCCATGCCCTCCTGGGCTGCGATCTCCTTGGCGCCGTTCTTGTAGATGGAGTGCTCATCGGCGGTGCGCAGCGCGTCGGCGTAGCGGAAGTTGATCTCGTGCTGGCCGAAGTTGCACTCGCCCTTGGAGTCCTCGACGACCATCCCTGCGGCGCCCATCTCGTTGCGGATGCGGCGCAGCAGCGGCTCCACGCGGGCGGTTCCCAGCAGCGAGTAGTCGACGTTGTAGAGGTTCGCTGGGCGCAGGTCGCGATAGCCCTTGTGCCACGCCTCCTCGTAGGTGTCCAGGAAGACGATGAACTCGAGCTCGGTGCCGGCGTTCGCGATCCATCCGCGCTCGGCCAGCCGCGCGAGCTGGTGTCGCAGGATCTGGCGCGGCGAGGCCACGACCTCGGAGCTGTCGAGCCAGGCGACGTCGGCGAGGCACATCGCCGTGCCCTCCTGCCAGGGCACACGTTTGAGCGTGTCGAGGTCCGGCACGAGCAGCATGTCTCCGTAGCCACGCTCCCATGAGGACATCGCATAGCCCTCGACCGTGCGCATCTCCACATCGACGGCCAGCAGGTAGTTACAGCCCTCGGCGCCGTGCTCGGCGACCTCGCTCAGGAAGTGCGTGGCGGCCAGCCGCTTGCCCTGCAGACGGCCCTGCATGTCGGTGATCGCCAGCAGGACCGTGTCGATCTCGCCGCGGGAGACCGCCTCTGTGAGCTCATCCAATTTCAGGGGGGTTGAATTCACGGGGGTTGAAGGTACTGCACAGGGGCGCCCGGCGGTCGGGATAATGCGCGCGATGGCACGCGACCTCACAGAGCTGATCCTCGACAGGGCTCACTTCGCGGCTGTCACGATGGACGAACAGGGACTCGTGACGTACTGGAACCCGAGCGCCGAGCGCGTGTTCGGCGTGGAGAGTTCCCAGGCGGTCGGGCGCTCGGTGGCCGAGCTGATGATTCCCGAGCGCCTGCGCGAGGCGCACCACGCCGGCTTCCAGCGCTTCCTGGCCGAGGGGGTCGGCCCGGTGCTCGACCGGCGCATAGAGCTGACCGCGCTGAGGGCCGACGGGAGCGAGTTCCCCGTCGAGCTGACGATCTCGGCGCTGCGCGATCGGGAGCGCTGGTCCTTTCATGCCTTCATCCAGGACATCACCGAACGCAAGGAGGGCGAGCTCGAACGCGAACGCCTGCTGGAGGAGCTACGCCAGACGCTCAGGGGCAGCGAGCAGCGCTTCGAGGCCGTCGTCGGCTCGCTCGGCGATCCGATCACCATTCGCGACCGCGAGCACCGCTTCATCTACGCCAACAGGGCGGCTGTGGAGTCGCTCGGCTTCGACTCCTGGGAGCAGCTGCGAGCCACCCCGCCGGCGTCGATCATGCAGGACTATGTGGTCCGCGGCGAGGACGGCGGGGAGATCTCGATGGAGGACATCCCGTCGGTGCGGATCCTGCGCGGCGAGCAGGCCGAGCCGCTGCTGATTCAGACAGTCAACCGCCAGAGCGGCGTGCAGCGCTGGCAGCTGCTGAAGGCCGCGCCCCTGCTCGATGAGGTGGGTGCGATCGAGGCCACAATCACGATCATCGAGGATGTGACCGAGCAGAAGCGCTCGGAGGTCCAGAGCGCGTTCCTGGCGCGTGTCAGCGGGGCGCTGGCCTCATCGCTGGACTACGAGCAGACGCTTCGCAACGTCGCCCAGATGGCTGTGCCGGACATCGTCGACTGGTGCGCCGTGGATCTGCTCGACGAGGATGGCTCGCGTAATACGGTCGCCGTCGCGCACGTGGACCCCACTCGCCTCAGCCTGGCCGAAGAACTGCGCAACTACGTTCCCGACCAGCTCGATCCCGAGCAGGGACTCGGTCTGGTGCTGCGCACGGGCGAGGCGCTTCTGTATCCCGACATCCCCGACGAGATGCTCGCAGCGGCGGCGATCGACGAGCGCCACCTCGAGCTGCTGCGCGCCGTGGGGTTCCGCTCGGTACTGGTCGTGCCGATGCGTCTCGGCGAGAAGGTACTGGGGGCGCTGACGCTCGTGAGCGCGGAGTCGGCGCGCGTGCTCGACAGCTTCGATCGCGAGCTGGCCGAGCAGATGGCCACGCGCGCTGCTGTGGCGATCGAGAACTCGCGGCTCTACAGCCAGCGCTCTTCGATAGCTCGCACCCTGCAGCAGAGCCTGCTCCCGGACCAGCTGCCGGAGGTGCCCGACTACGAGCTCGCGTCGATCTACTCGCCGGCGATCGAGACGAGCATGGTGGGCGGGGACTTCTATGACATCTGGCCGCTGGGCGAGGACTGGATGGTGCTGATCGGCGATGTCACCGGAAAGGGGATCGAGGCGGCGGCGCTGACATCTTTCGTCAGGCACACCGTGCGCACCGCCTCGGAGTTCGAGCCAAGTCCCGCGAAGCTGATGGCGTTCGTGGACGAGGCTCTGAAGAAGCGCTCGGTCATCTCGGTTTGCACGGCGCTGTGCCTGCACGTGCGCGGCGAGCGGGTGCAGTTCGCGGTGGGCGGGCATCCGTTGCCGTTGCTGGTCTCGGGAGAGAACGTCGAGGAGGTGGGCGAGCATGGACCGCTACTCGGGGCCTTCACCGATGTGGCCTGGGGTGAGCACGAGCTGAATGTGCGTGAGGGCGTCACCTTGGTGCTCTACACAGACGGAATCACCGATGCCCAGGGCGATGGGGGCGAGCGGTTTGGCTTCGAGCGGCTGCGTGGGGCATTGCAGCAGCGCCGCGAGGGCGGCGCCGCTGAGCTGGTGAGCCGACTGGCCGAGGTGCTCGGCGACTTTCAGACGGGAGCGCTCAGCGACGATACGGCCGTGATCGCCCTGCGGCGCAGGGTCGCGGGGGAGAGCGCGAGCGTTCCGCAGGAAACGCGCGTGATTCCGCGAAATGGCACGATTAGCTCATCGGGAGAGGGGG
This sequence comes from Solirubrobacteraceae bacterium, assembly GCA_030151725.1. Taxonomy (GTDB): domain Bacteria; phylum Actinomycetota; class Thermoleophilia; order Solirubrobacterales; family Solirubrobacteraceae; genus Palsa-744. The sequence continues at coordinate 8,781 of JASLDD010000109.1, forward strand.
AAGGCGATGATCAGACCGACGACATTCACGATTAGGGACCTGACGGATGGGGCAGATCTGAAGTTGGCGGTCGAGGGCGAGCTCGATCTGGGCACCATCCCGGTGCTCTCAAGAGGTGTGGATGATCTGTTGGGAGCAAGCCCCACCAATCTGACCCTGGATCTGAGCGCTGTGACATTCATGGACTCCTCGGGATTGCGTCTGTTGATAGAGCTGGGGGAGAGGGCCAAGCGCGATGGCTGGCAGCTGAAGCTCGTGGCCTCCAAGCACGAGTCGGCCAACGCCGTGTTGCGCATGACGGGGGCCGATACAGCGCTTCCGTTCGAGGATCCGCCCGGATGAGCGGATCTGGAGAACGGGGACGCTCCGAGGATCCCCATACGCTGCGCATGACGCTCGAGCGCGATCCCCAAGCTCCCTCGCTTGCGCGAGCCGCTGTGACGGGCTTCACGAAGGAGCGCAAGCTGAGCAAGGAGCGCCTTTCGACGCTGGCCCTGCTGGTCTCAGAGCTCGTCTCAAATGCGGTCGTGCACTCCGATGCACCCCCCACGAGCGACATTCACCTTTGCGCGCGGCTGCTGGACTCGGATGCGGTCCGCGTCGAGGTCACCGACCACGGCAGCGGTTTTGACGCGGTTCCACGCGATCCAGCGCGCGTCGAGGGCGGCTACGGCCTCTACCTGGTGGAGAGCCAGGCCACGAAGTGGGGCATAGACCGGCGCTGCGGGACCTGCGTGTGGTTCGAGATCGCCGACACGGGCGACTGACGGATCCACCGCTCGGTTTTTCAATCGCCCAGCAGCGCGGGCACATCGGCGATCGAATCCAGGATCTCCGTAGGTTCGACGCCTGAGGTCTCCAGCAGCTCCTCGCGAAACTTTCCCGAGCGGACGAGGATCCCTCGCAGTCCGGCATCGATCGCGCCACCCACGTCGGCCTCGACGTCGTCGCCGACCATCACCCCATCCTCGGGGGCGGCGCCCAGGTCGGCGAGCGCCGCGGAGAAGAACGCGGCAGCGGGCTTTCCGACGACCACCGCCTCGCTGTTGCTCGCGTACTCGAGCGCCGCCGAGTAGGCGCCCACGTCCAGCACCAGGCCGTCCTTGCGACGCCAGAAGCGATTGTGCTGGAGGGCCACCAGCTCGGCTCCGTCCATCAGCATGCGAAAAGCCTCGTTGAGCACTTCCGCGGTGAACCCGTCGCCGAGGTCGCCGAGCACGATCGCCTCGACCGCCTCACCGGTCGAGGCAGGCCGCAGCTCCGCGAGGTCCTCCAGGAGCGCGTCTGCCACCAACAGCCGCACCCTCTCGTGACCCTGCTCGTGGCAGTGACGCACGGCGAGCGCGGCCGGTGTCAGGACCTCCTCGGCGGGCACATCGAAGCCGAGCTCGTCGAGGTGCGCGACGATCTCGCGGCGAGAGCGGGAGGTCGTGTTGGTCACCAGGCGGATGCCGGCGGAGAGCTCGCGCAGCTCCTTGACCGCCGCCACAGCGCCGGATATCGGCTCATCGCCGATGTACAGGACGCCGTCGATGTCGAGCAGCACGGCGGTCTCTTTGCCTGACATCTGCCAACTGTAGTGAGAGCCCTCACATGAACCTCCCAGCGTGGCGGCACGGCGCTCCCAGGGTGAGCGGCCAAGGTCTCTGCCATGAACTCAACTCTCGCCCCACCTCACTCCCGGCCGTTTGCCCGTCCTCACTCGCAGCGGACCCTCTCAGCAGAACGCGCCGATCCCGCCTGGGCGCGCCCGGCGCTGATCGCCCTGCTGCTGTGCACCGCGCTCGCCTACATGGTCGATCTCAGCGCATCGGGCTACGCCAACAGCTTCTACGCCGCCGCCGTCCAAGCGGGGACCAAGAGCTGGAAGGCATTCTTCTTCGGCTCGATCGACTCCTCGAACTTCATCACCGTGGACAAGCCCCCGGCGTCGTTGTGGGTGATGGCCCTGTCGGGGCGTATCTTCGGTTTCGGCAGCTGGAGCATGCTCGTGCCGCAGGCACTCGAGGGCGTGGCGGCGGTGGCGCTGTTGCATGCGGCGGTCAAGCGCTGGTTCGGGGCGGGCGCTGGATTGGCGGCCGGGGCGCTGTTTGCGCTCACGCCGGTGGCGGCGCTGATGTTCCGCTTCAACAACCCCGACGCGCTACTAGTCTGCCTGCTCGTGGCGGGGGCCTACTGCCTGGTGCGTGCGGTAGAGGGCGGCGCGACACGCTGGGTGCTGGCGGCGGGAACCATGATCGGCTTTGCCTTCCTGGCCAAGATGATGCAGGCGTTCCTGGTGCTCCCGGCGTTTGGTCTCGTCTATCTGATCGCTGCGCCCACGCCACTGCGTCGGCGCCTGCTGCAGACCCTGGCGGGTGCAGGTGCGATCGTGGTGAGCGCCGGCTGGTGGGTGGCGATCGTGGCTCTGTGGCCGAGCGGATCGCGTCCGATGATCGATGGCTCCTCGGACAACAGCATCCTCAACCTCATCACCGGCTACAACGGGCTGGGGCGGATCTTCGGCGCGAGCGGACCCGGTGGGGGAGGGGGCGGCGGCAACTTCAGCGGCCCCACGGGCGTGCTGCGCCTCTTCGACAGCGCCATGGGCGCGCAGGCATCGTGGCTGTTGCCCGCGGCCCTGCTTGCGCTGGCGGTTGGCATGTGGGCGCGCAGGGGAGCGCCGCGCACGGACCGCACGCGCGCCGCGCTGATGCTGTGGGGAGGCTGGCTGCTCGTCAGCGGGCTCGTCTTCAGCCTCGGAAGCGGGGTTATCCACACCTACTACACGGTCGCGCTCGCACCTGCGATCGCCGCGCCGGTCGCAATCGGGGGCTCCATGCTGAGGAAGGCACGACGCACGCGCAGCGCCATGGCGGTGGCGGGCATAGCTGTGGTCTTGACCGCATCGTGGTCCTGGGTTCTGCTCGACCGCACGCCCCACTGGGAAGCGTGGCTGCTCGTGTTGGTCCCCGTAAGCACGGGGCTCGCGCTCGCCGGCCTGCTGATGGCGCCCTCGATGCGTCGGTTCGGACGGATCGCTGCGGGAGCGACCGCCGTGTGTGCGCTTGCGGCCTGCCTGGCCGGTCCCGTGGCCTATTCCGCGCAGACGATCTCGACCGTGCACACAGGATCGATCTCCTCGGCCGGTCCGGGCACGAGCGGGGGCATGGGCGGCGGCGCGCCGGGCATGGGCATGGGCGGTGGCACGCAGACGGTCAGCAGCGCGCTGAGGAAGGCGCTGGAGGCGAACGCCGGTAGCTATCGCTGGGTTGCCGCCGTCTCGGGCTCACAGAGCGCGGCTTCTCTGGAGCTGGCCACAGGTGGCGAGCCGGTGATGGCAATCGGTGGCTTCAGCAACGAGGGAGGGAACCTCACCCTGGCTCAGTTCAAGCAGTACGTGGCTAAAGGCGAGATCCACTACTACCTCGCGACCAGCACCGGGGCAGGCGGAGGTGGCACCCACACTCAGGCCGGTGGACGCGTTGCCGGGGCAGCACAGCCCGGCAGCGCGGCCCAAGGCCTGCCCGGCGGCGCACCTCCAGCCGGCGCCACGGGGTCGGGCGGCTTCACGCCCGGCGCACGTCCCTCTGGGACGAGGCCCGGCGGAGCCACGGGCAGCTCAAGTGCCATCACGACATGGGTCAAGGCCCATTTCAAGGCGGTCACGGTGGGCGGGCAGACGCTCTATGACCTGACGCAGGCCAAATCTTGAGCGCGTTCTGATCTGGTGGTGCGGAGGGCCAAGCTGGCCGCGGACGCAGGGCGCAGTCCTTGCTGGTGGCAAGGACAAGCCCGAGGACAAAGGCCGGCGCAGTGCCATACGCACCACCAGACTCAGGTTTCTCTCAGGTTGAGCACAGGATCAAGCCAGCGTCGAGGACGACACTGAGTACAGATCGAAAACAAGCCAAAGGAAGAAGCCATGATCCTCTCACTCGCCATCATCATCAATGTGACCGCAGCCCTGGCCCTGATCGGCGGCCTGACATACGCAATGTCTCGCGCCTCGCGCCTCACACCCCACTTCGCGGAGATCAAGACGGCAGCGCCGGCCGAGAGGCAGCACGCGCAGGCCCGCCGCTCGCGTCCCTACCCGGTCAGCGCAGCCGCCATCTCGTCAAACGCCTGAACGTAGGCGTCGACGGCCTCGTCGGTGTGGGTCACCGACAGCGTCCACTCCTCCTCACGCCCGGGCGTCATGTAGATGCCGCGGTTCATGTTCCACAGCCAGGCCAGTTCCGTCACGCCCACATCCTGGCTGGCCTTGAACGTTTCGTAGTCGACGATCGGCGTGGGGGAGAAGGTGACGCAGCCCTTGGAGCCGATCCCGACGGCATAGCCGGGCAGCTGATGGCGCTCGATCACCCCTTCACAGCCGGCGAGGATGCGCTCGTTGAGGGCGTCCAGGTGCCGGTAGGCATCGGGTGTGAGCACCTCCTCGAGGCTTGCTCGCGAGGCGACCATCGAGAGGGGATTGCCGTTGTAGGTGCCTACCTGGTAGACGCTGCCGTCTTCGACCACGCTCATAACCTGCTCGCTTGCGCCGATCGCGCCTGAGGGCAGGCCGCCGCCGAGGGTCTTTGCGAGGGTGACCATGTCGGGCTGCACGCCAAAGCGCTCTATGGCGCCGCCGGCGGCTACCGCCAGACCGGTCTTGACCTCGTCGAAGATCAACACGATGCCGTGCCGGGAGGTGATGTCGCGAACCTGCTCGAGGTAGCCGGGCTGGGGCAGCACCACGCCGAGGTTCATCATGGCGGCCTCCATGATCACGCAAGCCGGGAGGCGGTCTTCGGCCGCCAGGCGCTCGATCCGCCGCTCCATGGCGCCGGCGTCGTTGAACGGAACCGCAATCGTCAAATCGCTCACGGCCGTGGGGATGCCGGCACCATATGGCAGCGATGCGAGGTTCTCGCGGTCGCCGATCTCGTCGTAGGGGACACCGATCGAAACCATCACGGCGTCGTGATGGCCGTGATATGAGCCAAAGATCTTCATGATGGTCTCGCGTCCGGTCAGCCCGCGCGCGATCCGAATCGCGTCCATCGTCGCCTCGGAGCCAGAGTTGACAAAACGCCACCGCGGCAGTGCAAAGCGCTGCGCGAGATCCTCGGCGACCTGCACGGTGTCCTCGGTCACGGCGGCGAAGTGGGTCCCGAGCGCGGCCCGCTCGTGTATCGCCTTCACGATCGCAGGATGGGCGTGTCCCTGAACCATCGAGCCGAATCCATTGTGGAAGTCCCAATAGCGGTTGCCATCCACGTCGGTAACGGTTGGACCCTCCCCCGAGACGAGATAGATCGGCCACGGATCGCGCAGCTGGTAGGACGACGCGACACCTCCACTCAGTGACCCACGAGCGCGCTCGTACATCGCGGCAGAGCCCGCGGTGCGCTCATTCAAGATCGTCAGCTCACGCTGCGTGAGCTCCTGTACACGCTCGCGGTCTATCTGTACTGGGGTGGTGACCGTCATGGGGATCTCCTTCCGCGGCGGCTGATCTGGAAGGGTGCCGTCCGCCTGTAGGGCAGCTTAGACGTCCCGGAGTGTCCAACGTCGGCTCAGGCTGGAGACACTGGGGCAAGGTCAATTGACCTACTGACTGACGAATTTGGGCTGGGGTGGGAGCGCTTGACGGCCGTTGTACGTCACGGTTAGGTTAGTTCAGTCCGCGCTCGGGGAGAAGGGCACACGAAGGTCCCTGGGCGGCATATCAAAACGGGGAGAGAGAATCGTGGGGAAACGAACTCGTATCATCAGCCTGGCCGCAGTCATGGTTGGGGTCCTGCTGCCGGCTGCCTCGGCTGCCGCGGCACCGCAGTATGTGGCGCTTGGAGACTCCTATTCATCGGGTGTGGGGACCCGTGTCTTCTACAGCGAAGAAGGCAGCTGTGACCGCAGCCCGGATGCCTATGGACCGCTGATCTCGGCGGCAAAGGGCTACACGCTGAGCTTCCAGGCATGCAGCGGCGCTGTGACAACGGACGTGAACAGCAAACAGCTGGGTACGCTTAGCAGCTCCACGAGCCTGGTGACGATCACGATCGGCGGCAACGATGCCGGCTTCAGCAACGTGATCCTCAATTGCGCTCTGTACTACTTCACGTGCGGCAGTGCGATCAGTGAAGCCAACAGCTTCATCAAAAACAAACTGCCGGCGCTGCTCGACACCACCTACAACGACATTCGGGCCAAGGCCACGACCGCGCACGTCGTCGTGCTCGGGTATCCGAGGCTGTTCACAGCGGAAGGGAAGACGTGCAACGTCAACCTGCTGACCTCCTCGAACGAGAAGAAATTGAACGAAACCGGAGATCTGCTCGACACGACGATCAAAGCGCGCGCCGAAGCTCACAAATTCACCTTTGTGGACCCCAGGAGCGCGTTCTCATCGCACGAGGTCTGCTCGTCCTCGGAATGGCTGAACGGGCAGTCGAACCCGCTGTCTGAAAGCTATCACCCCAACGTGTCCGGTCAGGCCGACTTCACGTCGCTGATCGAGGCCGTTCTGTAGTCCACACGACGCTTCCCGCTCGCGGCTGGGTGTCGCGGGCGGGCTGTCGTTGTGATTGTCTCCTACGCTCTCGGGGGTTGACAACAGTGTTATCCTCTCCGCCAGGGAGAGGGGCCGGAATCGGTTCTTTCGTGCGTAGGCGCGTGGTGGACGGGGTCTGGCTGACGACAAAGTCAGAGGGAGATTTGCGATGAGAGCTCGTCTGCTGGTCGCTGCCACGATTGCGATTTTGGGCGCGCTGCTCAGCGGGGTGGCGAGTGCCTCGCCGGTCCGCTCACAGCGATTGGCGCCGAGCGAGACGCTGCCTACCATTGAAATCAACGAAGCGGAAAACTGCGAGTTCATCCAGAGTCCGGGCGGCGCGGCGTGCATGCTGCCGTTTCCCGACGACTACTACACGGTCGCCGATCCGAGCAGTGCGACTGGGCGGCGTGTCAACTTCAAGACCGCAGGCACGCCCGCAAATGCCTATGGCGCCCACATCGAAGCGGCTCCCTACAACGCCTCTGACGGTTTCAGTCCGGGGTCGGCGATCCTGGTGAAGATCCCCGGGATCGAAACCGTCGCCGACGTGCGTGCGATGGGTGCGGTGCCGATCAACCACCTGCGCCAGTACGCAAAGGCGAACGCGCCGGTTGTGGTGATCGACGCGACGACCGGCCAGCGCTGGCCGATCTGGACTGAGATCGACTCGGGCGCAGCGGCATCGAAGGCGGTCCTGGAGATTCACCCGGCGGTCAACTTCACCTCCGGGCACCGCTACATCGTGGCGCTTCGCAATCTCAAGAACGCAGCCAAGGAACACCTCGAAGCGCCGGCCGGCTTCCGCTACTACCGCGACGACGTGCCCTCCGAACAGGAAGCGATCAACGCCCGCCGTCCGCACTTCGAAGAACTCTTCGCCACGCTCCAAAGCGCCGGCATCCAGCGTGCCAGCCTGTATCTCGCCTGGGACTTCACGGTGGCAAGCGATGCCAACAACACTGCCCGCGAGCTTGCCATGCGCAATGACGCTTTTGCCCAGCTGGGCGACAGGAACCTCGAAGACGGCCTGGTGCAGGGCGTATCGCCGACGTTCGTGGTCACCCAGGTCGAAAACGAACCCAACCCGGGTCAGATCGCAAGGCGGGTCAAAGGAACCTTCACGGTGCCCTGCTACATGACCCCCAGCTGTGCGCCCGGCGGCAGGTTGGATCTCGACGAAAGCGGCAAACCCGTCCAGAACGGGATCTGGACGGCCAACTTCGACTGCATCATCCCGCTGTCGGTGACGACTGGCACCGCTGAACAGGGGCGCCCATCGTTGTACGGGCACGGTCTGTTCGGGAGCGCCTCTGAGGTGGCCTCAAGCCCCCAGCGC
>JASLDD010000288.1 GCA_030151725.1 Solirubrobacteraceae bacterium
GGCGGCGCGTTTTTGTACGTGCCGCCGGTCCAGAAGGCGGCGTTCGCGGCCTCGAGCTTGTGGCGGTCGAGCGTCAGGCGCCGCGAGAACCACTCGTTCACGAGCTCAGCGTGGTCGCGGAAGGCGTCCTGCAGCGAGCACAGGATCACGCCGCGCTCGGCCAGCGCCGGGTCGAGCTCCAAATGGACGATCTCGCTCGCGCTCTGCACGATCCGCCCCGCGCGGGGGCCGTCGGGCAGTGTGCGCGTGACGACGTCAGGGACACCCTCCCCCTTGGCCTGGGCGTCGAGTGAGTCCAGCTCCAGCGCCTGCAGCGTCGTCGTCCAGAAGCCCGAGCGCCGCCAGATCGGCAGATCGGAGCTTGCGTAGGCCTCGCGGGCAGCCTCCCGCAGCTGCTCGAGCGTGCGCCCGTCGCCCGCGCCTGCACCGGCGAGCGCGTGGTAGAGGCTTGCCTCGCGGTGGCGCCCTGCCTTGACGTTGACGGGCGCTGCGCCGTTGCCGTTGGTGCTCGGCGCGGGGATGTCGACGGCGCCTGTGTCAGACACCGCTGTCACCGGCGGCGACGGCCGTGCCGACCTCCTGGCGAATCTGGTCATAGCCCTCGCGCTCCAGGCGTTCGACCAGCTCCACGCCGCCCTCCAGCACGATCCGCCCGTCCATCAGGATGTGCACGAACTCGGGCTTCACGTAGTGCAGGATGCGCTGGTAGTGGGTGATGATCAGGGCGCCCAGGCCCTGCTCGTCGTGCAGCCGCTGCACGCCCTCCGCGACCGTGCGCAGCGCGTCGATGTCGAGGCCCGAGTCGGTCTCGTCGAGGATCGCGATGCCGGGCGCCAGCATCGCCATCTGCAGGATCTCCGCGCGCTTCTTCTCACCGCCGGAGAAGCCGTCGTTGAGGTGGCGCGAGGTGAACGCTCTGTCGACGTCCAGCAGCTCGATCGCGTGCTGCAGCTGGGTGCGGAACTCCTTTACCTGGATCGGCTCATCGCGCTTGGCGTTGATCGCCATGCGCAGGAAGTTCGCCACCGAGACCCCGGGGATCGACACCGGGTACTGGAAGGCCAGGAACAGACCGGCCTTGGCGCGCTCGTGGGGTTCCTGCTCGGTGATGTCCTTTCCCTTGAAGGTGATCGAGCCCGAGGTGATCTCGTAGGAGGGGTGCCCGAGCAGGGTGTTCGCGAGCGTCGACTTGCCCGAGCCGTTGGGGCCCATCAGGGCGTGAATCTCACCGCGGTTGATGTCGAGGTCTACGCCGCGGAGTATCTCGCGGTCCTCGGTGCGGACGTGCAGGTCTTTGATCTCTAGGTCGGCCATGTTCGGTTGTCAGGCTCCGGTCGTGAGGGGTTCGATTTGAAGAGTGGGGAGGGACGGCCCGACGGGCATAGTCGGAGCCAGGAGGTCGGCCAGCGTGGTCTCGCGCAGCGTGGTCACGATCGATGAGCGCACGCGCGTCCACAGCAGCTTCGTGGGGCACACATGCTCGGGGCTGGACTCGCGCGAGCAGACGATCGATCCGTCCGAGGCCTCCGAGATGCACTCGATCGGGGCGATCGAGCCCTCCAGGGCCTTGACCACCTCGGCCATCGTGATCTCACCGGCGGGACGTGCGAGCAGGTAGCCGCCGCGTGAGCCGCGACGGGAGTCCACCAGGCCGGCCTTGCGCAGACGCGCCACCAGGTGCTCCAGATAGGCGAGCGGCAGGCCGTCGTGTGCGGCGATCTCGGCCAGGGGAACGGGGTCTTCGCCCGCGCTGCCGGTGCGCCGAGCAAGCTCGACCATCACGCGTATGCCGTACTCGGCCTTGGTTGAGAACATCATCGCAAGATTTCCTACCTGCGAGCTAGGGTATCAGGGGTGGCTGGGACCTCCATCCAGCTTGGCGATGTCGTGCGCCAGCGATTCCGGCGTGAGCTGTTCGGTCTGAAACAGCACGCGTTCGTCTCCCTGAGGATCGATCAGCAGCACCGATGCATAGCGCGCGAACGCGCTGCGCCCGGCGCTCGCGGGCACCACTTTGTAGGCCCGCCAGACCGAGCGCAGCTGCGCGGGCGAGCCCGTGAGGTAGCGCACGCGCCCCGACAGCGAGACTTCGGCGAGAAAGCGCCGCACGCTCTCAGGGGTGTCCACGCGGGGGTCGGCGCTCACGATCAGGACGGGGATCGGGCGTGCCAGATCGTCGAGCGCGCCTCGTATCTGCTGGGCGATGACCACGCAGGGGGCGCCGCACGTCGAATACAGGAATGTCAGCACCACCACATGACCTCGATATGAGGAAAGCGTCGTGTGTCGCCCCACCTCATCGGTGAGCGTGAAGTCGCTCGCGAGACGGCCCGCCGGGAGCGCCGCGCCGTCGAAGCCGCTCCCGGCGGACGCTGTGAAGGTCTGCGAGGTCGTGTTGGAGGACCCGCCGCCGTTCAGGGCGATCAGGAGAACCAGAGCTACAGCCAGTACCACCGCCACGGCCGGCAGGGCGAAACGAGATCGTCGGCTCATGGGCGACTCAGAGTAGGCGAGGAGCGCATGTCGCGGTATCGGCGCTTTGGACGGGCGGCAGCCGGTCAAGCCCACATATGCAGGAGATTCGTGCCTTCGGTGGAACTGGACGAAGGTGGGGATGCGCTCTTACCGACGCTTGCTCGTTGCTGTGGTCGGCGTCCTGGCTCTGTCGGCGACGACCGTAGCCCTCGCGGCCGAACCCGCTGCCCCGCCTCCGCCCGCCAACGACAACCTCGCGAGCGCCCAGGTCGTCCACAACCTCCCCGCCACGATCGAAGGCACCACGGTGGGCGCGACCGTGGAGACACGCGAGACGGAATCCTCGTGTGCCTCCTCGACGATCGGCTCGGTCTGGTACAGCCTGCGCTCCTCCAGCGCCCAGCGAATCGCCGTCGACCTCGAGGCCGGTGGCGCGCTCGACGGCACGATCGACGTTTACCACGCGGTGCGCTCGCAGCTGATTCCCGTGGGCTGCCACAGGACCGATCCGCACGGCAAGGCATCCCTCTACTTCTCGGCATCCAAGAACGGGGTCTATGAGATCCGCGTGGCCGCGCTCGCCAACTCTCAGCTGGCTGCGTTCACGCTCGACGTCTTCCTGCCGACGCCGGCCGTGCGACCGCCGGGGCTGCCGTTGCCCTCGGGTGGCGTCAGCGGGCATGTGGACCGCATCCAGAACATCAACGCCGCCTACTCGCTCACGCTGCACTCGGGCGTCAGCTACCTGATCAACCTCGCCAACGAGACCGAAGACGCGTGCGTGAGCGGTGCGCTGTACCCACCCGGGACGCAGTCCTTCGACGAAGGCTCTCCGCTGGTGCACATCCGCTGCGGTGGCTACCGGCTGTTCACGCCCGGTCCCGGCCAGGGCGGGCGCTACATCTTCGAGGTCACCCCGCGCCTGTCCCACAACGGCATTCAGCGGTTCCGGCTGCAGGCCGCGCCCGCCGGCCCCGCCGAAACGGCTCCTGGCATTGGGCTCGGCAACTACGCACGCGCGCAAGGACGCCTCGATGGCAGAGGTGTGCACGTTCTGCGGCTCTACCGCATGGATGTCAGGAGCCACTCCAACCTAACTCTCAAGCTGAGTGCGCCCCAGAGCGCGGCCTTCAACCTGCAGCTGCGAAACCAGAACGGCTCCGTGATCGCCTGTCAGTGCAACGGCAGCGGCTCGCAGACGCTGCAGCAGCAGCTGCGACCGGGTCGCTACTACGCCGTGGTGTCGGTCACCAATGCGACTGCGGGCAACTACTCGCTGGTGCGGGAGTCGCGCACCATCACCACGACAAGCCTCTCCTTCTCGAGCTCCACAGTTGCGCCCGGTCAGGGGGCCGGCATCCAGGTCAAGGTCTCACCAGCTGCATCCGGGCCGGTGACGGTTGAAATCGATCGCTTCGACCCCGTCTTCGGCTGGCAGTTCTATCGCGAGGAACACGCCTTCGTCAGCGGCGGCACAGCCACCGTTCCCTTCACGCCGCCAGCTGTGGGACGCTGGCGCGCCAACGCCTCATACGGGGGCTCGCGCACGGCAAGCCCCAGCGCGGTGGGCTTCTCCTACCTGCTCGTCTCCTGAGCGCCACAGCTGCCCAAATGTCCCGTTGAAAGCGCCCCGAATCTCGCTACACTTTCTGAAGTACATGAATCCCTAGCGTGGTTTAGGAGTTTTCGACATGAGTCCGTCAGGCGCGGAGCTTCTCCGCCAAGTCAAGAGCCAGATCCAAGAGGTCGACCCCTCGGAGGTCAAGGAGCTGATCGACGAGGGCGTGGCGATCATCGACGTGCGCGAGACAGATGAGTTCGCAGCCGGTCACCTGCCTGGCGCAAAGCATGTGCCCAGGGGCTATCTCGAGTCGCGCATCGAGGGTGTCGTCCCCGACCGCTCCACTCAGGTGATCCTGTACTGCGCTTCCGGCAACCGCTCCGCCTACAGCGCACGCACGCTGAGCGACGAGCTCGGCTACGAGCACGTGCGCTCGATGACCGGCGGCATAACCCTGTGGAAGGACCGCGGCTATGACGTCGTGGTGCCCCGCGCGCTCACACCCGAGCAGCGCGAGCGCTACTCGCGCCACGTGCTGATCCCCGAGATCGGCACCGAGGGCCAGCAGAAGCTGCTCGACGCCAAGGTGCTGCTGCTCGGCGCCGGTGGGCTCGGCTCGCCCACCGCCCTGTATCTCGCCGCCGCCGGTGTGGGCACGTTGGGGATCGTCGATGACGACGTGGTCGATCTATCGAACCTCCAGCGCCAGGTCATTCACTCCACGCAGCGGATCGGCATCCCCAAGGTCGACTCCGCCGAGGAGTCCATTCACGCGCTCAACCCCGACGTCAACGTCGTCAAGTACCAGACGCGAATCGACGCCTCCAACATCATGGAGATCATCGAGGGCTACGACGTGATTGTCGACGGCGTCGACAACTTCCCCACCCGCTACCTGCTCAACGATGCCACCGTGCGCCTGAAGATCCCGGTCGTCTCGGCCTCGATCCTCGGCTTCGACGGGCAGCTGTCCGTGTTCAAACCCTATGACGGCCCGTGCTATCGCTGCCTCTTCCGCGAGCCGCCGCCGGCTGAGCTTGCGCCCTCGTGCGGAGCCAACGGCGTTCTCGGTGTGCTCCCCGGCACGATGGGTCTGCTGCAGGCGACCGAGGTGGTCAAGCTCATCCTCAACATCGGCGAGCCGGCGATTGGGCGCCTTCTGCTCTATGACGCGCTGGGAGCGACGCTGACCGAGGTCAAGGTCCACCGCGACCCCGACTGCCCGATCTGCTCGCGCGATCCCGAGGACATCAGAGACGACGAGCTCGGCGTGTTCCCCGATTACGAGGCGTTCTGCGCGGCGGCCGGGTAGTCTCCCGAAGCGATAGATATGGCGACGATCAAGATACCCCCGGTGCTGCGCGCGTCTGTGGGCGGCGAGAAGCAGGTGAGCGCCACCGGCGAGAACGTCGGCGCGGTGCTGCAGGATCTCGCAGCTAACCATCCAGCCACGCAGGATCAGCTCTTCTCCTCGGAGGGCGAGCTGAACCGCTACGTAAACGTGTATCTCAACGACGAGGACGTGCGCGTGCTCGACGGGCTGGACACGGCGGTGGGGGAGAGCGACACGCTCGTCATCCTGCCGGCGATGGCCGGCGGCTCGCGCTGAGCTGCAGGACGGGCGCAAGCCAAAAGCAGGCGACGTCACGGGCGCTTCACGATTAGGGCCGCCAGCCGATCTGGGTGGCGCCCAGGAGCACGAAACACCATGGTGTAGAGGTGGAACTCGTGGAAGTGGTCGACTGCCACCGTCCGCCAGACGCAAGCCTCGGGATATACTCAAGTATATGGATGAGCCTCGAACTCTGATCAGGCGTCATCGCCAGGACGCGGGTCTCAGCCAGGACTCGCTCGCGAGGAGAGCAGGCATCACCCAGGCAGCTCTCAGTCGTATCGAGTGTGGACTCACTGCGCCCAACTTTGAGACGGTGCGCGCGCTGCTGCTTGCAATGGGCCGGGAGCCCGAGTTTCAGGCGCGCCGCCTCGGTGGCAGGTGGGATCCAGTGCACCTGTGTGCCTCGCGCCGCCGCTCACCGGATGAGCGCTTCGAGCTCGCACTGTCGGCAAACCGTCTGGCTGGGCGTCTGCGCGAGGCCGGCGCGGAGGCCAAGCGTGGCGCGTGAGAGGCCCCTCGACGCGGAGCGGATCCTCGAGGTGCTTGCCCACCACTCGGTCGACTACGTGATCGTCGGTGGTCTCGCGGTGCAGACCCATGGGCACGTGCGAACCACCATCGACATCGACTTGTTCCCCCAGCCGGTCCCCTCCAACATGGCCCGGCTGGCGGACGCCCTGAACGCGCTGCACGCAGAGGTCGTGAATCCGGGTGGCGAGGGCATTGAGATAGACGCCGCGATGCTGCCGGGAGCGACGCTGTGGCAGTTCCAGACCTGCCACGGGGCGATCGATGTCCTGCACGATGCGCCAGGTGCTCCGCCTTACGCCGAGCTGCGCGCCCGAGCGCTCGAGATCCGGCTGGGCGAGCTGCGGATCGCGGTTGCCGGGCTCGACGATTTGATCAGCATGAAGCGCGCGAGCGCTCGCCCGGTGGACCTCGAAGACATCGCCGCGCTGACGGAGCCGGCAGACGGTCCGCCAGGCAGCTGAGGACTAGGTGTAGTTCCTGAGGACGTTGTTCATCCGGGCCTCCTTGGAGGCTGGGAGGTGTCAAAGCCACCAGTCCCAAGGAGGACACCGGATGAAGCTCCACGCTAACGCTCGCCTCAGCGTCAAGGGGCGCGAGCTGCTCGT